>CAYZII010000001.1:0-79702 GCA_964478415.1 uncultured Methyloversatilis sp.
GCGCGCCATCGAGCGGCCAGTCGATCGCGAGCTGGGGATCGTCCCAGCGGATCGCACGCTCGTTTTCCGGGGCATAGAAGTCGGTGGTCTTGTAGAGGAACTCGGCGCTTTCCGACAAGGTTAGGAAGCCGTGCGCGAAACCGG
The DNA here is from genome assembly GCA_964478415.1 of uncultured Methyloversatilis sp. Lineage (GTDB taxonomy): Bacteria > Pseudomonadota > Gammaproteobacteria > Burkholderiales > Rhodocyclaceae > Sulfuricystis. The sequence continues at coordinate 145 of CAYZII010000001.1, forward strand.
GCGGAATCCAGAGCTGCTGTTTGTTTTCTGCCGAAAGGCGCACGCCGACCCAGCGCCCGAAAGTCGGTGAGGAACGGCGCAGATCGACCGCGACATCGAACACTGCGCCGACCACGACGCGCACCAGTTTGCCCTGCGCTCTCGGCGGCAACTGGTAATGCAGCCCGCGCAGCACGCCTTTGACGCTTTTCGAATGATTGTCCTGGACGAATTCCGGATCGAGGCCGGTGGCCTGCCGGAACGCGGCACGGTTGTAGCTTTCGAAGAAGAAGCCGCGTTCGTCAGCAAACACGCGTGGCTCGATCAGCAATACATCGGGAATCGCGGTCGGGGTGACTTTCATCGTGGCATCTCCGCAAGCAGACGTAGCAGATACTGGCCATACCCATTCTTCGCCAGCGGCTCGGCCAGGCGCCGCACCTGTTCGGCATCGATCCAGCCTTGCCGCCAGGCAATCTCTTCCGGGCAGGCGACCTTGAGTCCCTGGCGTTTTTCTAGCGTGGCGATGAACTGGCCGGCCTCGAGCAGGGATTCGTGGGTGCCGGTATCGAGCCAGGCATAACCACGCCCCATGATTTCGACCTCGAGTCGTCCCTGTTCGAGATACAGGCGGTTGAGATCGGTGATCTCGAGTTCGCCGCGCGCGGAGGGCTTCAGTGTCCTCGCCAGTTCCACCGCTTGGGCATCGTAAAAATACAGGCCTGTCACCGCATAACTGGACTTCGGCAGCTTGGGTTTCTCTTCGATGCTGAGCACTATGCCGTTGGCGTCGAACTCGACCACGCCATAACGCTCCGGGTCATGGACGTGGTAGGCGAAGATCGTCGCGCCGCTGGCGCGATGCGCTGCGCGTTCCAACAGCTTGACGAAGTCATGGCCATAGAACAGGTTGTCGCCGAGCACCAGCACGCTCGGCGCGCCCGCCAGGAAAGCTTCGCCGATCAGGAAGGCCTGCGCCAATCCCTCAGGCTTGGGCTGCACCGCATAGGAAAGAGAAATGCCCCACTGGCCGCCATCGCCGAGCAGATGGGCGAAGCGCGGTGTGTCTTGCGGCGTCGAAATGACGAGAATCTCGCGGATGCCCGCCAGCATCAGCGTGGTGAGCGGATAATAGATCATCGGCTTGTCGAACACCGGCAAGAGCTGCTTCGAGACCGCCAGTGTGGCCGGATGCAGCCGCGTGCCAGCGCCGCCCGCGAGAACGATGCCTTTGCGTCGAAACGTCATGGTCGGGTTTCCAGCAAGGTGTCGAGAACATGGGCGAGGCCTGCGCGCCAGTCGGGCAGCACGAGTCCGAAGGCTTGCGCGAGCTTCGTGGTGGCGAGGCAAGAATTCGCCGGCCGCCGGGCCGCCGTCGGATAGTCCGCACTGGGGATAGGCCGGACGGCGGCAGGCGTGAGTTTCAATGGCCAGCCCGCGGCCTGGGCCGCAGCAATTATCGTTTGTGCATATTCATGCCAGCTGGTTCGGCCGGCGGCGGTCAGGTGATACAGGCCGTACGGAAAATCGGTGTTGGTGGAGCGGCACGACCACCGATAGCGCGCGACGATCAGGGCGGTGACGTCGGCGATCAGCGCTGCCGAGGTCGGCGCGCCGAACTGGTCGGCGACGACGGACAGGCTGTCCCGCTCCCGCGCCAGACGCAGGATGGTCTTCACGAAGTTGCCGCCATGCACGCCGAACACCCAGCTGGTGCGCAAGATTAGGCAGCGCGCGCCGCTGGCCAGCAAGGCCCGCTCACCGGCGAGCTTGCTTGCACCATAGACATTGAGCGGGTTGGGCGCGTCATCCTCCGTGTAAGCATCGGATTTGCGCCCATCGAAGACGTAGTCGGTCGAATAATGGATCACCAGCGCGCCGCGGTCGCGCGCCGCGGCACCGAGGATGCCGGGCGCGACGCCATTGACCGCCTTGGCCAGCGCCGGCTCGACCTCGGCCTTGTCGACGGCGGTGTAGGCGGCGGCATTGATGATCACGTCCGGCGCGACGGTTTCGATTGCGTGACGCAGCGCTGCCGCGTCGGCGAGATCGCATTCGGCATGGCCAACGACGACGATCTCCCCCAGCGGGGAGAGCGCGCGCTGCAGCTCGAAACCGACCTGGCCGTTCTTGCCTAGCAGCAGCAGCTTCACGCCGTGTCCCCGTAGTGCGTCGCGAGCCACTGCCGGTAGCTGCCGTTCTGGACATGGGCGATCCAGTCGGGATGGTCGAGATACCAGGCAACCGTCTTGCGGATGCCGCTCTCGAAAGTCTCTGCCGGCCGCCAGCCCAGCTCGCGCGCGATCTTGCCGGCATCGATCGCGTAGCGCCGGTCATGGCCGGGACGATCCTTGACGAAGGCGATCTGCGTTGCATACGAGACACCATCGGCGCGTGGCCGCATTTCGTCGAGCAGGCGGCAGACCGTGTGCACGATCTCGAGATTGGTCTTCTCGTTCCAGCCGCCGATGTTGTAGGTTTCGCCGACGCGCCCCTCGGCCAGCACGCGGCGGAGCGCCGCACAGTGATCGCCGACGTAGAGCCAGTCGCGCACGTTCATGCCATCGCCATAGATGGGCAAAGGCTTGCCGGCGAGCGCATTGACGATCATCAGCGGGATCAGCTTTTCCGGAAACTGGTAGGGGCCGTAGTTGTTCGAGCAGTTGGTGGTCAGCGCCGGCAGGCCATAGGTATGGTGCCAGGCGCGCACCAGGTGGTCGCTCGCCGCCTTGCTGGCCGAGTACGGACTGTTCGGCGCATAGGGCGTGGTCTCGCTGAACGGGGGATCCTGCGGCCCCAACGAGCCGTAGACCTCGTCGGTGCTGACATGGAGGAAGCGAAACGCGCTGCGCTCCGGCTCATCCAGCCGGCTTAAGTAGCCGCGTGCGGCTTCGAGCAGGCGGAAGGTGCCGATGACGTTGGTCTGGATGAAATCCTCCGGCCCGTGGATGCTGCGATCGACATGCGATTCGGCGGCGAAATGGACGATCGCGCGTGGGCGGTGCTCGGCGAGCAGGCGCTCGATAAGCGCACTGTCGCCGATGTCGCCCTTGACGAACAGATGGCGGCGATCCTGCGCCAGCGCTTGCAGGTTCTCCAGATTGCCGGCGTAAGTGAGCTTGTCGAGATTGATCACCGGCTCGCCAGTCGTGGCGAGCCAGTCGAGCACGAAGTTGCTGCCGATGAAGCCGGCGCCGCCGGTCACGAGTATTGTCACTTGGCGACCCTCCGAAGATTCACGCCCAGCCCATTTTCCTGGACCACCCGGGCATTCCTGGCTCTCCCTGGATCATCAGGCATCTTCTCGATCGGACGACGCAGCGGTGTCTCCCGCACAATCCGTACTGTTCCATGACGGCGCCTTTAGCCTGCTCGCCATCGCAACGAGTTTCGGCACGAACTGATGGCCAGCCTGAAGTGCGGAAGCGAGCAGCAGCGGATCGTCGATGTAGTCATGCACCATCAGATTGCGCAAGCGGCGCATGTCGAGCCACGCTTGCGCATCATCGATTAGGCCCAAGCGTTCCGCCCGGTCGAGATTGTCGATGAAGGTTGAAACCCTTTCACCGTGCACTGCCAACCAGGCCGGCAGCACCTTGTCGCCCAGTGTGTCCTGGAGACGGCCGAAACGGGAGACGAAGGCCTCGACGCGTTCGGCGAGCGCTTCGTCGTCATTCAACTTACGCGCCCGGGAAGCTGTGAAGGGTTCGCCAAACAGGCGCCGGTCAGTGGCCAGCAGATGGGCGACTTCGCGTGCCACCACGCGCAATAGGTAATCCAGCCGCTCCGCAGCGCGTTGATCGGCAATCACAGCAGCACCCCTTCTCGGCTGGCGCATTCATGAATCGGCATAATTTTCAAATTGGGTGCCATCAACAAAACATCGACCTTGCGGCCTTCGAGCAGGCGACTGACTCGCCCTGCGATACGCGCAGCCAGCGGCGCCGGGTCGCTGACGGGCTCGGCAAGTTCGACCAGTAGATCGACATCGCCCCCCTTTGCCGTGTCATCGAGACGCGAGCCAAAGAGCCGCACACGGGCCGAATCCCCCGCTTGGGCGGCGACGATGGCGCGGATGCTTTCGCATTGGGCCGGACTCAGGCGCATGATGAAGTGGCAGAATGGTTCAAGCCATTTTATTCTGGAACCGGCTTCTGCATCCTAGCAGCGTGAGCCATTCTTCCTGCTTGAGTAGCACCCGTGAAGCGAGGTTCGCTCAAAGCTTCGGCGCGCACAGAATCTTGCCGAGATAGCGCCCGGTATAGCTGCCCGGCGTCTTCGCCACCGCTTCCGGCGTGCCGGTGGCGATGATACGCCCGCCGCCGGCGCCGCCTTCCGGGCCGAGATCGACGATCCAGTCGGCGGTCTTGATCACGTCCAGGTTGTGTTCGATGACGACGACGGTGTTGCCGGCATCCCGCAGCCGGTGCAGCACCTTCAGCAGCAGCTCGATGTCATGGAAGTGCAAGCCGGTGGTCGGCTCGTCGAGGATGTAGAGGGTGCGCCCCGTGTCGCGCTTCGAAAGCTCCAGCGCGAGTTTCACGCGCTGCGCCTCGCCGCCGGAAAGCGTGGTCGCGGATTGGCCCAGCTGAATGTAGGACAGACCAACGTCGATCAGCGTCTGCAGTTTTCTCGCCACCACCGGCACCGCCGCGAAGAACTCATAGGCCTGCGCGACGGTCATCTGCAGCACTTCGTAGATGGTCTTGCCCTTGTAGCGAATCTCCAGCGTCTCGCGGTTGTAACGCTTGCCGTGGCAGACATCGCAGGGCACGAAGATGTCCGGCAGAAAGTGCATCTCGACCTTGATCATGCCGTCGCCCTGACAGGCTTCGCAGCGCCCACCCTTGACGTTGAAGGAGAAGCGTCCCGGGCCGTAGCCGCGGCTGCGCGCCTCGGGCACGCCGGCAAACAATTCGCGGATCGGGGTCAAAAGTCCTGTGTAAGTAGCCGGATTCGAGCGCGGCGTGCGGCCGATCGGACTTTGATCGACATTGATCACCTTGTCGAAGAATTCGAGACCCAGGATGGCTTCATGCGGCGCCGGCTCCAGCGCCGAACCGTAGAGGTGGCGTGCGCAGACGGCATAGAGCGTGTCGTTGATCAGCGTCGATTTGCCGGAGCCGGAAACCCCCGTGACACAGGTGAACAAACCTACCGGGATTTCCAGATCGACGTGCTGCAGGTTGTTGCCGCAGGCGCCAAGAATCTTCAGCACTCGCTGCGGATTCGGTGCTGTGCGGCGTGCCGGCACCTCGATGCGGCGGCGGCCAGACAAATAGGCGCCGGTGAGCGAATCGGGATGGGCGGCGATCTGGCTTGGCGTGCCTTGCGCGACGATGCGCCCGCCATGCTCGCCGGCACCCGGCCCCATGTCGACGACCCAGTCGGCGGTTTCGATCGCCTCTTGGTCGTGCTCGACGACGATCACCGTATTGCCCAGATCACGCAACGCGGCGAGCGTCTGCAACAGTCGTGTGTTGTCGCGCTGGTGCAGGCCGATCGACGGTTCGTCGAGCACATACATCACGCCGGTGAGTCCCGAGCCGATCTGTGAAGCCAGTCGTATGCGCTGCGCCTCGCCGCCGGAGAGTGTCTCCGCCGAGCGGTCGAGCGACAGGTAGTCGAGCCCGACGTTGATCAGGAAGGTGAGGCGACTGGTGATCTCCTTGACGATCTTCTCGGCGACTTGCGCGCGCTGGCCTGAGAGTTCGAGCAGATTGAAAAAATCGCGGCAGTCGATCAAAGACAGGCGGCTTAATTCGGCGATCGTCCTGCCGCCGACGAAGACATGACGTGCTTCGCGCCTCAAGCGCGCTCCGCCGCATTCCGGACAGGGCTTCTGATTCAGGTACTTCGCCAGCTCCTCGCGCACCAGCAGGCTGTCGGTCTCGCGATAGCGACGCTCGAGATTCGGGATGATGCCCTCGAAGGGATGGCTGCGTTCGACGCGCTGGCCGCGCTCATTCAGGTAGCGGAAACGGATCGACTTGCGCCCCGAGCCGTAGAGCACAACCTGACGTATGGCTTTCGGCAGCGCCTCGAAAGGCGTGTCGCTATCGAAGCCGTAATGCGCGGCGAGCGACTCGATCATCTGGAAGTAGAACTGGTTGCGCTTGTCCCAGCCCTTGATCGCCCCCGCCGCGAGGCTCAAATGGGGATAGGCGACGACGCGCGCCGGATCGAAGAACTGGATCTGGCCAAGGCCATCGCAGGTGGGGCAGGCGCCCATCGGATTGTTGAACGAAAACAGGCGCGGCTCGAGCTCCCGCAACGCATAGCCGCAATGCGGGCAGGCGAACTTCGCCGAGAACAGATGTTCCTTGCCTGAATCCATCTCGACCGCGAGGCAGCGCCCCTCTGCATGGGTGAGTGCGGTCTCGAAGCTTTCGGCGAGCCGTTGGCGCTGATCGGCCCTCACTCTCAGGCGATCGACGACAATGTCGACCGAATGGTTCTTCGTCTTGGCGAGCTTGGGCAACGCATCGATGTCATACACCTGGCCATCGATGCGCAGGCGCACGAAGCCTTGCGCCTTGAGTTCCGAAAACAGCTCTTGCTGCTCGCCCTTGCGGTTGGCAACCACCGGCGCGAGGATCATCAGCTTCGTCTCCTCGGGCAGGGCGAGGACGTGATCGACCATTTGCGCCACACTCATCGCCTCGAGCGCGACGCCATGCTCGGGACAATGCGGCGTGCCAACCCGCGCATAGAGCAGCCGCAGATAGTCGTGGATCTCGGTGACCGTGCCGACGGTCGAGCGCGGATTGTGGCTGGTGGCCTTCTGCTCGATCGCGATCGCCGGTGACAGTCCTTCGATCAGGTCGACATCGGGCTTTTCCATCAATTGCAGGAACTGGCGCGCGTAGGCCGACAGCGACTCGACGTAGCGCCGCTGGCCTTCGGCATAGAGCGTATCGAAGGCGAGCGACGACTTGCCGGAGCCGGACAGACCGGTGATCACGGTCAGCTTGTTGCGCGGGAGGTCAAGGCTGATGTTCTTGAGGTTGTGCGTCCTGGCGCCGCGGATGCGGATTTCTTCCATCTGGAACGAAAAACTCGGTCAAGGGCAACTTGCTAATATACCTGTCCTCCAAAACCAAGGATCTACAGTGTCTGCCTCCATCTCCACCACAATGACCCCCGCCGAGCGGCGCGCCGGCACCGTGCTGGCGAGCATTTTCGGCCTACGCATGCTCGGCCTGTTTCTCGTCCTGCCGGTGTTCGTAGTGCTCGCGCGCGATCTGCCAGGGGGTGACGATACGGCGCTGGTCGGTCTCGCGCTCGGCGCTTACGGGCTGACCCAGGCGTTCTTGCAGATCCCCTTTGGCATCGCCTCGGATCGCTTTGGCCGAAAGCCGGTCATCGTCTTCGGCCTGTTGCTGTTCGCTGCGGGCAGTTTCTTGGCAGCTGCAGCTCCCGATATTCACTGGATGATCTTCGCCCGGGTGCTGCAAGGCGCCGGGGCAATTTCCGCCGCGATCACCGCATTGGCGGCCGACCTCACCCGCGAACAGCATCGCACCAAGGTGATGGCGATGATCGGTGCCACGATCGGCCTGGTGTTCGCCGCCTCGCTGGTGATCGCGCCGCCGCTCGCCGCAGCGCTCGGCCTCTCCGGGCTCTTCAGTCTGATTGGTATGCTGGCGCTGGGCGCGATCGGTCTGCTATTCGGTGCCGTGCCACCAGCGCCGAGTTTGCCATGCCAGCAAACTCCCCCCTTTTCCGTCGTGCTTTTCGATGCGCGGCTGGCCCGCCTCAATTTCGGGGTTTTCGCGCTGCATCTGATGCAGACGGCCCTGTGGGTCGTCGTGCCACCGGCGCTGGTGACGGCAGGTCTGCCAGGCGGGGCGCATTGGAAGGTGTATCTGCCGGCGGTGCTGCTCTCCTTTGCTGTGATGGTGCCGCTGATCATCGCCGCCGAGAAACGGGGTCGCCTACGCCCCGTCTATCTGGGTGCCGTCGCGCTGCTGATCCTCGTCCAGGCAGGGTTTGCCACCACGGGCAGCGGTGTATGGTCGATGGGTTTCTGGCTGTTCGCCTTCTTCGTCGGGTTCAACGTCCTCGAAGCGTTGCAGCCCTCGCTGATCTCTCGCATCGCACCGGCTTCGGCGAAAGGTGCCGCACTGGGCATCTACAACACGACACAATCGGTCGGCCTGTTCCTCGGCGGTCTGCTCGGTGGCTGGCTGGTCAAGCATCTCGGTGCCGCTGCCGTGCATCTCGCTTGTAGCGCACTTGGTATCATCTGGCTGATGCTGGCCGCCCGCGGTGAGGCGCCCCAACCACGGACAAGCTAAGGAGAAAACGATGGCTTCGGTGAACAAGGTGATTCTGGTAGGCAACCTCGGCGCGGATCCGGAAGTCCGCTACCTGCCAAATGGCGACGCAGTCACGAACATCCGCATCGCGACGACCGAGAGTTGGAAGGACAAGACCAGCGGCGAGAAAAAAGAAGTCACCGAATGGCATCGCGTGGTGTTCTACCGCAAGCTCGCCGAAATCGCCGGCCAGTACCTGAAAAAAGGTTCGCAGGTCTATATCGAGGGGCGACTGCGCACGCGCAAGTGGCAGGGCCAGGACGGCCAGGACCGCTACACGACCGAGATCGAGGCGACAGAAATGCAGATGCTCGGCCGCCGCGAAGGCAGCGGCGAAGCCTCATCCCGCGATACCGCCGTACGCCCGACCGCCGCCCGCCCCTCGGCAGCGCCCGCGCCGGGCAACGGCGGCTTCAGTGACGTCGAGGACGACATTCCGTTCTGATGCGCCGTAGGCTCCGGCCGCTGCGCCAGTACTCACTGCGCGACCTGCTGGTCGTCGGCCTGCCGTTGCTGTTGATCGTTCTTGCCGGTTTCTGGCTTGCCTCACGCTTCATCCGCCCTGCTCCGCCGGAGAGCCTAACCATCTCTACAGGAGCAGAAGGGGGAGCCTATCAACGCTTCGCAGCGCTCTACAAAGATACGCTGGCACGCTATGGCATCACGCTGATCGAGCGCCCATCCGCCGGTTCGAGCGAGAATCTGGCCAGGCTGCGTGATCCAAACGAAGCCATCGATGCCGCCTTCATCCAGGGTGGCACGGCAAGCCCGCAGCAAGACGATGCCCTGTATTCGCTGGGAAGCCTTTACTACGAACCGTTGTGGATTTTTCATCGCGCCGAGCTCGGCACGCCGACGCGTCTTGTCGACCTGAAAGGCAAGCGTGTCGCGATCGGTAAAAAAGGCAGCGGCACCCGCCATCTCGCCGATCAGTTGCTCTCGTTCAGCCGCATCGACGCAGAAAACTCCCGGCTCATCGAACTCGGCGGTCTCGATCTCGCGCAGGCATTTGCGAAAAAGCAAATCGATGCCGCCTTCGTCGTCGGCCCACTTCAGTCGGCCACGGTGTGGACGCTGCTACATACGCCGGGGGTACGGCTGATGAATCTCGTGCATGCCGAAGCCTACACGCGCCAGTTCTCATTTCTTAGCCGGCTCACCTTGCCCCGCGGCGCGATCGACCCAGCCTTGGATCAGCCGCCGACCGACATCGAACTCATTGCCACAATGGCCAAACTCGTGGTGCGCGAAAGCACCCATCCCGCGCTGGTCGATCTGCTGATGCAGGCGATCAGCGAAGCCCACGGCAGTGCCGGCATCTTCCAGCGCGCCGGCGAGTTTCCGCGCCCGACAGCTGTCGACCATGTCGATTTCCCACTCTCGCCCGAGGCGCAGCGCTTCTACAAATCCGGCAAGCCCTGGTTGCAGCGTTTTCTCCCTTTCTGGGCGGCGACCTTGATCGACCGGATGCTGGTGATGCTGATCCCGCTTTTCGCGGTATTGATCCCGGTGCTGAAATTCGCGCCGGGTCTCTACAACTGGCGCATCAAAGCGCGCATCTACCGCCGCTACGGGGAACTCAAGTTCCTCGAAGCCGAACTGGAAGCCGACCCAGGAAAACTGACGCGCGCCGAATGGCTCGCCCGCGTCGATGCGATCGAGCGCGATGTCAATCACCTGGCCGTGCCGTTGGCTTTCAGCGACATGATCTACACGCTGCGCGTGCATCTCGGCCTGGTGCGCCAGGCCATCGAACGAGCCACCGTTTCTTCTAACGCCGCATCGCCGACCTCGGGCCACCCACGGTCAATGAAACGCAGGCGGCCACGGTCGGCTGTTCAGGCGTTCCACGCTAAAGACGCCTGATCTTCTCCAGCAGTGCGGTCGTCGAGCGCTGGTGCAGGAAAGGAATCGAATGCACCTGACCACCCCAGCCGAGCACTTCCTGGGCACCGACGATCTTCCCGATGGGCCAGTCACCGCCCTTGACGAGGATTTCCGGCCGGCAGGCGAGAATGCGCTCGATCGGCGTATCCTCATCGAACCAGGTCACCAACGAAACGCTCTCCAGCGCCGCCAGCACCGCCATCCTATCGGCGAGCGGATTTACCGGCCGATCTTCGCCCTTGCCGAGACGCTTGACCGACGCATCGGAATTCACCGCGACGACTAGGCAGGCGCCCAGCGCGCGCGCCTGCGCCAGATAAGTGACATGGCCACGATGCAGGAGGTCGAAGCAGCCGTTCGTGAACACCCGCGGGCGTGGTAACGTCGCCGCGCGCGCGGGAAATTCGGTTGGTGAGCAGATCTTCTGCTCGAACAGCGGAGGCGGATAGATCACTGCGCCGGTTTCGGGTTCGCCTGCTGGGCAGGCGCCCCGCTCGTGCCCTGGCCACTGCCGGAAAGGCGCCGCGCTTCCTCTTCGGAAATGATCTCGAAGACGCGCACGACCTTCAACACTCCGCCGGTGGTGCGGGCGATCTCGATTGCGGCATTGGCCTCCCGTTGGGTGACCAGTCCCATCAGATAGACGACTCCGGCTTCGGTGACCACCTTGACATGGTTCGCGGCAAACTGGTTGGCATCGATGAAGCGCGCCTTCACCTTCGAGGTCAGATAGGCATCGTTGCTGCGCGAAGTCAGCGAACTGACGCCAGCGATCTGCAGTTCATTGACGATCGCCTTGACGTTCGGCACGGTGGCGACGATCTTCTCGACTTCGGCCTTGGTGGCGGCATCCGGTACCTCGCCGGTGAGCAGCACGGTACGGTTGTAACTGGTGACATTGACGTGGGTCTGGCTACCGAATTTTTCCGAGATGCGGCTCGCAGCGCGCCACTCGATGCCTTCGTCGGTGGTCTGGGTTTCGACCGGCCGCCGATCGGCATAGGCGAGCACACCGACCCCGGTGCCGACGGCGACGGCGCCAAAACAGCCGGCCAGCAGCGGAACGAGGGTGGCGAAAAGGAGCAGAGTGCGTCTGTTCATTGGTTTTCTCCCAGAATGAGTGCGTCGATGCCGTCACACAGGCAATGGATCATGAGCAGATGAACTTCTTGGATGCGCGCGGTGCGCTCGGCGGGCACGCACAGATGAATGTCGTCAGACCTGAGTCGACCACCGATGCTTCCCCCACCCTTGCCGGTGAGCGCGACGATGCTCATCCCGACGGCATGGGCAGCATCGATCGCGTGGGCGACGTTCGGCGAATTGCCGGAAGTCGAAATCGCCAGCAGCACGTCGCCGGCCCGTCCCAAGGCGGTCACCTGCTTCGCGAACACCTGCTCGAAGGCATAATCGTTGGCAATCGAGGTCAGCGTCGAGGTATCGGTGGTCAGCGCGAGCGCTGCCAGCGGCCGGCGTTCCTTCTCGAAACGGTTGAGCAGCTCGGCGGCGAAATGCTGGGAATCGGCCGCCGATCCGCCGTTGCCGCAAATCATCACCTTGCTACCGGTAACCAGACGTGCGGCAATCAAGCGTGTCGCGGCCTCGAGTGGCGCGGCCAGCGCGGCCAGCGCCGCCTGCTTGACGGCGATGCTCTCGTCGAATTGTTGTTGGATGCGTGCGATCAAAGACATGGCAGTCGATTCTACCCGGCCGGACTTGCCTTGCCGTGATGGAAAAGAGCGGCTAAAGGACGACAAATACATCGATGCGCAGTCGCCGCCAAGGGTTTTTGTGCTGGGGCAACGCCGCGATGCGCCCTTCGACGCGTTCGCCGCGATCGACCGCGCGGGCCAAGGCCTCGTTCTCGGCACGCGGCAGATAGCCGAGCTTGAGGCCCCGCCATTCGACCCGCACCGCATTGGCATCATGAGGATAGTCCGCCTCGCGTACCAAAGCCAGCCGGTCCCCGACGCGCAAGTGTTCCCACACCGCCGCGCCGGCATAATACTGGAACCCGGCCAGGGACGAGCTCTGCACCAAGAGCCTGACCGTCTGCGCCGTTGCCGACAGACTCAGCGCGCACAGCAGGCTAGTCAGCAGAAAACGCATTCCTGATCCATTCGATCCGCTCGCCGTCGATCAGCACACAATCGAAGCGGCAGGGACCCTCGCCATGCCGCGCCAGCCAGTGACGCGCGGCGAGGATCAGCCGTTGCCGTTTGGTTGCGGTGATGCTGTCGGCCGCGCCCCCAAAATCGCTGCGCGCGCGGCGCCGCACCTCGACGAACACGGTCGTGTCCCCGTCGCGGCAGATGAGATCGATCTCGCCACCCTTGACGCGGAAATTGCGTGCCAGGATCTCGAGACCCTGCGCAGCGAGATGGCGTGCCGCGGCCGCCTCGCCGACTGCGCCGATCTGTTGTGGCTTGTGGGGGATAATGCCGTTCATGAGCGCCACATTATTCATCGTCGCCACGCCGATCGGCAACCTCGCCGACATCACGCTACGCGCGCTGGAGACCTTGAAGAACGTCGCCACGATTGCCTGCGAGGACACCCGTCACGCGCGGGTGCTGCTCGACCACTATGGCATCACGACGCCGCTGATCGCGCTTCATGAACACAACGAGCGCGCGGCGGCGGAAAAACTCATCGCGCTGCTTGGCGCCGGCCAGGACGTCGCGCTGATCTCGGATGCCGGCACGCCGGGCATCTCCGATCCGGGCGCGTTAGCCGTCGACGCCGTGCGGCGGGCAGGTTTCCGCATCACGCCGCTGCCCGGCGCGAATGCCGCGATCACCGCACTGTCAGCCAGTGGTCTGGTCGGGCCGTTCTGCTTCATCGGCTTCCTGCCGACGAAAGTCGGCGCTCGCCGCACGGCACTCGCTACGTTGAAAGAGCTTCCCGCGACACTGGTGTTCTACGAGGCGCCGCATCGCATCCAGGAAACCGTCCAGGATCTCGCCGAGCTGTTCGAGCCACAGCGCGAGATCGTGATCGCCCGCGAGCTGACCAAGCGGTTCGAGCAGATCGAGCGCATGCCGCTGCCCGCCGCGCCCTCCTGGCTTGCTGCCGACGCTAACCGCTGCCGCGGGGAATTCGTGCTGCTCGTTTCCGCCCCCCCACCCCGCGAAGGGCTCGATCCGCCCAGCGAACGCACCCTGGCCCTGCTGCTCGCGGAACTGCCGCTCAAACAGGCGGTCAAGCTCGCCAGTGAGATTACCGGCCAGCCCAAGAACGCTCTGTATCGCCAGGCGCTGCAACTCAAAGCGGATGGATAAAATCCCGTCGTGCAAAAAATCACTCTCACCCGTCCCGATGACTGGCACCTGCATCTGCGTGACGGCGATGCGCTTCGAGCCGTGCTGCCCGACACGGCCAAACGCTTTGCGCGCGCGATCGTGATGCCGAACCTGAAGCCGCCGGTGACGAGCGTAGCGCAAGCCGCCGCCTACCGCGAGCGCATTCTCGCCGCCCTCCCACCCGGCGCAACTTTCACGCCGTTGATGACGCTATATCTGACCGACAACCTGCCGCCGGAAGAAATCGATCGCGCCAAGGCAAGCGGCATCATCCATGCAGTGAAACTCTATCCGGCCGGGGCGACGACGAATTCCGATGCCGGCGTCACCAATCTCACGAAGTGCTCGGCGACGCTGGCCCGGATGGAGAAACTCTGTCTGCCGCTGCTCGTGCATGGCGAGGTCACCGACCCAGATGTCGACGTCTTCGACCGCGAGGCGGTGTTCATCGACAAGGTGTTGGCACCGCTTGTCAAGGACTTTCCCGCGCTCAAGGTGGTGCTCGAACACGTCACGACAGAAGAGGGGGTTGCCTTCGTGACGGCGGCTGGGCCGACGATCGCCGCGACGATCACCGCCCACCATCTGCTGCTGAACCGCAATGCGCTCTTTGCTGGCGGCATTCGACCACATCATTACTGCTTGCCGGTGCTGAAGCGCGAGCGCCATCGCCGCGCGCTGATCGCGGCAGCGACCGCCGGGAACCCGAAATTCTTTCTCGGCACCGATTCTGCACCGCACGCACGCCGTACCAAGGAGGCGGCCTGCGGTTGTGCCGGCTGCTACACCGCTCATGCCGGCATCGAGCTGTATGCCGAGGCTTTCGCAGCCGCCGGCGCCTTGGACAGACTCGAAGCGTTCGCTAGCTTTCATGGAGCCGATTTCTACGGCTTGCCCCGCAATCGTGAAAAAATCACGCTGGTGCGCCGAAGCTGGCGCGTGCCGCAAACCCTGCCCTATCTCGCCGACGATGTTCTCGTGCCGTTGCGTGCCGGCGAGATGGTTGGCTGGACAGTGGAGGATCTGCGATGAAACTGCGCATGTTGCTGGGCATCTTGCTTGCCAGCCTGCTCGCCGCCTGCGCGAAAGAACCCGCCGGTTATGAAATCGACGGCGGCAACCATTCGCTGACGGTGGAGCGCAACAAGCCTTATTTCTGGAGCGAAGGCTGGGAGCTCGATCTGATCGTCACCCGCTATCCGGAATGCCAGCGGCGTTACCCGCTGAAAAAAGCCGGCGAGAAGGTGCGCGTCGATCTCTACCGTACGCCGACCGGCGCCTACATCCTGAACCAGGGCAAGCGCTGGTATGTCGCCGAAACCCAGACCTGCCAGATGCAGCCTTTCGAGGAACCTCCGCCTGAACCCGGAGAGTTGATCGGCAGCTTCCGTGTCAAGAATGGCGTGTTTACCTTCGTGCCGGAAAAGAAAACGTCAGAATGAAGCCTGGCTTCCGACCCTTGGAAACAGGTCGTTGTAACCCGTCTCCCGAATCCTGTATCCTGACACCGGAAGTCCGCCAGGCAGCCGCTGGATGCAACAGGCATCGAGAGGAAAGTCCGGGCCCCACAGAGCAGGATGCCGGCTAACGGCCGGGCGCAGCAAGCCGCGCAAGCGGCCCAAGGCGACGGAAAGTGGCACAGAAAACATACCGCCCAAGCCCGTATGCATGCGGGCCGGCAAGGGTGAAAAGGCGAGGTAAGAGCTCACCGCGCCGCCAGTAATGGCGACGGCAAGCAAAACCCCATCCGGGGCAAGGCCAAATAGGGGAGCGATGGCGTGGCTCGCGCCGCTCCCGGGTAGGCTGCTCGAGCCCGTCGGCAACGACGGGCCTAGAGGAATGGCTGCCCACGACAGAACCCGGCTTATCGGCGGGCTTCCCTCTCCAACTCTTCACAAACAACTTTCAGAACATGCTCCGTTGCATTGATTTGCAAGGATTTTCTTTTTCTAGAAACAGATCGCCAGTTGACCTCTAAGTCATTGTGTCGGCAGAAATTTTTTTCCGCTTTCCCTATTGACTCATCCAAATCGGTGGAATAAAGTGGGGCTCAGTGGGGATGAGTGGGAAAAAGGGGGAGCTGGTGTTCCAAGGCGCGGCGCAACTCAGTCTGGATGCGAAAGGTCGGCTGGCGATCCCCGCCCGGCATCGCGAGGGGTTGCTGACTGCCGGCGCCGGCCGGCTGGTGCTGACCGCCCATCCGCATCGCTGCCTGCTGCTTTACCCGGAGCCCGCCTGGCAGCCGATCCGAGACAAGATCCTCGCCGCCCCAAGCTTCGATCCGCGTTCCGCGGCGCTCAAGCGCATCCTTGTCGGCAATGCGCGCGAGTGCGAACTCGATGCCGCCGGCCGCATTCTGATCGCACCGGAGTTGCGCGAAACCGCCGAATTCGACAAACAGGTGTGGCTCGTCGGCATGGGCTCCCATTTCGAGATCTGGTCTGATGCCGGCTGGCGGCGTCAGCATGAAACCGCCTTCGAGGCCTTGGGCGGCAGCGAACCGCCACCCGGTTTCGAGGACATTTCGTTGTGATCCCGGGCGATGAACGACGCGACCTTTCCGGCACACCAGCCGGTGCTGCTGCGCGAGGCCATCGCGGCATTGAGCATCGAGCCCGCTGGCACGTATCTCGATGCGACGTTCGGGCGTGGTGGCCACAGCCGCGCGATCCTCGCGCAACTGGGACCGCAGGGACGACTGATTGCGCTGGATCGCGATCCGGCGGCGGTTGCCGCCGGCCAGACCATGACCGACCCACGCTTGACGCTCGTCCATGCCGCGTTCAGGCGCCTGAGCGAAGTGCTGGATGGCCTGGGAGTCACGTCAGTCGATGGGATTTTGTTCGATCTGGGTGTCTCTTCGCCGCAGTTGGACGATCCAGCACGCGGCATCAGTTTTCGTTTCGATGCGCCGCTCGACATGCGCATGGATACGACGCAAGGGGAAACCGCGGCGGACTTTCTGGCGCGGGCCGATCAATCGGAAATCGAGGAGGTGATTCGTGAGTATGGCGAAGAACGGTTTGCTCATGCGCTTGCAAAGGCGATTGTTGCTGCTCGGCGCCGGCAACGTATTTCATCCACAGGAGAACTTGCCGCGCTCGTGGCGCAGGTCGTGCGCACGCGCGAGCCAGGCCAGCATCCGGCGACGCGCACCTTCCAGGCTCTACGGATTCACGTCAATCGGGAGCTTGAGGAGCTCTCGCTAGCACTGCCGCAGGCGCTCGACCGTCTACGGCCAGGTGGGAGATTGGTCGTGATCAGTTTTCATTCGCTCGAGGACCGCATCGTCAAACGCTTTCTGCGCGGGCAGGCACAGCCGCCCTTACCGCCGAAAGAGGTGCCGCTCACCAGCGCAGAACTTCCGCGGCCGACGCTGCGCCTGATCGGTAAGCCGCAGCGCGCTAGTGCCCAGGAAATCGCCGCCAACCCACGGGCACGCAGCGCGGTGATGCGCGTCGCGGAGAAGCTGTGATGGCGCGAGTAAACCTCGTCTTGCTGCTCGCCGTGCTCGTGTCGGCACTGGCGGTAGTCTCCAGCAACCACCGCGCCCGCAAGCTCGTCACGGCGCTGGAACGCGAACAGGAACGGATGCGCGCGCTCGAGGTCGAATGGGGCCAACTGCAACTCGAACAGAGCACTTGGGCCGCGCATGCGCGTGTCGAACAGATCGCCCGCGACAGGCTTGGCATGCATCCGCCCCGGCCGCAGCAGATTTTCAGCGTCAGCGAATGAAACTCGCCAGAAGTCCTCTCCTCGTCGACCGCCTGCCGATCTGGCGCGCCCGCTTGCTGCTGGGCCTGCTGCTCGCCGGTTTCGTCGCGTTGATCGGCCGGGCTTTTTACCTGCAGGGCATTCAGAAGGATTTCCTGATCGGCAAAGGTGAGGCGCGTTATGAGCGTGTGATCGAAATGCCGGCCACGCGTGGTCGCATCCTCGATCGCCACGGCACGGTGCTCGCGGTCTCGACACCTGTGAAATCGGTCTGGGCCATCCCAGAGGATGCGCAGCTTTCACCCGCCGAGGCGCGCCAGCTCGCCGCACTGCTCGGCATCGAGGTACGTGAGCTGACGCGCAAGCTCGCCAGCGAGCGCGATTTCGTTTATCTGAAGCGCCAGATCCCGCCTGATCTCGCCGGTGAGATCGCCGCGTTGAAGCTGCCCGGCATCCATTTCCAAAACGAATATCGCCGCTACTATCCTGCTGGCGAAGTCACTGCGCACTTGCTCGGCTTTACTGGCGCGGAAGACCGCGGCCAGGAAGGCATCGAACTGGCCCTCGATGCGCTGCTCGCCGGCAAGCCGGGCAGCCGGCGCGTAATCAAGGATCGGCGCGGTCAGATCGTCGAGGACGTCGAATCGATCCACGCCCCGCAGGACGGGAAAGATGTCACGCTCTCCATCGATGCGAAGCTGCAATATCTCGCCTATTCGCATCTAAAACAGGCCGTTGCGGAACACCGCGCCAAGGCCGGTGGCATCGTGATGCTCGATGCGAAGACCGGCGAGATTCTCGCACTGGCCAACCTGCCCGCTTACAATCCGAACAACCGCAGCCGGCTCTCGGGTGCGCAATTGCGCAACCGCGCCTTTACCGATTCCTTCGAGCCGGGCTCGACCTTCAAGCCCTTCGCGGTCGCGCTCGCGCTCGAAAAAGGGCAGGTGCGTTTCGACACGCCGATCCAGACCTCGCCCGGCAAACTCGCGATCGGCCCGGCGACGATCCACGACGCGCACCCCCACGGCGTGCTGACGGTGGCGCAGGTGATCCAGAAGTCCTCCAACGTCGGAGTCTCGAAAATGGCCCTCGCCCTGCCGGCGCAGGAGATGTGGGCGATGTTCGACAAGCTCGGTTTCGGCCAGCCCACCCGCATCGGTTTTCCCGGCGAGGCTGGCGGCAGGCTGCGGCCCTGGAAATACTGGCGGCCGATCGAGCAGGCGACCATGTCGTATGGTCACGGCATTGCCGTGACGCTGATCCAGCTTGCGCGGGCCTATCAGGTGTTTGCACGCAACGGCGACCTGCTGCCGCTGTCTTTGACCCGCATCGAGGCGCCGCCCGCAGTCGGCCTGCGCGTGTTTTCCGAGCAGACCGCCAAGGAAATGCGCGCGATGTTGGAAATGGTGGTGCAACCCGGCGGGACGGCTACCAAGGCGCAAGTGCCTGGCTATCGCGTCGCAGGCAAGACCGGTACCGCAGTGAAACTTGAAGGGGGCGAGTATGTCAATAAATATATTGCTGCTTTCGTCGGCTTTGCACCCGTCTCCGATCCGCGTCTGATCGTCGCGGTAATGATCGATGAACCCTCGGCGGGCAAATACTATGGCGGCGAGGTCGCCGCGCCGGTGTTCGCCACAGTGACGGCTAGCGCCCTGCGTGCCCTCGGGATTCCGCCCGACGCTCCACCGCAGCTGATAACGGTGGCGAAAAGCGCACTGCCCGTGCAGGAGGAAATGTGATCCAACCCGATTTCATCGTTGGCGTCACCGGCACCAATGGCAAGACGTCGGTGACGCAATGGATCGCCCAGGTGCTGACTTCGCTCGGGCGCAAGTGCGCGATCGTCGGCACCCTCGGCAATGGCTTTCCCGGCGCGCTCGTGGCCGGGCCGAACACGACACCGGGCGCCCATGTGCTGCGCGAATTTTTGCCGGCGAGCGTGCGCCAGGGGGCTGTCGCCTGTGCGATGGAAGTCTCCTCGATCGGTCTGCACCAGAACCGCGTCGCCGACGTTCGTTTTACTGTCGCTGTACTGACCAATCTGACGCGCGACCATCTCGAATACCACGGCACGATGGAAACCTATGCCGCCGAGAAGGCGAAACTGTTCGGCTGGCCGGGTCTGAAATACGCGGTACTGAACCTCGACGATCCCTTTGGCCGCAAACTTGCCGCCGATCTGCACGGCAAAACCCCGGCGATCGGCTACACGCTGCACGACGAAACCGGCGCCGACCGCGTGCTACGTGCGACCGAGATCGAAGAGACCACGCAAGGCATTGCCTTCACGGTCGATGGCGTTCGTTTTAGGGCGCCGGTGATCGGCCGCTTCAACGTCGCCAATCTGCTCGCCGTGATCGGCGCCCTGCTCGCTGGCGGCGAGGCGCTGCCAAACATCGCCGCCGCCTTGCGGCACATCGTTGCGCCGCCCGGCCGCATGCAGCCGGTGGGTGGGGACGACTCACCACTGGTGATCATCGATTACGCCCACTCGCCGGATGCACTGGAAAAGGTGTTGCAAACCCTGCAGCCGACCGCAAAGGCACGCGGTGGCAAACTGATCTGCGTTTTCGGCTGCGGCGGTGAGCGCGATCCCGGCAAGCGTCCGCAGATGGGCGCGATCGCCGAGCGTCTGGCGGACGAGGTGGTCGTCACCAGCGACAATCCGCGCGGCGAGAATCCCCAGACGATCATCGACCAGATCGTCGCCGGCATGCAGCGAAAGCCAAGAGTGGAGCCCGACCGGGAACGCGCGATTCAAGCGACCATCGCCACCGCCGACCACCGCGACGTGATCCTGCTCGCCGGCAAAGGGCACGAGCCTTACCAGGAAATCGCCGGGCAGCGTCTGCCGTTCTCCGATCTTGGTGTCGCCGAAAAGGCGCTCGCCGAACGACGGCTGGATGCCGAGGGCATCGCCGGACGATCCGGGCAGACGATCGAGGAGGAACAGCGATGCTGAGTTTGTCTACTGCCGCCCTGCTCCTCAACGGCATTCAGACCGGCCGGGATGTCGAATTCACCAGCGTCGGCACCGATTCGCGCGCCGTCACACCCGGGATGCTGTTCGTCGCACTCAAGGGCGAGCGCTTCGACGGTCACGATTACGTCGAACAGGCGCTCTCCAGTGGCGCCAGCGCGGCGCTGGTGCGCAGCGACTGGGCTGAACAGCATGCCGATCTGCCGCTGATCGGCGTTGCCGACCCGCGTCGTGCCTTGGGAACGCTCGCCGCCCATTGGCGCAGCCGTTTCCATCTCCCGGTGATCGCGATCACCGGCAGCAACGGCAAGACCACGGTCAAGGAAATGTGCGCCTCGATTCTGCGCGCCGATTTCGGCCAACACGCGGTGCTGGCAACATCCGGCAACCTGAACAACGACATTGGCGTGCCGCTGACTCTGCTTAGGCTCCATGCGCCTCACCGCGCGGCTGTCATCGAGATGGGCATGAATCACCTTGGCGAGATCGCCTATCTGACGCACATCACCCAGCCGACGGTGGCCGTCGTCACCAATGCCCAGCGCGCCCATCTCGGCGGGTTGGGTTCGCTCGCCGAGATCGCCAAGGCGAAGGGTGAGATTTTCTCTGGGCTGGGCAGCGATGGGGTGGCAGTGATCAATGCCGATGATCCGTACGCCGAGTACTGGTGCCGCCTCAATCGTGGGCGCACCATCGTCACGTTCGGCTTCGATCCGCGGGCCACCGTGCATGGCCGCTGGCAGCCAGCGCTTTCCGGTGGTGAGTTAGACCTCGTCACTCCGCAGGAAGAAGCCCGGATCGCACTGCCGCTGCCTGGGGAACACAATGGCCACAACGCGCTCGCCGCCGCCGCCGCCTGCTATGCCATCGGCGTACCGTTCGCGCCGATCGTGCGTGGCCTGACCCATTACCGCGGCATCGCCGGCAGGCTGCAAATGCGTCGCGGTTGGCAAGGCGCCTGTGTGATCGACGACAGCTACAACGCCAATCCCGATTCGATGCGCGCCGCGATCGACGTGCTCGCCGCGCAGCCCGGTCGACGCATCCTAGTGATGGGCGACATGGGCGAGGTCGGCGAAGCGGCCGTCCAGTTGCACGGCGAGATCGGCGGCTATGCGAAGAGTCATGGCATCGAGGCGCTGTTCGCGCTCGGCGAGAAAAGCCTTGCCGCGGTGCATGATTTCGGCAGCGGCGCACGTCATTTCTCACATCCGGATGCACTGGTGCACGCGCTGCAGGCCGAGATGGACGCGCAGACCACGGTGCTCGTCAAGGGCTCGCGTTTCATGCGGATGGAACGCATCGTCGCACGCATCGTCGCCGAGGCGCAAGGAGAGCACGATGCTGCTTGAGTTGTTTCAGTGGCTGGCGCAGGACATCCGCGCCTTCAACGTCTTCAACTACATCACGTTGCGCGCGGTGCTGGCGACCCTGACGGCGCTGACCATTTCGTTCGTCCTCGGCCCGCGGGTGATCCGCTGGCTGACAGTGAAAAAGATCGGCCAGGCGGTGCGCCATGACGGCCCGCAAACCCATCTCGTCAAGGCCGGTACGCCGACGATGGGTGGCGCACTGATCCTTATTTCACTGGGTCTGGCCACGCTGCTGTGGGCGGATCTGTCCAACCGTTTCGTCTGGATCGTGCTGATCGTCACCTTCGGCTATGGCGCGATCGGCTGGGTGGACGACTGGCGCAAGGTCGTACATCGCAACCCGAAGGGGCTGTCGGCCAAGGCCAAGTTCTTCTGGCAGACGGTGATTGGCATCGTTGCCGCGCTGTGGGTCGCGTTTTCGATCTCCGCGCCGTCGAGCGAGAAAGCCTGGCAGCTGTTCCTGCAATGGGCCGGCAGCGGTTTTGGCACGACCCTGCCGATGCGCACCGATCTGATCGTGCCCTTCTTCAAAAGCATCTCTTATCCGCTCGGTATCGTCGGCTTCATCGTGCTTACCTATCTGGTCATCGTCGGTGCGAGCAACGCGGTGAACCTGACCGATGGTCTCGACGGCCTGGCGATCATGCCGACGGTGATGGTCGGCACCGCCCTCGGCATCTTCGCCTATGTCGCCGGCCATGCGGTGTTCGCGAAATACCTGCTGCTGCCTTATGTACCAGGCGCCGGCGAGCTGACGGTGTTTTGCGCCGCGCTGGCCGGGGCGGGGCTGGGTTTCCTGTGGTTCAACGCCTACCCCGCAGAAGTCTTCATGGGCGATGTCGGGGCACTCGCGCTCGGCGCCGCACTCGGCACCGTCGCGGTGATCGTGCGGCAGGAAATCGTCTTCTTCATCATGAGCGGCGTGTTCGTCGCCGAGACCGTCTCGGTGATGCTGCAGGTCGGCTGGTTCAAATTCACCAAGTGGAGGACCGGCACCGGCCAGCGCATCCTGCTGATGGCGCCGCTCCATCACCACTTCGAACAGGTCGGCTGGAAGGAAACCCAGGTCGTCGTGCGCTTCTGGATCATCACCCTGCTGCTGGTGCTGATCGGTTTGTCTACGCTGAAAATCCGATGAACCTCGCTGGCAAACACATGCTGATCATGGGCCTGGGCGAATCGGGGCTGGCCAGTGCGCGCTGGTGCGCGCGGCAGGGCGCGCGGCTGCGTGTCGTCGATTCGCGCGCAGCCCCACCCGGGCTGGATGCCTTGATGTGCCGTGTCGCCAGCGCAGAATTTCATTGCCAGCCCCTCGACGAGCGCTTCGACAAGGCATTGCTCGACGGCATCGACCTGCTCGTCCTCTCGCCGGGTCTTTCTCCCGGTCTGCTGCCGGTGATCCATGCCCGGGCACGGGGCATCCCGGTAGTCGGCGAAATCGAGCTGTTCGCCCTGGCATTGCGCGCCTTGAAGCAACATGTCCCGCTGCTGGCGATCACTGGCACCAATGGCAAGACGACGACCACGGCGCTGACCGGCCATTTGATCGCCTCGACCGGCCGACGGGTCGCCGTCGCGGGCAACATCTCGCCTGCGGCGCTCGATGCGCTGATGGCGCACCTCGATCGTGGCGCGCTGCCCGAAGCCTGGGTGCTGGAGTTGTCGAGTTTCCAGCTCGAAACCACGCTTTCTCTCGATGCCACCGCGGCGACGGTACTGAACATCTCCGATGATCATCTCGACCGCTATATCGATCTCGACGATTACGCGGCTGCGAAGGCGCGCATCTTTCGCGGCAGCGGTGTGCAGGTGCTCAACCGAGACGATGCGCGCGTCAGACGCATGGCGCTTCCCGGCCGCAGACTGATCACGTTCGGCCTCGCTGCGCCCGCCGACAGCGACGATTTCGGCTTGCGGGAAAACCGCGGCGAAGCGTGGCTGGTGCACGGCGATCGTTTCCTGCTACCGGCATCGCAACTGCCGCTCGCCGGCCGGCACAACGCCGCGAATGCGTTGGCCGCGCTCGCGCTGTGCCATGCGATCGGGCTCGATCCGGTCAGCCTGCTCCCTGCCCTGCGCGCCTTCCAGGGGCTGCCTCATCGCGTCGAAAAAGTTGCCACACTCGGTGGGGTCACCTATTACGACGATTCGAAGGGCACCAACGTCGGCGCGACGGTGGCGGCACTCGAAGGATTGGGCGTGAAATCGGTGGTGATCCTCGGCGGTGATGGCAAAGGCCAGGATTTCTCGCCGCTCAAAGCCGCGCTGGCGGCCCATGCGCGTGCCGCGGTGCTGATCGGCCGGGATGCGCCGTTGATTCGTGCCGCGATCGACGGCTGCGGTATCCCGGTGCTCGAAGCGGCCGACATGGCGCAAGCCGTCACGGACGCTGCCCACCTTGCCCAGCCGGGCGATGCGGTGCTGCTCTCGCCGGCCTGCGCCAGTTTCGACATGTTCCGAAACTACGCGCACCGCGCCGAAGTGTTCCGCGCAGCGGTTGCCAGCCTGGGGACGGCAACATGAATGTGAATGTCTCCACACTGGGAAAGCGCCTGGGTACGCACAGCCAGGGTGCCACGAGCTCGGCCGAAATCGATGCGCTGCTGCTCTGGCCGGCACTGGCACTGCTGCTCACCGGTCTGGTGATGGTCTATTCGGCCTCGATCGCCACTGCCGAGGGTTCGGCCTATACCAACCACGCGCCGACCTTCTTCCTCGTGCGCCATTCCGTATTCCTGCTGATCGGCCTGCTCGGCGCACTGATCGCCTTCCAGATCCCGCTGCGCATCTGGCAAGGGCTCGCACCCTGGTTGTTCCTGGCGGGTCTCGTGCTGCTCGTCATCGTGTTGATTCCCGGCATCGGCCGCTCGGTCAATGGCTCCCAGCGCTGGATCGGGCTCGGGCCGGTGAATCTGCAGCCTTCCGAGTTCATGAAACTCGCCGTCGTGCTCTATGCGGCGGATTACACCGCGCGCAAGCTGACCGAGATGAACAGCTTCCGACGGGGTTTCGTGCCGCTTGCCGGCGTGATGATCATCGTCGCCGGATTGCTGCTGCGCGAGCCCGATTTCGGCGCCTTCGTCGTCATCGTCACGATCGCGATGGGCATCCTGTTTCTCGGTGGCATGAATGGTCGCCTGTTCGCCTTCCTGATCGTTGCGCTGGCGATCGCCTTTGCACTGCTGATTCTCTCCTCGCCGTACCGCTGGGAGCGCATCGTCAGCTACATGGATCCCTGGCGCGATGCCTTCGGCAAGGGTTACCAGCTCTCGCACGCGCTGATCGCCTTCGGGCGCGGCGAATGGTTCGGCGTCGGCCTCGGCGCCTCGGTGGAAAAACTCTTCTATCTGCCCGAGGCGCACACCGATTTCCTGCTCGCGGTGATCGCCGAGGAGCTCGGTTTCGTCGGTGTGGTGACGGTGATCGGCCTGTTCGTTTTGCTCGTCTGGCGCGCCTTCATGGTCGGCCGTCAGGCCCTGCTGCTCGACCGCGTCTACGCAAGCCTCGTCGCGCAAGGCATCGGCCTGTGGTTCGGCGTGCAAAGCTTCATCAACATGGGTGTGAACATGGGGCTATTGCCGACCAAGGGTCTGACCCTGCCGCTGATGAGCTTCGGCGGCTCAGGGCTCATCGCGAACTGCATCGCAGTGGGCATACTGCTTCGGGTCGACCATGAGAACAGAATGCTCATGCGAGGGCTGGCCATATGAACGGCAGGACCATCGTCATCATGGCAGGCGGCACCGGTGGCCACATCATGCCCGCGCTCGCGGTGGCGGAAAAATTGCGTCAGCAGGGCTGGCGCATCGTCTGGCTCGGCAATCCGGACGGCATGGAGGCGCGCCTGGTACCGAAGCACGGCTACGAGATGGCCTGGCTGCGTTTCCCCGCGCTGCGCGGCAAAGGTTTGGTACGCAAGCTGATGCTGCCGGTGCATCTTCTGTCCGGCTTCTGGCAGGCCTGGCAGCTGCTGACGCGCATCCGGCCCCGCGTAGTGCTCGGCATGGGTGGGTTCATCAGCTTTCCGGGCGGAATGATGGCGGCATTGCGCGGCATCCCGTTGGTGTTGCACGAGCAGAATGCGATCGCCGGCCTGGCGAACCGCGTGCTCGCCAGTGTCGCCGACCGGGTGCTGACCGGTTTTCCCGCTGTGCTCACAAAAGGACTCTGGGTCGGCAATCCGGTGCGTAACGAGATCGCCGCACTGCCGCCGCCCGCAGAACGTTACAACGGCCGCAGCGGCAGGCTGCAGGTGTTGGTGCTCGGCGGCAGTCTCGGTGCCCAGGCGCTCAACGAAATCGTACCCAAAGCGCTTGCGCTGCTGACGGAAGAAGAACGTCCCGAGGTCGTGCATCAGTCGGGCGAGAAGCATCTCGAGGCGCTGCGCGCCGCCTATGCCGCCGCTGGCGTGAAAGCGCATACCGTTTCGTTCATCGCCGACATGGCGGGCGCCTATGACTGGGCAGACCTGGTGATCTGCCGCGCCGGCGCCTCGACGATCGCCGAACTGGCTGCAGCCGGTGTGGCGAGCATCCTGGTGCCTTATCCGCATGCCGTCGACGACCACCAGACCGCGAATGCACGCTTTCTTTCCCAGGCCGGGGCGGCGATCCTGCTGCCGCAAAGCGAGCTCACCGCCGAGAAGCTCGCGCTGTTGCGCACTCTGAAGCGTGCCCAATTGAGCGAGATGGCCGAGAAGGCACGCGCCTTGGCCAAGCCCGATGCAGCCGAGGCCGTCGCGCGCGTTTGCATGGAGACAGCCAGATGAAACACAAAGTCAGACGCATCCATTTCGTCGGGATCGGTGGGGCCGGCATGTCGGGCATCGCCGAGGTGCTTGCCACCCAAGGCTTCGAGGTGAGCGGCTCCGATCTCGTCGCGTCTGCGACGACGCGCCGGCTCGCCACGCTGGGCGTGCGCGTGACGATCGGCCATGCGGCAGAGAACGTCGCCGGCGCCGATGCGGTGGTGGTCTCGAGCGCAGTGAAGGCAGACAACCCGGAGGTCGTCGCGGCGCGGGCGCTGCATGTGCCGATCGTGCCACGGGCGCAGATGCTCGCAGAGCTGATGCGCATCAAGCAGGGCATCGCGATCGCCGGCACGCACGGCAAGACCACCACCACCAGCCTGACTGCGAGCTGCCTTGCCGAAGCGGGTTTCGATCCAACTTTCGTGATCGGTGGGCGGCTCAATTCGGCCGGCGCCAATGCCCGTCTCGGCCAGGGTGAATTCCTCGTCGCCGAGGCCGACGAGTCGGATGCTTCCTTTCTCTACCTCTCACCGGTGATCGCGGTCGTTACCAACATCGACGCCGACCACATGGACACCTATGGACACGATTTCGGCCGGCTCAAGCAGGCCTTCGTCGATTTCCTGCAGCGGCTGCCGTTCTACGGTGTCGCGGTGCTGTGCATCGACGACCCGGCGGTGCGCGAGATTCTGCCGCACGTGACCAAGCAGGTGGTCAGCTACGGTTTCGCCGCCGACGCCAGCGTCCGCGCCGAAAACGTGCGCGCGGAAAACGGCCGCATGCGGTTCGATTGCGTACGCTGCAATGGCACGGTATCGCGGCTGCCAGTGGTGCTGAATCTGCCGGGCGAACACAACGTGCGCAATGCGCTCGCCGCGATCGCGGTGGCGACCGAAGTCGGCGCTGACGATGCGGCCATCCTCAAGGCGCTGGCCGAATTCACCGGCGTCGGGCGGCGCTTCCAACGCTATGGCGAGGTGCCGCTCGCCGGCGGGGGCAGCTTCACGCTGATCGACGACTATGGCCACCATCCGACCGAAATGGCCGCCACGCTGGCCGCGGCGCGCGGTGCCTTTCCGGGACGGCGCATCGTCGTGGCCTTCCAGCCGCATCGCTATACGCGCACGCGCGACTGTTTTGAGGATTTCGTCAAGGTGCTCGGTCAAGCCGACGCGCTGCTGCTCACCGAAGTCTATGCCGCCGGGGAAGCGCCGATCGTCGCCGCCGACGGGCGAGCGCTGGCGCGCGCGCTGCGCATCAGTGGCAGGATCGAACCGGTGTTCGTCGAGGACATCGCCGAGCTGCCCGCCGCAATCCTAAATGTGGCACGCGACGGAGATGTCGTGATCACGCTGGGTGCCGGCTCGATCGGCGCGGTGCCCGGCAAACTGGTGCAAGGCGATGGAAATTCGTGTCAATGAACCGATGGCACGGCACGTCACCTGGCGTGCCGGCGGTCCCGTCGCGAAAGCCTGTTTTCCGACCGACAGTGCCGATCTCGCGCGTTTCATCGCCAGCTTGCGCCGTGACGAACCGCTGTTGGTCGTCGGCCTGGGATCGAATCTGTTGATCCGTGACGGCGGTTTCGATGGCACTGCGATCTTCACCCACCGGGCGTTGAACACGCTGCGGCTGGAAGCGGACGGCACGATCTACGTCGAAGCAGGAGTGGCCGCGCCGAAGGTCGCGCGTTTTGCCGCGAATCATGGCCTGGCGCAGGCCGAATTCCTCGCCGGCATCCCGGGCACGATCGGTGGGGCGCTGGCGATGAATGCCGGCTGCTACGGTAGCGAAATCTGGCAATTCGTCGAACGCGTGGTGATGCTCGATCGCCGCGGCACCCTGATCGAACGCACCTCGAATGACTTCGTGATCGGCTACCGGCATGTCGGGTTGCGCGCCAGTTGCGACGAAATCTTTCTCGCCGCCTGGCTGCGGTTTCCTGCCGGTGATCCAGCAACGGCACGCGCGCGCATCCGCGAGCTGCTTGCCCGGCGTGTCGCCAGCCAACCCCTGCAATTGCCGAATGCCGGCTCGGTGTTCCGCAATCCACCCGATGATCATGCCGCGCGCCTGATCGAGGCGGCCGGTTTGAAAGGACTGGAAATCGGGGGCGCCAGGGTGTCCGAAAAGCATTCGAATTTCATCGTTAATCCGGGCGGCCGCGCGAGCGCTTCCGCGATAGAAAGCTTAATCGGCCGAATTCAGGCCGAAGTGCAGGAAAGGTTCGGAGTGACATTGGTGCGCGAGGTGCGCATTCTCGGAGCAGAACGCTGATGGCAATGAAGTTTGGCAAGGTGGCGGTATTGCTCGGCGGCACTTCCGCCGAGCGCGAGATCTCGCTCATCTCGGGCAAGGCGGTGCTCGCCGCGCTGATCGCCGCCGGCATCGACGCGTATGCTTTCGATCCGGCCGAGCAGCCGATCTGGCGCCTGGCGGATGAGCGTCCCGAGCGCGTCTTCATTGCCCTGCACGGCGGCGCCGGCGAGGATGGCACGATACAGGCCGCGCTCGACCTGATGCGCATCCCCTACACCGGCAGTGGCGTACTCGCCTCCGCGCTGGCGATGGACAAGCGGCGCACGACGCTGCTCTGGCATGCAGCAAATCTGCCTGTGCCACGCTCCCGGCTGGTCGGCGCGGCGAGCGAAGGCCCGGACGTCGTCGCGGCACTGGGCCTGCCGCTGATCATCAAGCCGGTGCGCGAAGGCTCGTCGCTCGGCGTCACGAAAATCGAGCGTCTCGAAGAGTTCGCCCCCGCCTTCGCCGCCGCCCAGGTGCACGCAGGCCGCACGGAAGCGGTGATGGTCGAGGAGTTCATCGCTGGCAGCGAACTGACTGCCGCTGTACTCGGCCGTCGGGTATTGCCGCTGGTGAGGATCGAAGCACCCGAAGGCCGCTATGACTACCAGAACAAATACTTCACCGACGTGGTGCGTTACCACTGTCCGGCCGGCATCGATGCCAACAAGGAAGCCGAGATCGCCGCTTGTGTGCTCGCCGCCTTCGACGTACTCGGCTGCCGCGGCTGGGGGCGTGCGGACCTGATCCTGCGCACCGACGGCAGTTTCAGGCTGCTCGAAATGAACACCGCGCCCGGCATGACCGGCCATTCGCTGGTGCCAATGGCGGCCAGGGTCGCCGGCATCGATTTCACCACGCTGGTCTTGACCATCCTCGCGGAGGCTGCGCATGACTAAAAGACGGGGCAACCCACGTCCCGAGGCGGGAGAAGCGAATGGGCTGTGGCATCAGCCGGCGCTGCTCGACCTGATCGCCGACCTGTTGTTCGTGCTCGGCGGTCTCGCCCTGGCGTGGGCGCTGCTGCTTGCATGGCAGCGTCTGCCGCTGTTCCCGCTGCGCGAAGTGGTGCTCACCGCCGCCCCGCGGCATGTCAGTGCCGCACAAATCGCCCACGCAACGCGTACCGCGGTGCATGGCAATTTCTTCACGGTCGATCTCGCTTCGGTGCGGGACAGTATCGAGGCGCTCCCCTGGGTACGTCATGCCGCAGTGCGCCGCCTGTGGCCGGACGGTCTCGCGGTGACGCTCGAAGAACATCAGGCTGTAGCGCAGTGGCGTCACTTGAGCGGCGAAAGTGCCCTGCTCAATCGTCAGGGTGAAGTGTTCGATGCCGAACTTCCGGAAGATGCACCGCCGTTGCCGCTCCTCAGTGGGCCGGCGGAGATGGCGGGTGAAATCCTCGCCCGTCTCGCTGCATTCGAAAGCCGGCTTGCACCCCTTGGCCGCCATGTCCGCGCACTGACCCTCTCGCCACGGCGCGCCTGGCGGGTGCAACTCGACGACGGCGCCACGCTCGAGCTGGGCCGCGACGAGGAGCGCCATCCGCTCGACGAGCGTCTGGCGCGTTTCGTCGCCCACTATCCGGGCGTCAAGGCCCATTTTGGCGACATCCGCGGCTTCGACATGCGCTATCCGAACGGTTTCGCGCTCATTCCCGGCGCACCGCCCGGGCTGCAGGCAGGCAAACAGTCATGAGCAAGGACAAGAACCGCGAGCTGATCGTCGGGCTGGACATCGGCACCTCGAAGATCGTCGCCATCGCCGCCGAAGTCGATGAGGCGGGCCAACTCGCCGTGCTCGGTCTCGGTACGCAGGATACCCAGGAGTCGCGCGGCCTGAGGAAAGGCATGGTGGTGAACATCGAAGCCACCGTAACCAACATTTCCAAAGCCATCGCCGAGCTGCAGATGGTCACCGGCTGCAAGGTCAAGGAAGTGTATACCGGCATCGCCGGTAGCCACATCAAGAGCAAGGATTCCAATGGCATGACCGTAGTGAAGGACCGCGAGGTGACGCAATACGATGTCGCGCGCGCCATCGAGGCGGCCAACGCCACGCCGATCTCGGCCGACGACCAGATCCTGCATACCCTGGTGCAGGAATTCATCGTCGATGGCCAGGACGGCGTCAAGGAACCGATCGGCATGGATGCAAAGCGCCTCGAAGTGAAGGTGCATCTGGTCACCGGCGCGGTCACCGCGGTGCAGAACATCGTCAAATGCGTGCGCCGCTGCGGCCTGGAGGTGGTCGATCTGGTGCTGCAGCCGCTTGCCTCGAGCAATGCCGTGCTCAGCGACGACGAGAAGGACGTCGGCGTCTGTCTGGTCGACATCGGTGGTGGCACCACCGATGTCGCAGTCTTCAGCCAGGGTGCGATCCGCCACACGGCGGTGATCCCGATCGCCGGCGACCAGATCACCAACGACATCGCGATCGCCTTGCGCACCTCAACCCAGGACGCCGAGGAGATCAAGCTGCGCTATGGCGTGGCTCTCTCCCAGCTTGCCGATCCCGAGGAGATGCTGGAAGTGCCTGGCGTCGGCGATAGGCCAGCTACCACGCTGTCGCGTGCCACGCTGGCCGGCTTCATTCAGCCGCGCGTCGAAGAAATCTTCCAGCAGGTGCAGGCGGAGCTGATCAAGTGCGGCTACGCGCGCCTCTTACGCGCCGGCATCGTGCTCACCGGCGGCAGCGCGCAGCTGCCGGGCATGACCGAGCTGGGCGAGGAGGTTTTCCACAACACGGTGAAAGTCGGCGTGCCGAACTATGCCGGCCCGCTCGCCGAGATCGTGCGCAACCCGCGCTATGCCACCGCGATGGGCCTGCTGCTGGCAGGCCTGGCGCAGCGCCAACACGGCGGCAAGGCGCCCCCACTGACACTCGGGCAGGTCTTTGCGCGCATGCGTGCCTGGTTTGCCCGCAATCTGTGATTTTTTGCAACGCATAGCAACGACAGGAGAGGCGAAATGTTCGAAATCATCGATAGGGAAGCCAACGAGACGATCATCAAGGTGATCGGCGTCGGCGGCGCTGGCGGCAACGCCGTCGAGCACATGATCCGCGAAGGCGTGGGTGGCGTGGAGTTCATCTGCGTCAATACCGATGCCCAAGCGCTGAAGACGTCTTCGGCTGGCACGAAACTGCAGCTCGGGCCGGGGCTGGGTGCCGGCGGCAAACCCGAGCGCGCCCGCCAGCATGCACTGACCGAGCGCGAGCGCATCGCCGAGATGCTCTCGGGTGCGCACATGTGCTTCATCACCGCCGGCATGGGTGGCGGCACAGGCACCGGCGCGGCGCCGATCATCGCACAAGTGGCACGTGAGCTGGGCATCCTCACCGTCGCGGTGGTCACCAAGCCGTTCAGCTTCGAAGGACGGCGCGGCAAGGTCGCCGAAGAGGGCATCGCCGAACTGTCCCAGCACGTCGACTCGCTGATCGTCATTCTCAACGAAAAGTTGATGGAAGTCCTCGGTGACGACGTCAGCATGCTGGAGGCCTTCAAGGCAGCCGACAATGTGCTCAAGAACGCCGTCGGCGGCATCTCCGAGATCATCAATGTGCCGGGCCTGGTGAATGTCGATTTCGAGGACGTGCGCACCGTGATGGCCGAAATGGGCAAGGCCATGATGGGCTCGGCTACTGCCGCCGGTGTCGATCGCGCACGTCTGGCCGCCGAAAGCGCCGTCGCCAGCCCTCTGCTCGAAGGCATCGAACTCTCTGGCGCGAAGGGCGTGCTGGTCAACATCACAGCCAGCAGCTCGCTGGGACTCAAGGAATACCAGGAAGTGATGAACACGATCCACAATTACACGGCGCCGGAGGCAACGGTGATCTGCGGCGCGGTGTTCGACGACACGATGGAGGACCAGTTGCGCGTCACGGTGGTCGCCACCGGTCTCGGCACGAAGGCCAAGGCGCAGCCGAAACTCGTCTATGGCGAAGGACGCGGCCAGCGTACCGGCACTTACGACCTGCCGCCCGTGCCAAGCATGGGCGAAGCGGCGGCTGGCGTGCTGGGCATCGCCGGCGGCAATGCTTCCGCCGGCAGCCTCGACGAATACTTCACGCCGAATCCGCGCGGACGGAGCGATGCCCGCGCACGCGACATGGCCGACGTGGGTCTCAATAATATCGACATTCCCGCTTTCCTGCGCAGGCAGGCAGACTGACGGCGGGCTGGCCAACACCCGGGAGTTCGCCTCCTCCCGGGCGTTGCGTCAGTTTTCGCGTTGCGCCGACAACGCATTCGCCAGACGCAGGTAATCCGAGACCGCCAATTCTTCGGCGCGCGCCGTCGGCGCGATGCCGTGGGCCTCGAGCAGCGCCTCACCACCGAACGCCTGCAACGCATTGCGCAGCATCTTGCGCCGCTGGCCAAAGGCTGCCGCCACCAGACGCGCGAACAGCGCCGCATCACGTGCCGTCTCACCAGCGCCGAGTTTCTTCGGCACCATGCGCACCACCGCCGAATCGACCTGCGGTGGCGGCTGAAAGGCGCCGGGCGGGACGACGAACAGGCGCTCGATCGCGAAACGGTATTGCAACATCACCGACAGACGGCCGTAGGCGGCATCGCCGGGTTGGGCAACCATGCGGTCGACGACCTCCTTTTGCAGCATGAAAAGCATCGCCGCGATCAGCTCTGCATAAATGGCGAGATGGAAGAGCAGCGGGCTGGAGATGTTGTAAGGCAGATTGCCGACGATCGTCAGCGGCGCCCACTGTTTAAGCTGCGCGAAATCGAAGCGCAACACATCCGTAGAGAAGATCGTCAGCCGCTCGGGCGGGAAGCGGGCCACGAGATGCGCGACCAGGTCGCGGTCGATCTCGATGGCATACAGATGGTCGAGGCGCTCCAACAGCGGAGCGGTGAGAGCACCCAAACCCGGCCCGATCTCGATGACGGTATCGTGGGGGCGTGGCGCAAGCGCGTCGACGATCTTGCGGATGATGCCGGGCGCGACGAGGAAATGTTGGCCAAAACGACGTCGCGGAATATGACCCATCATCTCGGCGCCGTTTCGGCGCAGGCTAACCTCGCCTGCGAGGTTAAGCCGCGTAAGCGGCGGCCGAAGCCAAAGCGCCCTCTCATACCGCTTTGCGTTGCACCATCTCGATCGCTGCCTCGACAGCGGCATACAGGCTGGCCGGCGAGGCCCGACCGCTGCCGGCCATCTCCAATGCCGTGCCATGATCGACCGAGGTGCGGATGATCGGCAAACCCAGCGTCACATTGATGCCAGTTTCGAAAGCGGCATACTTGAGCACCGCGAGGCCCTGGTCGTGATACATCGCCAGCTGGGCGTCAGAGCCTTTCAGCACTGCGGGTGTAAACAGCGTGTCGGCTGGCAAGGGACCGACCAGGTTCATGCCTTCCTGGCGTAGTTTCTCTAGCACTGGGGCGATCACTTCGATTTCCTCGCGGCCCAGATGACCATCCTCGCCGGCATGCGGATTCAGCCCGGCGACGAGGATGCGGGGCCGGGCGATAGCGAACTTGTGTTGCAGCTCTGCATGCAGGATGCGTAACGTGGCCTCGAGCCCGTCCCGTGTGATCGCGTCCGGCACGGTGCGCAACGGCAGATGGGTGGTCGCCAGCGCGACACGCAGGCCGCCGCCGGCGAGCATCATCACGACGCGCGGCGTTGCGGTTCTCTCGGCCAGATACTCGGTATGCCCGGTGAATGGGATGCCCGCTTCATTGATGATGCCCTTGTGCACCGGCGCGGTAACCAATGCGGCAAACTCGCCGCTCTGACAGCCGGCCAGCGCGGCCTCGAGCAGATCGAGCACATAGCGGGCATTGGCGGGATCGAGTCGTCCCGCCTGCGCTGGTGCGCGCAGCGGAATGTGGCGGATCTCGATCCCGGCGAGGCTCAAGCCGAGCAGCCGGGCGCGGGCGGCGAACAGTTCCCGGTCGCCGAACACGACGAGGTGCGCAGGGAAACGCCGCTCGGCGAGCGCCAGGCAAACGTCGGGGCCGATGCCAGCGGGCTCGCCGCTGGTAACGGCGATGACCGGCTCACTCATCGGCGAGACGGTATTCGACATAGGCGCGGTCGCGCAGCTGACGCAACCAGTCTTCATAGGCTTCTTCGGCCTTGCGCTCGCGTAAGACCTGG
This sequence comes from uncultured Methyloversatilis sp., assembly GCA_964478415.1. Taxonomy (GTDB): domain Bacteria; phylum Pseudomonadota; class Gammaproteobacteria; order Burkholderiales; family Rhodocyclaceae; genus Sulfuricystis. Next base: position 34,883 of record CAYZII010000001.1, read on the forward strand.
CGCGCCAGGATACGCTTGCGTTCATCACCGACGGCGGCTTCTTTACGTTCCAGCACTTGGATCAGATGCCAACCGAAGGGGGTCTGCACCGGCGCACTGATCTCACCAACCTGCAGCGCATCCATCGCGCGCTCGAACTCCGGCACGGTATCACCCGGATAGAGCCAGCCGAGATCGCCACCCTTCGTCGCCGACAAATCCTGCGAGTAAAGCCGTGCCAGTTCGGCGAAGTCGGCGCCATGAGCAAGGCGCTCTTTCAAGCCCACCAACTTGTGATGTGCTTCGTCAGATGAAGTGAGTTCATTGACCTTGATCAGGATGTGCCGCGCATGGGTCTGGCGGATCAGGCCATCGCCGACACTGCCGCCCTTTTTCTCGATCAGCTTGACGATGTGGAAGCCTGCCGGGCTGCGCAAGATCTCACTGACCTCGCCCGGCCTGAGGCGGGCGACCGCATCGGCATACAGGGTCGGCAGACGGTCGACGGGGCGGGGTTCGAGGATGCCACCGGAGAGCGCATCGGGGGCATCGGAGTAGCTGGCCGCTACCCGAGCGAAATCCTCTCCGGCCTTGAGATGCGCGAGCGCCTCCTCGGCCCGGGCGCGCAGCTGCGCCAGACGCTGCGCATCGATCCGTTCAGGAATGCGCACGATGATATGCGCGAGCGTGACCAGCGCTCCCTGCTCCATCTGTTCGGGATGGGCGAGATAATTGTCGATCTCGCCGTCGGAGACGACGATACGGCTGTCGACTTCACGTTCACGCAGGCGCGCGATGGCGATCTCGCCGCGGATCTCTTCGCGGAAACGCTGCCAGTCGATGCCATCCTTCTCCAGTACAGCACGGAATTCCGCGAGCGACAGGCGGTTGTTCCCCGCGATGCGGCGCAAGGCGGCGTCGAGCTCGGCGTCGCTGATCTTCAGGCCGGTTTCCTTCGCGAACTGCAGTTGCAGACGATCGACGATCAGGCGTTCGAGCACCTGCTTTTCGATCACTTCCGCTGGCGGCAGGGGCACGTTGCGCTGGCGCAATTGACGAGTGACGCTGCCCAGCCGTTCGCGCAGTTCGTTGAGGGTGATCGCCTCGTCATTGACGACGGCGACGACGCGGTCGAGGGAGATCGGCTGGCGTGGCTGTGCCACGGCGAGTACCGGCAGCAGCACGAGGAGGACGAGCAGGGCGGAGGGTTTCATCGGGGTCAGTTTTCGGCAAACACCGGATCGGCGGTCGGCTGGTTGATCACGCCGTAGCCGGGGATACTGCGGCGCAGGAGCTGCAGCGGGTTCGATCCGATACGCGAAAAATCGTTCAGTTCGAGCTGGAAGAACAATGCCGTGGTCGGCCGGTCGGCGATCGTCGCCAGACGCTGCACGACGAAACGGCCGACCCAGCAGCCGCCATCGTATTCCAGCCCGCCGATGGTTTCGATCACGCGCTTTTCCTTGGTCGAGTAGTTGTAGCGCCCCACACCATGCCAGCCGCCGAACAGCGGCCATTGCGCCGAGACATCGATCTGCCCGAGCAAATTGCGGCTGTAGCGGTAAGCGACGTTGAGCACCTTGCCGGCTTCGGGACGGTAGCGGCCGCCGAGATTGAGGCGTTCGGTGCGCCCGTCACGCGGATTGTATTGCCAGCCGGCATCGGCATAGATGCGCGGCAGCACCTGGCCGGCGAGGGTGGCGAGAATGTCGGCGGCCCGCTCGGTGCGCGGCGTCTCCCCGGGCAGGGTGACGGACTGATCGGTGAAATAGTAACGCGTGCCGATCGTGGCACGCAGCAGATCGGCGCCACTGCCCGGATCGATCAGGCGCGAAGTGACGGCGAGAGTGAGTTCATTGGCATCGCCGATGCGATCACCGCCCGTGTAACGGTTTTCCGAGAACATTTGCGCGAAATTGAAGTCGGCCAGACCGGAATCGAACACCGGAATGCGTGACTGATCGTGCTTCGGCACGAACAAGTAGTAAGCGCGCGGTTCGAGCGTTTGCAGCAACCGCCGCCCGAACCAGTCCGTCTCGCGTTCCAGCACCGCACTACCATCGAGACTGAAGATCGGCAGCGCTCGGTTCTGGTTCGCCGGCACGGTGCTCCACGCCGCCGCGGCTGGACGCTCGAGTCCGGACAGCTCATAGTGAGTGACATGCACGCCGATCTTTGGCGTCAGCGACAGCGCTGCGGTCGAAAGCGGCAGCGACAGCTGCGGATAGACGATGGTGCGCTTGCCGAGCAACTGGGTCGGATGGTCGAAATTCACGTATTCCGCGCCGAGGTTGAACGCCAGCCCCGCCGGCAGGTCGTAACGGAAGGCCTGCAAGGTGAGCTGCGGCAGGCGCTGGTAGGGCTTGGTGAGGTTCTGCAGAGTCTGGAAACTCTGCAGATTCAGCACCGCCGAGTACCACGGCCCGGCATAGTTGAGGATCCCCTGGCGCAACAAATTGCCTTGCGAGACCTGGGCGACGCGCGTCGACAGATCGCTGAAATAATCGTCGTCGGAGACACCGTTCAAATTCAACGTTGCCGAGAAGCCATGACCGAGGTTCTGCGTATGGGTCAGCGCATAGCCGTAGCGGTCGCGATTGGCGAGCCGGTCGTCGGGTAGGTATTCGACGCGCACCTGGCCTTTGTCCGGGAATCCCACCTGCTTGCGGTTGGTTTCGGTATCGAGCAGGTAACGGAACTCGCCGTTCAACTGCACGCCGCGCCGTGTCATCAGGCGCGGCGTGATCGTCGCGTCCATCTGTGGCGCGATGTTCCAATACCAGGGCGCCGTCACCTCGAAGCCGCTCTTGCTCGTCGAGCCGACCGTCGGCGGTAGGAAGCCGCTCTTGCGCTGGTTGTTCAGTGAAAACTTCATCCAAGGCAGATACAGGATCGGCGTATCCTTGAAGCGCACCGTCGCATGACGGCCAGTGCCCTCTTCCCGCGTGTAGTCGAGATCCAACGTGTCGACGTAGATCTCCCAGTCTCTCTGGGTTGGCGCGCAGGTGCTGAACGTAGCCTCGCTGAGGCGATATTGGTCCTTGCCACGGAATTCGAGCTGCGCGGCGCTGCCGCTGCCGAGGATCGGCGGACGGTCGATCATCCGCCCAGATTGCACGAGTACCCGGCCGCTCTCATCCATCGCCGGCAAGCCGAGCAGTGTCAGCGCCGGTTCGGGTGTCGGCGGCCGCTGATGGCGGATCGTGTATTGCGGCTTCTCGTATTCACCGGTGCTCTCGGAAAGGCGCAAGCGCAGCCGCGGGCCGCTGATCTCTGTATCCGGGGAAGCCAGGCGCACATTGCCGACCGCTTCCACCTCATCGAGTGCTTGCCGATAGACGATGCGATCGGCAGATAGGGTATCGCTGTCCCGCTCGACCCGTGCATTGCCCTCGGCCACCACTTCCTGCTCGTTGATGCCCTCGATCCGGTCGGCGGTCACGATGGTCGGCGCGGTCGTCTTGTCGCCACGGCCGAAAGGTGTCGTCGGCCAGCGCTGCGCCGTCCCCACAGTCGCAGCAGACGCCTTGGGAACGGCAGGAATGACCGGGCTCGGCGTGGCAGCCGGGGAGGCACTGCGGGCTTGCGTCGCCGCCGGTGCGCCGGCGGCGACGGCAGGCGCGGAAGGTGTCGTACCGGATGCGGGTGCGGGTGCGGCCGCTGTCGCCGCTGGTACCGGCGTTTCGTCGACAGGCACTACCGCCGCAGGGGCCGTCAGTGGCTTTGGCGACGGGATTGGCGCGGGTGATGCCGCCTGGGCCGGCTGGGCGGGTTTGCCGCCCAACAGCGCGGGATCGACACGCAACGGCGGCAAACCGGTCGCCGCCGCTGCCGAAGGCGGGACGAGCAGACAAGCCAGCCCACCGATCAGCCCAGCTCTGTATGTAAATCTTGAGGAGAAACCCATCCCGTTCGCCGTCTCGATGCCTGCCCGGGTTCCCGGGGCAGCATTCCGAATAGAATCGCGCGATTCTACATTGAGGGAAAAACGGAGAGGTGGAACGGATCGACGAGATCAAGGCATGGCTCGTGGCGCAGCTGGGGGGGCAGCGTTTCTCGCTCACGCCGGCTTCCAGCGACGCGAGCTTTCGCCGCTATTTCCGTGTCACGCTAGCGGACGGCGCAACCTACATTGTGATGGATGCACCGCCCACCCACGAGGACGTGCGCCCCTGGCTGCATGTGCAGCGGCTGTTTTCTGCCGCCGGGGCCCATGTGCCGGAAGTGCTGGCACAGGACACCGAGCGCGGCCTGCTGCTGCTCGAGGACCTCGGATCGACCACCTATCTCGCCGCGCTGGAAGCGGGCGACGATGCCGATGTTCTGTACCGCGCGGCACTCGAGACCTTGATCGATATCCAGCGCGCCAGCCGCCCCGGGCTGCTGCCCGTCTATGACCGTATGCTGTTGCAGCGTGAGCTCGACCTGTTCCCCGAGTGGTACGTCGGCCGGCACCTCGGTGTGACACTCACCACCGAAGAACGCGAGGCGCTCGCCACCGTGTTCGAGAAGCTCCTCGCCGTCAATCTCGCCGAACCCCAGGTGTTCGTGCATCGCGACTACCACTCGCGCAACCTGATGGCCGGCGGCGCACGCCCCGGCGTGATCGATTTCCAGGACGCCGTCTACGGCCCGATCACTTACGATCTCGTCTCGCTGTTCAAGGACGCCTATATCGACTGGCCGGAAGAACGGACGATCGACTGGCTGGTGCGCTATTGGGAAAAAGCGAAGCGGGCAGGTTTGCCTGTAGCCACCGACTTCGGCACCTTCTACCGCGACTACGAATGGATGGGCGTGCAGCGGCATCTGAAAGTGCTCGGCATCTTCTCACGCCTCAAACACCGCGACGGCAAGGAGGGTTATCTCAAGGACATGCCGCGCGTCGCCCGCTACCTGAGGCAAACCCTTGCCCGCTATGCGGCGCTGGCGCCGCTTCAGCGTCTCTTTGACAGGCTCGAAAACCGCACCACACAGCACATATATACTTTTTGATCATACCTTCTGACCATGAAAGCGATGATCCTTGCCGCAGGCCGCGGCGAACGCATGCGACCGCTCACCGACCGGATGCCGAAACCCCTGCTGCCGGTCGCCGGCAAGCCCCTGATCGTCTGGCACATCGAGCGGTTGGCGCGGGCCGGTTTCCGTGAGCTGGTGATCAACCACGCACATCTGGGCAGCGAAATCGAGGCGCTGCTCGGCGAGGGGGACGCTTGGAACGTGACGATCCGCTACTCGGCGGAACCCGCAGGAGCACTGGAGACCGCGGGCGGCATCGCCAACGCACTGCCGCTGCTGGGCAATGCGCCATTTCTCGTCGTCAATGGCGACATCTTCTGCGACTGGGATTTTTCCCGTGCTTGCACCGCATTGCGTCGCGGGATGCTCGCGCATCTGGTGCTCGTCGACAACCCGCCCCATCATCCGTTGGGCGATTTCACGTTGTTCGACGGCAAAGTCGGCGCTGGCGGAAATGAACACCCCCTGCCGGGCGCCGACTCGCTTCGAAAAGTCGGCGCTGGCGGGGCGGCACCCCTCACCTTCGCTGGCATCGGCGTCTATCATCCGGCGCTGTTCAGCGAGATTCCCCGCGGCAGCGTTGCGCCGCTCGCGCCCCTGCTGCGCGACGCGATACACGCCGGGCAGGTGAGCGGCGAGTATCATCCCGGCCGCTGGGTCGACGTCGGCACGCCCGAGCGGCTGAACGCGCTGGACATCGAGCTACGGCATTCGTGCTAGCATCATTTCCTCAAGATGTTGGAGGACAACATGAAAGCCGAATTTACCGCCATCATCGAGCCGGCACCCGAAGGTGGTTTCTGGGCTGTTTGCGTAGAGGTGCCAGGAGCTAATGGACAGGGTGATACGATCGCCGAAGCCAAAGAGAACCTACGTCAGGCCATCGAACTGATATTGTTGGACCGTCGCGAAGACTTGTTACGTGGCTTGCCCGAAGATGCAATCGAAGAGTCCATCGTGATTGCATGAAGCGCAAGGACCTTGAAAAAAGGTTGCGTTGGGCAGGTTGCTATCTCAAGAGAGATAGGGGCGGCCCACTCCCTATGGATAAATCCGAGAAGTGGCGTGATCGAAGCCATTCGCACGACATAGCGAAATCAAGGAACCGCTTGCAAAAAAGATCCTCAAGAATCTTGGCGCAGAATGAAAAGCCGCGACCCAATGTGCCGTGCATGAATGACGAGCGCGGTTTTTTCACTGCCGCAGGAGAATGAGCAGACTTCCCCCGTATACCTGTTTGCCCCGCTGACTGCTGATGCAAGATAAACAACTGATCGGCAAGGCGACGCAAGCGCAAAAAAACAAAATGCAGATGCTGGAACCGTTTCGTATTCGCCGCCTTTCCTTGCTCGAGCGCATGCAGGCTGCCGGCGGCGGCATTGCGGTGATCCCGACCGCGCCGGAGCGCATCCGCAACCGCGACACGCATTTCCCGTACCGGCCCGACAGCTACTTCCATTACCTGAGCGGTTTCCCCGAGCCCGAGGCGGCGCTGCTGCTGATCGCCGGCGATAAGCCGCAGAGCATCCTGTTCTGCCGCGAGAAGGATGTCGACAAGGAAATCTGGGATGGCTTCCGCTTTGGCCCGGAAGCGGCACGCGAGCGTTTTGGCGTGGATGCGGCGTATCCCATCGCCAGCTTCGATGCCAAGCTCGCCGAGCTGCTTCCCGACCAGCCGTTGCTGTGGTATTCGCTCGGCCATGACAGTGGTTGGGATGCGCGCATCACCGCTGCGCTCAACGCCGCGCGTGCGCAGAGCCGCGCCGGCAAGCGCGCGCCGGCCGCGATCCACGATGTGCGCGCGCTACTCGACGAGATGCGCCTCATCAAGGACGCCCACGAGATCGCGCTGATGCGCGAGAGCGCCCGGATCGCCGCTCACGCCCACCGCCGCGCGATGCGCTTCACCATGCCGGGAAAATTCGAGTTTGAGGTGGAAGCCGAGTTCCTCCACGAGTTCCGGCGCCACGGCTGTGCGGCGCCGGCCTACCCGCCGATCGTCGCCGGTGGCGCCAACGCCTGCATCCTGCACTACGTCGGCAACGACCAGACGCTCAAGGACGGCGAGCTGGTGCTGATCGATGCCGGTTGCGAATACGGCGGCTATGCAAGCGACGTCACGCGCACATTTCCGGTGAATGGCCGCTTCAGCGGACCGCAAACCGATCTCTACACGCTGGTGCTCGAGGCACAAACCGCCGCCATCGCCGCGGTCAAGCCTGGCGAGAGCTTCCTCGCCCCCCACGAGGCGGCCTTGCGCGTGCTGGTGCAGGGGCTGATCGATCTGCAGCTGCTCTCGGGCAGCGTCGACGGGCTGATCGAGGCAGAAGCTTACAAGCGCTTCTACATGCACCGCACCAGCCACTGGCTGGGGCTGGATGTGCATGATGCCGGCGAATACCGCCAGGGGGAACAATGGCGGCGGCTTGCCCCCGGCATGACATTGACGATCGAGCCAGGTCTCTACGTGCGCGCTGCCGATGACGTGCCAGCCGCCTTCCACGGCATCGGCATCCGCATCGAGGACGATGTGCTGGTCACCGAAACGGGCTGCGAGGTGCTCACCGCCGCGGCGCCAAAGAGCATCGCCGAGATCGAGACGTGCATGCGGCAATGACCGAGGCGGTGCTGATCATTGGTGGCGGGCCGGCCGGCATGGCGCTGGCGCTGGCGTTGCGCCGCCACGGCATCAGTTGCCGCATCGTCGATCGCCGGCCGCGCGGCGCAGCAAAATCGGATACGCGCATCCTGGCGCTCTCGCACGGCTCGCGGCTGATCCTCGAAGCACTCGGCATCTGGCGCGCGCTTGCAGCAACGCCGATCGAGACTATCCATGTCTCCCAGACTGGTGGCTTTGGACGCACCGTGATACATGCCAGTGAAGAAGGTGTGCCGGCCCTCGGTTATGTGCTTGCCGCCGGCGAGCTGGCCGCGGCGCTCGATGATGCATTGGGTGACATCCCGTATGACGACAATACGCCAGCCCCCGCACACAGCGCGGCGCAGCTCACCGTGCACGCCGAGGGACAGATCGAAGATGCCGTCGGCATCGAAACGCGCGACTTCGGCCAGCATGCGCTGATCTGTGTGGCGCGCGGCGCACGGGCGCATGCGCACCTCGCCTGGGAACGTTTCACGCCGGACGGGCCGCTGGCGCTGTTGCCCTACCGCGATGGATACGCGGTGGTGCTGACATGCTGCGCCGACGAAAGTACCACCCTCGCGGGACTCGACGATGCCGCCTTCCTGGCACTGCTCGAGGAACGTTGCGGTGCACGAGTCAAATTCACCAGCGTCGGTCCGCGTCAGGTCTGGCCGCTGGGCCTGCGCCTGCGCCAGTCGGTGATCGGGCAACGCGCCGTTTGGATCGGCAATGCCGCGCAAACCCTGCATCCGGTCGCCGGTCAAGGCTTCAATCTCGCGCTGCGCGACATCGCCGAACTCGCCGGCACGCTCGCCGGCGCCAGCGATCCGGGCGATGCCACATTGCTTTCCGCTTACGCCGCGCGGCGCCGTCTCGACCGCCGCGCCACGATCGAATTCACCAGTGGTCTGGTGCGCCTGTTTTCGAACGACATCGCGCCACTCCGGCACTTACGCGGCGCCGGCCTGTGCACGCTCGATCTGTGCCCGCCGGCACGCTCCTTCCTGGCCCGTCGCATGATGTTCGGCGCCCGCGCCTGGTAGGGGGTAGAATCCGCACCTCTGTTTTTCCACCCCCTCACGCCCGCATGGACTACCTCGGCTTTCAGCTGAAGAACAATCTATTCGTCGCACCGATGGCCGGGGTGACGGATCGCCCGTTCCGCCAGCTGTGCAAGAAGCTCGGCGCGGGGCTGGCGGTCTCTGAAATGGTGACCTCGAACTCGCTGCTCTACGGCAGCGCCAAGACGCGCCGGCGCGCCGATCATTGCGGCGAAACCGAACCGATCGTCGTGCAGATCGCCGGCGCCGATCCCGAGATGCTTGCTGCGGCGGCGCGCTACAACGTCGAGCGCGGCGCGCAGATCATCGACATCAACATGGGCTGCCCGGCGAAGAAAGTCTGCAACGTGATGGCCGGCTCGGCGCTGATGCAGGACGAACGCCTGGCGGCACGCATCCTCGAGGCCGTCGTCAAGGCCGTGCCGGAGACACCGGTGACGCTGAAGATGCGCACCGGATGGAACCGCGAGAACCGCAATGCGCCACGGCTCGCGCGTATTGCCGAAGACTGCGGCATACGCGCGCTGGCGGTCCACGGCCGCACGCGTGCCGACCATTATCGGGGCAGCGCCGAATACGACACGATCGCGCTGGTGAAGACACTGGTGAAGATTCCGGTGATCGCCAACGGCGACATCGATTCGCCGCAAAAGGCCCGCTTCGTGCTCGAGTACACGCAAGCCGACGGCGTGATGATCGGTCGCGCCGCGCAGGGGCGGCCGTGGCTGTTCCGCGAGATCGCCCACTATCTCGCCACCGCTGCCGTGCCGCCAGCGCCGACTTGCGCCGAAATCCACGCACTGCTGCGCGAGCATCTGGCCGACCTGTATGCCTTCTACGGTGAAGAGACCGGCGTGAAGATCGCCCGCAAGCACATCGGCTGGTACACCAAAGGCATCGAAGGGGCCGCGCGCTTCCGCCACATGATGAACCAGCTCGACAGTGTCACGGAACAACTGGCAGCCACCGATGCTTTTTTCCTCGAACGCTGCGCGAACGATCCGATTTCCTACCAGGAGGCGGCATGAACAACGACATCGGCGACTGCGTGCGCCGTACCCTGATGCGCTATTTCCGCGATCTCGATGGCGAGACGCCGCACGCGATCTACGAGATGGTAATCCAGAGCGTCGAGCGACCGATGCTCGAGGTCGTCATGAAACAGGCGAACGGCAATCAAAGCGTGGCCGCGGCGATGCTGGGGCTAAGCCGCAGCACCCTGCGCAGAAAGCTTTGCGAACACCACATTTCCACGAGGAGTGATTCATGAAGGTCAGCCAGGCCCTGATCAGCGTTTCCGACAAGCAAGGCATCGTCGAATTCGCGCGCGGGCTCGCCGCGCTCGGCATCACGCTGCTCTCCACCGGCGGCACGGCGAAGCTGCTGCGCGATGCGGGACTTGCCGTCACCGATGTCTCCGACTACACCGGCTTTCCCGAGATGCTCGACGGGCGCGTCAAGACTTTGCACCCGAAGGTGCATGCCGGCATCCTCGCCATTCGCGGCAATGCCGAACACGAGGCGACGCTCGCCAGGCACGGCATGCCGACCATCGACCTCGTCGTCGTCAATCTCTACCCGTTCCAGCAGACCGTGGCCCGGCCAGGGTGCACGCTGCACGAAGCGATCGAGAACATCGACATCGGCGGCCCGACGATGGTGCGTGCCGCAGCAAAAAACCACGGCGATGACAAAGGCGGCTGCGCGGTGGTCGTCGATCCCGCCGATTACCCGCTGATTCTTTCCGAGCTGCAGGCCAACGGCGGCGCAATCTCCGCTGCGACGCGCTTTCAGCTCGCCAAGAAAGCCTTCGTGCATACCGCCCGCTATGACAGCGCGATCGCCAACTGGCTGACCAGCCTCGACGCCGACAACCGGCCGACCACCTTCCCCGAGCGGCTGCAACTGGCCTTCGACAAGGTCGACACGCTGCGTTACGGGGAAAACCCGCATCAGCAGGCGGCGTTCTACCGCGAACCGCAGCCGGCGCCCGGCAGTATCGCCGCCTATCGGCAACTGCAGGGCAAGGAGCTGTCCTACAACAACATCGCCGATGCCGATGCCGCCTGGGAATGCGTCAAAGCTTTCGAAACCGCGCGCCCCGCCTGTGTGATCGTCAAGCACGCCAACCCGTGCGGCGTCGCGTTGGGCAACAGCGCCGCGGAAGCCTATCGCCGCGCCTTCTCCACCGACCCGGTTTCGGCCTTCGGCGGCATCATCGCCTTCAACTGCACGATCGACCAAGCCACCGCGCAAGCCATCTCCGGCCAGTTCGCCGAGGTGATCATCGCCCCGGAGATCACACCCGAGGCGCGCACCGTGTTCGCCGCGAAGCAGAACCTGCGCGTGCTGCTCGTACCGCTCGGTCAGGCCACCGGCCAGTTCGACTTCAAACGTGTCGGCGGCGGGCTGCTGGTGCAGACCGCGGACGACGCACGCATCGCGCCGGCAAAGCTGAAAATCGTCACCAAGCGCGCGCCGACCGAGGCCGAAATGCGCGACCTGCTGTTTGCCTGGCGCGTTGCCAAGTATGTCAAGTCGAACGCGATCGTCTACTGCAAGGACGAAATGACGGTCGGCGTCGGCGCCGGCCAGATGAGCCGTGTCGATTCCGCGCGCATCGCCGCGATCAAGGCCGAGAACAACAAGCTCACCGTCAAGGGCTCGGTGGTTGCCTCGGACGCCTTCTTCCCGTTCCGCGACGGTCTCGACGTGCTCGCCCAGGCCGGCGCCACCGCGGTGATCCAGCCCGGCGGCTCGGTGCGCGATGCCGAAGTGATCGCCGCCGCCGACGAGCAGAACATCGCGATGGTGTTCACGGGCTTCCGCCACTTCAGGCACTAATTTCATCCCCAGGCCAGCCGTGACTTTGTCGACTTCGCCTTGCCGTGCCAATCGCACTGTCTGCGGCTCGTCTTCGCGTCACGACTGCCCTGTGAACGAAATCCCAAGGAACAGAACATGAAACTGCTCGTCATCGGTTCCGGTGGTCGTGAACATGCGCTGGCCTGGCGGCTCGCGCAGTCCGACAAGGTGCAGAAGGTCTATGTCGCGCCTGGCAACGCCGGCACGGCGCACGAGGATGGTCTGGAGAACGTCGCTCTGACCACCATTCCCGATCTCGTCGCCTTCGCGCGTGACAACGCCATCCATGCCACCGTGGTCGGCCCGGAGGCACCGCTCGCCGCCGGCATCGTCGATGCGTTCCATGCCGCTGGCTTACGCATCTTCGGCCCGACGCAAGCGGCCGCCCGGCTCGAAAGCTCGAAGGATTTCGCCAAACAGTTCATGGCGCGCCACGGCATCCCGACCGCGAAATTCCGCACTTTCACCGCTGCCGACGAAGCGCATGCCTATGTCGATCGCGAGGGCGCACCGATCGTCGTCAAGGCCGATGGCCTGGCCGCCGGCAAGGGCGTCGTGGTAGCGATGACGCTCGCTGAAGCCCACCACGCGATCGACGAGATGCTCGCCGGCAACCGGCTCGGTGCAGCAGGCCACCGCGTCGTGATCGAGGAATTTCTCGCAGGAGAAGAAGCGAGCTTCATCGTCATGGCCGACGGCCGGCATGCCCTGCCGCTCGCCACCAGCCAGGATCACAAGCGCCTGAGAGACGGGGACAGCGGCCCCAATACCGGCGGCATGGGCGCCTATTCGCCGGCGCCGGTCGTCACACCGGCTGTGCATGCGCGCGCGATGCGCGAGGTGATCCTGCCGACATTACGTGGCATGGAAGCCGAAGGAGTGCTTTACACCGGCTTCCTCTATGCCGGCCTGATGGTCGCGGCGGATGGCTCGATCAAGGTGCTGGAATTCAACTGCCGGATGGGTGACCCGGAAACCCAGCCGATCATGCTGCGCATGAAAAGCGATCTCGTCGACCTGATCGACGCCGCTATCGATGGCCGCCTCGACCAGGTCGAAGTGGAATGGGATCGGCGCGTCGCTCTCGGCGTCGTGCTCGCCGCTGCAGGCTACCCGGATGCGCCACGCAAAGGCGATATGATCCACGGCCTACCGCGCGCGCTGTCCGATGCTCATGTCTTCCATGCCGGAACGGCCGAGAAGGATGGCCAGATCGTCACCGCCGGCGGCCGCGTGCTGTGCGTCACCGCCTTGGGCGACACGGTGAAGCTGGCGCAGAAACGCGCCTACGAGATCGTCGACGCGATCCGTTTCGACGGCATGCAGTTCCGCCGCGACATCGGCCATCGCGCGCTGCGGCGCTGAAGCGGCAACGCGCATTCGGACAGCGATGGACGTCCCGGCCGTACGCAGTTTTTTCGTTGGCCTTCAGCAACGCATCGTCGCTGCGCTCGAAGCCTTCGATGGCCAGCCGTTCCGCCGTGACGCCTGGACGCGGCCGGAAGGCGGCGGGGGCGTTTCGATGCTGATCGAGGAGGGCGACTTCTTCGAACGCGGCGGCGTCAATTTCTCGCATGTGATGGGCACAACACTGCCGCCTTCGGCGAGCGCGCAACGCCCGGAACTCGCCGGCCGACGCTGGGAGGCGTTGGGCGTCTCGCTGGTGCTGCATCCGCGCAATCCCTATTGTCCGACCACGCATCTGAACGTGCGGTTCTTCGTCGCCTACCCACAGCACGCGTCGTCAGCGATTCAGGAGGCGAGCCAAGGCGCCCACGAGGAAGCGACGAAACATAGCGAGGCAGATCGGCGAGGAACGACCGAGTCAGTCAACCCCGGCGCAGCCTTTGCATCGCTGCCGATCTGGTGGTTCGGCGGCGGTATGGATCTGACGCCCTATTACGGTTTCGCAGAAGACTGTGTCCACTTTCACCGTGTCTGCCATGATGCGCTCGCTCCGTTCGGCGCCGATCTCTATCCGCGTTACAAGCGCTGGTGCGACGATTATTTTTTCCTCAGGCACCGCAACGAAGCGCGCGGCATCGGCGGTATCTTCTTCGACGATCTAAACGAAGGCGGCTTCGAGCGGTGTTTCTCCCTGACCCGAAGCGTCGGTGATGCCTTCCTCGCTGCCTACCTGCCGATCTGTGAAAAGCGCCGCACCCTGCCCTATGGCGAACGCGAGCGCGATTTCCAGCTCTACCGGCGCGGCCGTTATGTCGAATTCAACCTGGTCTTTGATCGCGGCACGCTGTTTGGCCTGCAATCGGGCGGACGCACCGAGGCGATCCTGATGTCATTGCCGCCGCTGGTCAAATGGCGCTATGACTGGCGCCCTGAGCCTGGATCGCCGGAAGACGAACTCTACACCGACTTTTTGCCACCACGGGACTGGCTGGCGCTTTCCTGAGTCTCATTCCAGCAAGCGGCCGCTGCGCGATAGTGCCGGTTGGCCTCCTCGACACGTTCGAGGCGATCGAACAGGCGTGCCAGCTCGATGTGCGCGGCGCAGCTCTCTTTGACCGCCAGCGAAGCCTCCAAGTAGCTTTGCGCTTTGCCCCACAGCTCGCGGCGCACGCAGAGCCGACCCAGGGCCAGCAGCAGATCGGCATCCTGCGGATGCTCGGCGAGCCACTTCTCGCAGCGCGCGATGCGGCCGAGGGCATCACCACTCGGGCAGTTGGCATAGTCCTCCAACAAGGCCGGTTCCCAGCGCGCCTCGAGAAATTCTTCGACCAGCTCGGCACACTCGGCGCAGGCGCCAGCGGTCGCCAGCAGGCGGGCGGCCTGTCGCGCCAGTTGCGCATCCTGGCGTTCGTCGGCACTCATACCGCGCCAGTGACGCATCAGTTGTGCCGGATCATTGGCGAAACGATGGATCAGACCACGCTGTGCCGCCAGACGCAGTGGCCGCGCCTGGTCGGGCGTCAAGGCGTGATGTTTTTCCAGCAACCTGGCGATGCGCAGGACTTCCGCCCAGTCGCCCTCGCCCTGCGCAAGGCGCAGCGCGAGCCGGTACACCGAGATCTGCCGGCGTTCTTTCGCGCCGAGCTGTACGAGGGCCGCGCGCGCGGCGGGGAAGTCGCGCTCGTCGAGCGCGATTAGCATCTGCGTCATCAGTCGTGCATTGCGCCAGCCATGCTGATCGAGCGCCGCGGCGCGCTCTTGCCAGAACGCGCTGCGCCGCGCATCGCGCAGCGCATGCGCGGCTTTCAGGGCCACCAGCGCCACGATGCCGGCCGCCACGGCATCGTCCTGCCCGGTGGATGCCGTCCCGTCAGCGCCGACTTTCTCACTCGCAAAGCCCTCGGCGAGCTTCAACACCTGGCTGTAACGGCCTTCCCAAAAAAGCCGCAGTGCTTCGCTGGCGATGCGCGTGCGCCGCGCCCGCGCACGTCGCGCGCGGTAGGTGGCGACCACAGCCGGCAGGCGCAGCGTATTGACGACCAGCCGCACCAGCAAATAGACGACGAACAGGATCGCCAGTTGCAGCAGGACGAACAGATTGAAGGACAACTCGACGCGCCAGGGCGGCAGCACCCACAGCACGTAACCGTCGGTCAGACGGCCGAGCAGCGCGGCCCCGACCGCCAGTGCCAGCAAGGTGAGCAGCCAGAACAGCGCGCGCAGCATGGTCATTGCGCCGCTCGTTCGCGGCCGAGCTTGAAATTGCGCACGGCGGCGAGGGTTTCGGCAAGCTCGGGCGGCGCACGCATGACATCGAGCCTGGCCAGCTCGTGCAGCGTCGTGAGGGCTTCCTGAACGGCTGGCGTGCGGGTGTCGAAATAGTGTTCGAGCCAGGCGCTGGCTTGCTGCAGGTCGGCCTGGTAGGTGCGGCCGTCGCGCGCCAGCAAGGCGAGCCGCGCCGACAAAAGCCGCAGGCGCAGATTCTCACGCAGGAAGAAGGACTCACGCGGCGTCAGCAGACCGGGATCGGGCGTGTCGATACGTTCGATGTGCACCAGTTGGCGCAGCTCCTGCCAAAGCTCGCCGAGCCATGCCGACAACGCGCCCTGCCAGGCTGGTACCGGGGCGGCCTCGGGCGGGATCTGGGCGCTCGCCGGCGGCACCGATTTCTTGGTCGGCGCGGGCCGGTGCTCGAAAGCCAGCGGCAGTCTGGCCACGGACTCACTGACGCGATCCAGTTTCAGCGCGATGCCGGCGACATCGGCGCTGGGCAAAGCCTTCAGTCGTTCGATGTCGCGCTGGAGCAGTTTGCGCAACCCGGCGAAGCGCGGCTGGGCACTGCGCGCCAGCTTCGCTTCGACCCCTTGCAGCGCGATCAGCGCCGCCCCGACGTTGCCGGCCAATTGCAACTGCTGCGCGGCGAGGGTCAGCTCTTGTTCGATTTCCGCCAGCAAGCGATCATCACGACTCTGCGACAATTCCTGATAGATCGTCGCGAGTGCGATCTGCTGGCTCTGCATCTCGGCAAGTTGGGCTTCGAGGGCACCGATCTTGGCCTGCAACGCGTCGACCGTCTCCCGGTTCTGCCGGCTGGCCGCGCGTGTCTCGGCCAGTTTTGCCTCACTGTCGGTGAGCCGCCGCGCCAGCTCCGCGCGTGTGGCGTCGAAATGCTGATCGAGACGCCAGGCAAAGACGGCGAGCGAAAGCAGACCGATGAGCGTCAGGATCGCCAGCCACAGTGCCCAGGACAGCGGCTTGTCTGCCTGCCGGGAAGCGGCCGGTGGGTTCACGAGGGAGGGGGGGGCGGTATCGTTGCTCATCGGCGTGAATAATAGTCGGTCAAACCCGCTAGCAGGCCGGCGTCTGCCGGGGCGGTCAGAATCACCTCGTGCAGCCCGAGGGCAAGGGCTTGCTCGCGGATGCGCGCATGGGGCACGAAGGTGGGCGTGCGTCGGAGAAATCCCTGCCCCAGCTTGCCGATCATCTCCCAGAAGTTGCGCAAGCCCTCGCTGCTGGTAAGGATCACCGCGTCAAGCCGCCCTTCCTGCCAGCGCCGGAGTAGTGGCGCCGGGTCGAGTGCCGGTTTGACGCGCCGGTAGCAGGTGACGTAATCGACCGTCGCGCCGCGCGCCTGCAGCGTATCACCGAACAGATCGCGCCCGCCGTCGCCACGGAAGATGATCACGCGCCGGCCGGCAACGTCGGCGAATTCCGGCAATGCCAGCAGCGCTTCGGAATCGAAACGTTCCTGCGGCGCGACGACATCCGTGATGCCAAATGCGGCGAGCGCGTGTTCCGAGCTCTTGCCCACCGTGGCGGCGCGCAAGCCAACGGGCCAGCTGCGCTCGGCCAGGATGACTTTCAATGCCTTCTCGACCGCATTCGGGCTGACGAACACCGCCCAGTCATAGCCTTCGAGACGGATCGCCGCATCGAGGATCGGTGTCGGATCGGCAACATCCTCGATCGCCAGCACCGGAAACAGCACTGGCTGCGCGCCGAGCGCGGCCAGCGCGTCGGCAAGATGCGTCGCCTGGCCCGCCGGGCGCGTGATGACGATGTGCCGTCCTGCCAGAGCCGAGTCCTGCATCGTGTCAACCCAGACTCGCCAGAATCTCTGCGGCGCCCGCCGTGAGGAGCTTTTCGACGGCCCGTTGTGCAAGGGTTTCCGGCGCATCCAGTGGCCCGGAGACTTCTGTCCGGGCGATGCGCGTGCCATCCGGCAGCGCCACCAAGGCGCGCAGACGCAAGCCCTGGCCGGCAGGCTCGGCAAACGCGCCGAGCGGCACCTCGCAACTGCCGGCCAGCGCGCGGGAGACGGCGCGTTCGGCGCGCACGCAGGCGGCGGTGAGCGGATCGTTCAGGGGGGCGAGCCAGGCCGCGACCTCGGGCCGGGAAGCCAATGCCTCGATGCCCAGCGCACCCTGCCCCGGCGCCGGCAGCGACACCTCGGCCGGCAGCGTCGAACGGATGCGTGCCGAAAGCCCGAGGCGGATCAAGCCTGCGGCGGCAAGGATGATTGCGTCGTACTGCCCCTCGTCGAGCTTGCGCAGCCGTGTATCGAGGTTGCCGCGCAGGGACGATACGGCGAGATAAGGGTACTGGGCGCGCAACTGCGCCTCGCGGCGCAGACTCGAGGTGCCCACCACGCTGCCGGGCGGCAGTTCGTCGATGCGTTCGGCTTTGTTCGAAACGAAGGCGTCGAAGGGCAGCTCGCGCTGTCCCGTCGCTACGAGAGCGAACTCGGGCGCCAGCGTCATCGGCACGTCCTTCATCGAATGCACGGCGATGTCGGCGCGGCCATCGAGCAACGCGGTTTCGAGTTCCTTGACGAACAGTCCCTTGCCGCCGACCTTGGCAAGAGGTCGATCGAGGATCTGGTCGCCACGCGTGGTCATGCCGAGCAGCTCGACGCGGCAGGCCGGGTATAATTGTTGCAGAAGGCTGCGCACGTGCTCCGCCTGCCAGACGGCAAGGCGCGATTCACGGGTCGCGATAACGATGCGTTCAGGGGTAGTGGTCACTTGTTTTCCAGAGGACGAAAAAACCATGAACGATTGGGCCGCAGCCAAATCTTCGCCAAACAAGAATTCTAGCATTCACCCGGCATCCACCCCGACCGATGGCGACAAGGATGCGCCGCTGTTCGCCGACATCCGCCTGCTCGGCCGGCTGCTCGGCGAGGTGATCCGCGCCGAGGAAGGCGAAGCGGTTTTCGAACTCGTCGAACGCATCCGCTTGCTGTCGCTGCGTCTGCACCGCAATGCGGACGCCGCCGCCGGCAAAGAACTCGAAGCATTGATCCAGAGCTTAAGCCGCGAGGAGATCAACCTCGTCGTGCGCGCCTTTGGCTATTTCTCGCATCTGGCGAACATCGCCGAGGATTTGCATCACAACCGCCGTGCACGCGCCCATCTGCTGGCTGGCTCGCCCCCCGTCCCGGCAGCTATCGTGCCGCCGCGGCGCACGCTGCGGCTAAGGGCATCGGCAACGAGACACTCGCAGCATTCTTCGCCGAGGCGCACATCGCCCCGGTGCTCACTGCCCATCCGACCGAGGTGCAGCGCAAGAGCATCCTCGACCGGGAATGGACCATTGCGCGCCTGCTCGAACTGCGCGACCGTCAGCCGCTCACGCCGGACGAACTGACTGAGAACGAAGAGGCATTGCGTCGCGCAATCCTCATTCTGTGGCAGACGCGCATGCTGCGTACGACGAAGCTGTCGGTGATGGACGAGGTCAACAACGCACTTTCTTTCTACGATCTCACCTTCCTGCGCGAGCTGCCCCGTCTGCACAACAGCATCGAGGACAGTCTCGGCGTGGCGCTACCCGCCTTCCTGAAGCCCGGCTCGTGGATCGGTGGTGATCGCGACGGCAATCCCTTCGTCACTGCGGAGGTCCTCGAAGGCGCCCTGAACGCCCAGAGCCGCAAGGTCTTTGCCTATTACCTCGAACAGGTGCATCGCCTCGGCAGTGAGCTGTCCTGC
Source organism: uncultured Methyloversatilis sp. (assembly GCA_964478415.1). Classification (GTDB taxonomy): domain Bacteria; phylum Pseudomonadota; class Gammaproteobacteria; order Burkholderiales; family Rhodocyclaceae; genus Sulfuricystis. The sequence continues at coordinate 53,851 of CAYZII010000001.1, forward strand.
TCCGATCTGCTGGTCAATATCTCGCCCGAACTGCGCGCACTGGCCGCTGCTTCGCCCGACCGCAATCCGCACCGTGACGACGAGCCCTATCGCCGCGCCCTGATCGGCATTTATGCCCGTCTCGCGGCCACGGCACGCGAGCTCGACCAGATGGAGGCGCTGCGCCACCCGGTGGCCGAGGCCGCGCCTTACGGCGACTGTGCGGCATTCCGCGCCGACCTCGACGTGCTCGATCGTTCGCTGCGCGAAAACGGCGCCGCACTGCTCGCGCGTGGCCGGCTGCGCCGGCTGCGGCGCGCCGCTGAGATCTTCGGTTTCCATCTCGCGCCGCTCGATTTGCGCCAGAACTCGGAGGTGCATCTGCGCACGGTGCATGAACTGTTCGAGACTGCGCGCCCGGGCACTGACTATGCGGGCAGGAGCGAAGAAGGCAAGATCGCATTGCTGCTCGCCGAGCTGGCCACGCCACGGCTGCTCGCCTCTCCCTACTGGAACTATTCTGCTGAAACCGCCAGCGAGCTGGCGATCTTCCACACCGCGCGCCGCATGCAGCAACGCTATGGCAAGGCGGCGATCCAGAACGTGATCATCTCGAAGAGCGAGGGCGTCTCGGATATCCTCGAAGTCGCCCTGCTGCTCAAGGAAGCCGGTCTGCTGCGGCCCCGCGAGGGCGAGCTGGACGTCAATGTCGTGCCGCTGTTCGAGACCATCGACGATCTCGAACGTTGCGGCGCAATCATGGACCGGCTGCTTTCCCTCCCCGCTTGGCAGCGCCTGCTGGCCAGTCGCGGACGGCTACAGGAAGTGATGCTCGGCTACTCAGACAGCAACAAAGACGGCGGCTTTCTGATGTCGAACTGGGCGCTCTATCGCGCCGAGATCACGCTGGTCGAAGTGTTCCGCATGCGCGGCGTGAAACTGCGCCTGTTCCACGGGCGCGGCGGCACCGTCGGGCGTGGTGGCGGGCCGAGCTATGAGGCCATCCTCGCCCAGCCTCCCGGCGCCGTGCAGGGCGCGATCCGCATCACCGAGCAGGGTGAGGTGATCGCCTCGAAATACGCCAACCCCGAGCTGGGACGGCGCAATCTCGAAGTGCTGGTCGCCGCGACACTGGAAGCCACGCTGCTGCCACATGCCTCGGACGACCCGCAGCCGACATGCCTGGCCGCGCTGGCCGAGTTGGCCGAGACGGCCTATCGCGCCTACCGCGCGTTGGTCTATGAAACGCCGGATTTCGCGCGTTTCTTCCGGGAATCGACGGTAATCAGCGAGATCGCCCAGCTCAACATCGGTAGCCGCCCCGCCGCGCGCAAGAAAACGCAGGCGATCGAGGATCTGCGCGCGATCCCCTGGGTGTTCTCCTGGTCACAATGCCGCCTGATGCTACCCGGCTGGTATGGTTTCGGCAGCGCCTATCAGGCCTTCCTCGCCGCGCATGGCGATGAAGGTTTGAGCCTGTTGCAACGCATGTACCGGGAATGGGGCTTTTTCCGCACTCTGCTCTCGAACATGGACATGGTGCTGGCCAAAACCAATCTGCGTCTCGCCGAACAGTATGCCAGCCTGGTGCAGGATCGGCCGCTGCGGGAAGCGATCTTCGCGCGCATCGCCGCCGAATGGCGGGCCAGCGTCGCCGGTCTGCTGGCGATCACCGGGCAGCGCACCCTGCTGGAAGGCAACCCATTCCTGAAACGCTCGCTCGACAATCGGCTGCCGTATCTCGACGCACTCAACCACCTGCAACTCGAGCTGCTGCGCCGCTTCCGCGCCGGGCCGCCGGCCAGCGACGATGTGCGTGTCAGGAGCGGCATCCATCTGACCATCAACGGCGTGGCGGCAGGGTTGAGGAACAGCGGCTGAAAGCAACCGCCAGAAGGACGGTGATCAGCCGCTCCCGACGATCCATCGGGCAAGTCTTTCGCGAATACGGCACAGGCGGGCATCATCGATCGCGCCGATGCTGCCTGCGAGCAGCGATCCATCCAGCACGGCCAGACGCGAAAGACGCAAGACACTCGGTGCTTTCAGACCGCTGGCGACGAAATCGGGATCGGAGGGTTGGAGTATTTCGTCAAAACCGGCCTCCGCTTGCTCGATCCGCGATGACACCATGCAGACGAGCCAGTCATCGAAATGCGAGGCCTGCCGCAGCATCAGCACCGGCCGCAGCTTGGCGCCGGACAGATCGGTAAAGGGAAACAGGGTCAGGACGATCTGCCCCGGCCGCTTCATTGCCAGCGTTCCTGCAGATCAGCAAGCGAATAAGTGACTGGATCATCTTCGATGCCGCGCAAAGCCTGGGCCATTGCCATGCTGGCGAACTCGGCGTCCGTCCACTCGCTGCGCCGTTGTGCTCCTTCCGCTTTGCCACGGGAGGCAAGAAACTCGACGAAATCAAAGACCTCTGCCTGTTTTTCCGGCGACAAGGCTTGCAATCGTTCGATCAACTCAGCGTAACGCATGTCATCTCTCCTGGGCGGTCGTTGGCCTAACGCTGCACTACCAACCGCGGGCAAGCCGCGATCAATGGAAGGCGGTCGGTCGCGGTCGGCACGCAAGGCCTGCCCTTAGGTGAGAGGCATTCTGCCACCACATACGGAAGGAATCAAAATTCGGCTCTTTACGCGGCAGAATTCGCTCTACTCGAACTCGACGAGCAGATCCTTCGCGTTGACCACATCGCCGTGGCGGCAGTGGATCGCCCTGACGATGCCCCCCCGCTCGGCCGTGAGCATGGTTTCCATCTTCATCGCCTCGAGCGAGACGAGCGGATCGCCCTTGGCCACTTTCTGCCCCACCTGCACGGCGACGGTGACGATGGCGCCTGGCATCGGGGCGCCGACGTGCTTCGGATTGCCCTCCTCGGCCTGAGGCCGGCTGCGCGCGCTGATAAGCCCCGCCTTCGGCACACGCATCACGCGCGACTGGCCGTTGAGCTCGAAGAAGACGCGCACCTGGCCTTCCTCGTCCGGCCCGGTCATTCCCTGCTGGGAGATGATCAGGCTCTTGCCGCGCTCGAGATCGACGGTGATCTCCTCGCGCTGCGCGAGGCCATAGAAGAAGGCCGGCGTCGGCAACAACGAAACGTCCCCATAGTGGGCGCGATGCGCGCTGAACTCCTTGAACACCTTCGGATACATCAGGTAGGAAGCCAGATCGGTATCGCTGATCTGCCGGCCGCAGACTTTCTCGGCCTCGGCGCGCTTGGCCTCCAGATCGACCGGCGGCAGCAGGGCGCCGGCCCGGCCACTGAGCGGCGGCTCACCTTTCAGCACCTTCTTTTGCAGTTCGGGAGGAAAGCCGTCGGGCGGAAAACCCAGTTCGCCCTTCATCAGCGCGATCACGGAATCGGGGAAAGCGATCTCGCGCTGCGGGTCGAGCACGTCCGCAGGTGTGAGGTTGTTGGCGACCATGAACAGCGCCATGTCACCGACGACCTTCGAGGTCGGGGTGACCTTGACGATGTCGCCGAACATCAGGTTGACGTCTGCATAGGCTTGGGAAATTTCGCTCCAGCGATGTTCGATGCCCATCGCACGCGCCTGCTCGCGCAGGTTGGTGTATTGGCCGCCCGGCATTTCGTGGCGATAGACGTCGGCGGTGCCGGCACGGATGTCGGCCTCGAAGGGCGCATACTGGCGGCGCACCCCCTCCCAGTAATGCGACAGGCTCTGCAGCGCATCGAAATCGAGGCCGGGATCGCGCTCGCTGCCAGCGAGAGCCGCGGCGATGGCGCCCAGGTTGGGCTGCGAGGTGAGCCCGCTCATGCTGTCCACCGCCCCGTCGACCGCATCGCAGCCGGCTTCCACCGCCGCCAGCACCGACGCGGCGGCGATACCGCTGGTATCATGGGTGTGGAAGTGCAGCGGCAGACCAACTTCCTGCTTCAATGTGCGGATCAGCTCGCGTGCCGCGCGCGGCCGGCAAACCCCCGCCATGTCCTTGATCGCGATGATGTGCGCACCAGCTTTCTCGAGCTGTTTGGCGAGCTCGACGTAGTACCTGAGGTTGTACTTGGGGCGCCTGGCATCGAACAGATCGCCGGTATAGCAGATCGCCGCCTCGCACAGCGCGCCGGTTTCACGCACCGCGTCGATTGCCACGCGCATGTTCTCGACCCAGTTCAGTGAATCGAAGACGCGGAACAGGTCGATGCCGGCCTGGGCTGCCTGCTGCACGAAATAGCGCACGACATTGTCCGCATAACTGGTATAGCCGACCGCGTTCGCGCCGCGCAGCAGCATCTGGAACAACAGGTTCGGGATCGCCTCGCGCAGCCGCGCCAGACGCTCCCACGGGTCTTCCTTCAAAAAGCGCATCGCCACGTCGAAGGTGGCGCCGCCCCAGCATTCGAGCGAAAAAAGCTGCGGCACCAAACGCGCGTAATAGGGCGCGATCTCGACCATGTCATAGGTACGCATGCGCGTTGCGAACAGGGACTGGTGCGCATCGCGCATGGTCGTGTCGGTGAGCAGCACGCGCTGTTGCTGCTTCATCCACTCGGTGAATTTCTCGGCGCCGAGCTGTTTCAACAGATCGCGCGAGCCCGGTGGCGGGGCGACGGAGAGATCGACGCCAGTGGGCTTGATCGGTTTGGCCATTGGCAGTCCCGGAATCGTCCGTCCTTTCATCTCCGCATTGCCATTGACCATCACGTCACCGAGGAACTTGAGTAGTCTCGTCGCACGGTCACGGCGCTTGCGGAACTTGAACAGTTCCGGTGTTTCGTCGATGAAGCGCGTCGTGCACTCCCCCGCACGGAACAGCGGGTGAGCGACGACGTTCTCGAGGAACAGCAGGTTCGAGGCCAATCCCCGCACGCGGAATTCCTTCAGCGCGCGATCCATGCGGCTCGCCGCCTCGTCCGGCGTGTGCCCCCAGGCGGTGACCTTGACCAGCAGCGAATCGTAATAGGGCGTGATCACCGCGCCGGTATAGGCGGTGCCGCCATCAAGGCGGATGCCGAAGCCGGCCGGGCTGCGATAGGCGGTGATCCGCCCGTAGTCCGGCGTGAAGTTGTTTTCCGGATCCTCGGTCGTGATACGGCATTGCAGTGCGTGGCCGTTGAGGCGGATCTCCTCCTGCCGCGGCACATAGGAATCCTCCTCACCGATGCGCGCGCCTTCCGAGATGCGGATCTGCGCCTTGACGATATCGACGCCGGTCACTTCCTCGGTGACGGTGTGCTCGACCTGGATACGCGGATTCACTTCGATGAAGTAGAACCGGTCAGTGTCGGCGTCCATCAGGAACTCGACGGTGCCGGCATGCGTGTAATTCGCTGCACGGGCGAGCCGCAAAGCTGCTTCGCAAAGCTCGGCGCGGCGCGCCTCGGAAAGATAGGGTGCCGGGGCGCGTTCGACGACCTTTTGATTGCGCCGCTGCACCGAACAGTCGCGCTCGAACAGATGCACGAGACTGCCGTGGGTATCGCCGATCACCTGCACCTCGACATGCCGCGCGCGCCGCACGAGCTTTTCCAGATACACCTCGTCGTTGCCGAAGGCCGCAGCGGCTTCGCGGCGCGCCACCTCCATCGCCGGGCCAAGATCGGTCTCGGATGCGATCACGCGTATGCCGCGTCCGCCGCCGCCCCAGCTGGCCTTCAGCATCAGCGGATAGCCGATCGCGGCTGCCAGTCGCTTCGCGGCCTCGAGGTCGTGCGGCAGCGGTCCAGTGGCTGGCATCACCGGCACACCGGCTTTCTCCGCCAGCGCGCGCGCGGCGACCTTGTTGCCCAGCAGGCGCATCACCTCGGGCTTCGGGCCGATGAAGAGGATACCGGCACGCTCGCAGGCGGCGGCAAACTCGGGATTTTCTGAGAGAAAACCATAACCCGGATGGATCGCATCGACATGGGCTTCCTTCGCGATGCGGATGATGTCGTCGATGTCCAGATAGGCTTCGACCGGCTTTTTGCCGGCACCGACGAGATAGGACTCATCGGCCTTGAAGCGGTGCAGGGCGAAGCGGTCTTCGTTGGAAAAGATGGCGACAGTACGGATGCCCAGTTCGCTGGCGGCGCGCAATACGCGAATCGCGATCTCGCTGCGGTTGGCGACCAACAGGCTGCGGATTCTTTTCATGGCGGGAGGGAATGTTTTTGCAAAAGTTTTAATTTTAGTATTGCATTGCAACACGCAGCACCCTCTTCGCGTGAGAGTGCCGTTCCGCGAGCGCAGAGTTTTTGTGATCGTTGCCCCCGTCGCACTGGGCTCATAGCCCGAGGCGCTGTTTGACCAGCGGCCACTGGCGGCGGCTCACCGTCAGATGCTCGGGGATACCATTCAGGCACAGCCCCCAGCGCGGCTCGCCTTTCTCATCAGCCTGCCGCACCACGCCGCTGACGGCATCAGCGGCAACGAGGCAATTGCGGTGGATGCGCACGAAGCTCGCTGCAAACTCATTTTCCAGATGGATCAGCGACTCGTCGAGCAGATATTCGCGCGCCGCGGTGCGGGCGACGACGTATTTCTGTTCCGCACGCAAATAAAGGATCTCGGCCACCGGCAGCAGTAGCACGTGGCCGCGCTCGACGACACGCAGTCGCGTGCGTGGGGTCGGCATCAGCGGCTGGAGATCGGCGGCCAGAAGCCGCCTGGCTTTTTTCAGCGCGGCGAGCAGGCGTTCGGCGCGTACCGGCTTGAGCAGATAGTCGACGGCGGCGAGATCGAAGGCGGCCAGCGCGAATTCGTCATAGGCGGTGACGAACACGATCGCCGGCGGCTGAGGCGAGCCGGCCAGCTGCCGCGCAAGTTCGAGGCCATCCATGCGCGGCATGCGGATGTCGGTCAGCACGATGTCTGAGGGCTCCCGTGCCAGCAGCTCCAGAGCCGCGAGTCCATCGGCCGCCTCGCCGACGATCTGGTGCGGAAATTCTGCCGCGATGTCCTCGAGCAGATGGCGCAGCCGCTGGCGTGCGGGCAGTTCGTCGTCGACGATGATTAGCCGCGCGGCCGCGCTCATCGCTGCCCGCGCCGCGGCAGGTCGATGACGACCTGGAAACGGCCCTCCCGTTCACCAGCTTCGAGGCGCGCCTCGAGATCGTAGAACAGCAGCAGGCGTTCGCGCAGATTGTCGAGCGCGATGCGATTGCCGGGTCTGTCCCGTCCGGCTGGCGCGACGGGATTCTCGATCTCGATCCTCACCCGTTCGCGTCCGGCATCGATATGCACGACGACCTCGCCGGGCGTCGGCTGCGTCTCGACGCCATGATAGACGGCATTCTCAAGCAGCGGCTGCAGCAACAACGGCGGTGCCAGCAGATCCGGAGGGCAGTCGCCCATCTCCCAGCGCACCTGCAGCCGCTCGCCGAGGCGTAGCTTTTCGATCGCCAGGTACTTGCGCGCCAGCGCGATTTCTTCGGAGAGCGGCACCAAATTGCGGTTGTCGCGCAACAAGCTGCGAAACAGCTCGGCGAGCTCTTCGAGAGCGGTTTCTGCTCGGCGCGGCTCTGCGCGCATGATGCCGAGAATCGCATTCAGGCTGTTGAACAGGAAGTGTGGCCGGATACGGGCATTGAGCGCCGCCAGCCGGGCTTCGGCGAGCGCCGGCGCGCGCCCCCGGGTAAGGCAGTCGAACCATGCCAGCAGCGCAGCGGCGCCCAATCCACCGGCAAGCGGGGCGCGCCAGCCCGGGGCCAGCGCGAAGGCGAGTGCCAGCAAACCATCCACCGCCGCAAAGGCCACCGCCGTCCAGACCACGATCGTCGCCCAGGCAATCACCGGCGGCTGTCGTTCAAGCCAGCGCGCAAGCACGAACAACCCTGCCAGCGCGAGCAGCAAGGCCGGCTCGGTCAGCGCGGCAAGATCGAGCACTTCGCCGGGCAGCCGTGCCGCCTCACGGTTGCGCGCCACAACGAGCAACACCATCAGACCATTCGCCGCCAGCAGCAGGCGCAGCCAGATGCCCTGATTGCGGAAATCGGGAATGCGCAAACCCGATGGCGGCGACGGTATCGGTATACTCATGGCTTCATCACTATTCGTTCCGCATCATTATGGCAGATCGCACATCAGGCGCCAGCCCCGCCAAAGTCTGGTCGGGGCGCTTTGCCGAACCCGTCGCCGAGCTCGTCAAGCGCTATACCGCCTCGGTTTCCTTCGACCAACGGATGGCGCTGCAGGATATTCGCGGCTCGCTTGCCCATGCGAAGATGCTCGCGCGGCAGAACATCATTTCCGCTGCGGATTACACAGCGATCGAGCAGGGACTCACGCAGATCGCCGGCGAGATCGAACGCGGCGAATTCGGCTGGAACCTCGACGACGAGGATGTGCACCTGAACATCGAAAAGCGCCTCACCGCGCTGGTCGGCGATGCCGGCAAACGGCTGCACACCGGGCGCTCGCGCAACGACCAGGTGGCCACCGACATCCGCCTCTGGCTGCGCGACACGATCGATGCGCTCGACGGCCATCTCGTGGCCCTGATGCAAGCGCTGCTCGATCTCGCGCAAGACCATGCCGCAACGCCAATGCCCGGTTTCACGCATCTGCAGGTCGCCCAGCCGGTCACCTTCGGTCATCACCTGATGGCCTACGTCGAGATGTTCGGCCGTGACCGCGAGCGTTTCCAGGATTGCCGCCGGCGCGTCAATCGCCTGCCGCTCGGCGCGGCGGCACTGGCCGGCACGACCTTCCCGATCGACCGTGAGTTCGTCGCCCGCGAGCTTGGTTTCGACGGCCTGTGCATGAATTCGCTCGATGCCGTCTCCGACCGCGATTTCGCGATCGAATTCTGCGCCGCAGCGGCGCTGACGATGGTGCACATCTCGCGTTTCTCTGAGGAACTGATCCTGTGGATGAACCCGCGCGTCGGCTTCATCGATCTCGCCGACCGCTTCTGCACCGGCTCTTCGATCATGCCACAGAAGAAGAACCCGGACGTACCGGAACTGGCGCGCGGTAAGAGCGGGCGCGTCTTCGGTCACCTGGTCGGCCTGCTCACCCTGATGAAAGCCCAGCCACTCGCCTACAACAAGGACAACCAAGAAGACAAGGAACCTCTGTTCGACACCGCCGACTCGCTGCTCGATACGCTGAGGCTCTTCGCCGATCTAGTCGGTGGCATCCGTGTCAAGCCCGAAGCAATGGCGGCAGCGCTCAGGCAAGGCTTCGCGACGGCGACCGACCTGGCCGATTATCTGGTCAAGAAAGGGCTCCCGTTCCGCGATGCGCACGAAGCCGTCGCGCGTGCGGTACGCGCGGCGGAAGAGAAGGGCTGCGATCTCGCCGATCTTTCCTTGGCCGAATTGCAAAGCTTCTCACCGTTGATCGGCGACGATGTCTTCGCGGTGCTCACCGTGGCCGGCTCGCTCGCTGCCCGCAACCATCCCGGCGGCACCGCGCCGGCGCAGGTCTTGGCCGCGATCCGGCAATGGCGTGAGCGTTTGTCGGCATGACGGCGCAGCAGGGCAGATGCTTTCGCAAGAGCGGCGACGCCTCGCGGCTGGCGATGTTCGAAGCCGAAGTCGACGGCCTGGCCGCATTGCGCGCCACACAAACGGTGCGCGTCCCCGCCGTCCATGCAACGGGCGTCGCGGCAGACGGGACGGCCTTCATCGAGCTCGAATTCCTAGAACTCGCGGGGCTTTCCGCACCAGCAGGCGCTCGGCTCGGTGAGCAGCTCGCCGAGCTGCACTGGCGCACAGCCCATGAGCCGGGGGCGTGCTTCGGCTGGCCGCGCGACAATTTCATCGGTATTACGCCGCAGTCGAACCGCTCCCATGCCAGCTGGAGCGCCTTCTTCGCCCAGGAGCGTCTGCTCTCACAACTGAGGCTTGCCAAAGCCAACGGCATGAGCACGGCGCTCCTCTCCCAGGGCGAGCGGCTCGTCGAAAACGTCGGTGCCTTCTTCCTCAGCTACCGACCGCTGCCGAGCCTGCTGCATGGCGACCTGTGGGCCGGCAATGCCGGCGAGCTGCCGGATGGCACGCCGGTGGTCTTCGACCCGGCGGTCTATCGCGGCGATCGCGAAACGGATCTGGCGATGGCGGAGCTCTTCGGCGGCTTCCCCGAGGCGTTCTACGCCGCCTATCGCCGCGCCTGGCCGCTCGATGAAGGGTTCGAAACGCGCAAGACGCTCTACAACCTCTACCACATCCTCAACCACTACAACATGTTCGGCGCGGCATATCTTTCCCAGGCGCGCCGGATGATCGAGCGCCTGCTGGCCGAACTGCGCGGTTAAGCCCTTTGGCGGAGAAACTCAGGCGGGCTGTTTCATCAGGTCGCCGAGCTTGGCTTGCAGTTCGCCGGCCTGGTACATCTCGGTCATGATGTCGCACCCCCCGATGAACTCGCCGCGGATGTAGAGCACCGGGATCGTCGGCCAATCGGCATATTCACGCAGTTCGGGCACAGTATCGGGTTCGGCGAGCACATTCACATCGACGAAATCGACATTGCAGCGCTTGAGGATTTCCGCGGCGCGGCCGGAGAACCCACAGCGCGGGAACTGTTTCGTGCCCTTCATGAACAGCACGACGGGCATCGTGGTGACGAGCTGATGGATCTGCTGCTTGTTCATTACACTTCCTCGCATCCAGTAGTTGAGTATTTTACTGGGGATAGTTTAACGGCGCGAGCGGAGATGGTCAATGCTGCCCTTAACGCCGCATCGCCGACCTCGGGCCACCCACGGTCAATGAAACGCAGGCGGCCACGGTCGGCTGTTCAGGCGTTCCACGCTAACGCCGGGCGAGGAACTGCTCGAAACTCATCGTCTGCCAATGTCCCTCGGCGACATAGCGTCCGAGGGCGAGGAAGGTCTCGGCATCGCGTGTCGCGCCAGTGTAACGGGCCATTTCCCGGCCATCCGGCGCAAAGAAGACGAAGGTCGGTGTGCCCTTGAACTTGAGATCGCGGGCAAACGCCTTCTCGGTCTGCTCCTTGCCATCGGGACGCGTCACGACGATGCTGCCATTCACGTCGAGGCTAAACACACTGAAATGGCGACGAAAATATTCGCGCACTTCGGCACGGCTCATAATCTGCTCGCGCATGCGTTTGCAGAACGGGCAACCTTCCGCTTCGAGCACCAGCAGGATGCCGCGTTTGCCTTGGGCCTGGGCAGTCTTCAGCTCGGCGGCATAATCGCCGAGCGAGCTATCGAAAAAGTCATCCCCTGGCGCTGCCCACGCGGAAGTGAGCATGACGAGAAAAAAGATCACGCTGCCCGCCCATGATTTCATGTGTTGTTTCCTCCTCCTATGAATTCATTACTGCAGGATGCGCGGCAATTCGGCGGTTATCAGGGCGCCGACGAGGATCACTGTCCAGGAAAGATACAACCAAACCAGAAAAATCGGAATCGCCGCAAAGGCGCCGTAGATCAATGTGAAGGTCGGCAGCTTGACGATGTAGAGTGCGAACAGCCGCTGCATGCCGACGAAGGCGAGCGCCGTCAGGATGCCGGAGAGCGCGGCATGCCCGCGTGACACCGGGCGATTGGGCAAGGCCCAGTAGAGAAAACCGAACAGCAGCGCCAGGAAAAACGGGGGCAGAACCTCGGAAAAGATGAGCCGCATCCAGCGTGCCTCTGCCACCCAGCCGAAAGAAACGGTTGCCAGATAGGTGGTACTCGCCAGCGCACTGCCGAAGGCCAACGGCCCGAACAGCAGGGTGAGCAGATGCAGGCCGAACCGTTTCAGCAAGGGACGTTGCTTCTTGACCTTCCAGATTGCAGCGAAGCTCCTCTCGATGGTGAGCATCTGCATCAGCGCTGTCACGGCGAGGGAAACCAGGCCGATCCAGGTCACACGCTCGGCGCGCTGGGCGAACGTGGCGAGATGATTGGCGATCACCTTGCCGGCCTTCTCCGGCAATAGCGTGTCGAGCAGAAACCTTTCAAGTGCAGTGGTGAGTTTGATGCCGAAAGGCAGCCATTCGAGCAGCGCCGCGCCGACCACGACCATCGGCACCAGCCCGAGCAGCGTCGCGAACGAGAGCGCGGCTGCCGTCTGCGCATGATGCTCGGCCCGGAAACGGCGCACGATCTGGGTCAACAGGCGAAAGGGAGCGAGCAACATATAATGATCCCAGATTATTGTAGCGACATGGGTAGTGCCCATGAACCCAGCGTGCCGTCCTGCCAGCGCCGAATTTCGGCACATCCAGCGTATAAACCTGCTCGCCAGTGCCAGTCTGATCGCCTTGATCGCGCACTGTCTCGCCTGGGAGCTGTGGTTGGCCCCATTGCGGCCAGGTGGTTCCTGGCTGGTACTGAAAAGCCTACCCTTGCTGTTGCCGCTGTTCGGCATTCTGCATGGTAGGCGTCATACTTTCCAATGGGCCAGTCTGCTGATCCTCGCCTATCTGCTCGAGGGCGTCACCAGACTGTTGAGCGACGGCGGGTCGAGCCGCTGGCTGGCGGCCGGCGAAACCCTGCTTGCCACCACCTTCTTCATCGCCACGCTGGCCTATGCGCGGCTGACGCGACCGGCGCAGCCGCCGCGTCCACTCACAACTGGGGATTGAGCCGCTCCGCGCCGGCGTACAGCTTGTTGAGGGCATTCAGGTAAGCCTTCGCCGAGGCGACGATGATGTCGGTGTCGGCCCCCTGGCCATTCACGATGCGCCCATCCTTGGCCAGCCGCACAGTCACTTCGCCCTGGGCATCGGTACCAGTGGTGATCGCATTCACCGAGTAGAGCAGCAGCTCGGCGTGGCTTTGCACCACCGCTTCGATGGCACGGAAACAGGCATCCACCGGCCCGCTGCCGGTCGCCTGCGCATGCCGTTCGACACCACCGACCGACAGCGTCAGCGCCGCGCTCGGCGCCTCGCCGGTTTCGGAATGGAAGCGCGAGGAGACCAGCCGGTAATGCTCGACCTCGGGAGTGACCATCTCGTCGGAGACGATCGCGTGCAGATCCTCGTCGAAGATTTCGCGCTTCTTGTCGGCCAGCTCCTTGAAGCGCGCGAAAGCGGCGTTCAAGGCCTCCTCGCTGTCAAGCTGGATGCCGAGTTCGGCAAGTTTGGTCTTGAAGGCGTTGCGGCCCGACAGCTTGCCCAATGAGATGCGGTTGGCATGCCAGCCGACGTCCTCGGCGCGCATGATTTCATAGGTCTCGCGATGCTTCAGCACGCCATCCTGATGGATGCCCGATTCGTGCGCAAAGGCATTCGCCCCGACGATCGCCTTGTTCGGCTGCACCACGTAACCGGTGATCTGTGAGACGAGGCGCGACGCGGCGAGGATCTGTGTCGTATCGATGCGCGTTTCGACCGGGAACAGATCTTTGCGCGTCTTCACGGCCATCACCACTTCTTCGAGGGAGGCATTGCCGGCGCGCTCGCCCAGGCCGTTGATCGTACATTCGACCTGGCGCGCACCGTTCATCACCGCGGCAAGCGAATTGGCCACCGCGAGGCCCAGGTCGTTGTGGCAGTGCGTCGACCAGATCACCTTGTCGGCATCGGGTACGTTTTCGATCAAGGCACGCATGCGCGCGCCCCACTCGGAAGGAACACTGTACCCGACCGTGTCGGGCACGTTGATCGTCGTCGCCCCGGCCTTGATCACCGCGTCGAAGATACGGCACAGGAACGAGAATTCCGAACGCACCGCATCCTCGGCGGAAAACTCGACATCGTCGGTGTATTCGCGCGCCCATTTGACCGCCTGCACCGCCGCAGCCACGACTTCATCGGGAGTCATACGCAGCTTCTTCTCCATGTGGATCGGCGAGGTGGCGATGAAGGTATGGATGCGGCCGCGCGCCGCCGGGCGGATCGCCTCCCCGGCACGTCGCACGTCGTTCTCGTTGGCGCGCGCCAGCGAGCAGACCGTCGACTCCTTGATCGATTCGGCGATCGCGCGGATCGCCTCGAAATCGCCAGGGCTCGCCGCGGCGAAGCCGGCCTCGATGATATCGACGCGCATGCGCTCCAGTTGCCGGGCGATGCGCAGCTTCTCCTCGCGCGTCATCGCGGCGCCCGGGCTCTGTTCACCGTCGCGCAAGGTGGTGTCGAAAATCAACAATTGTGGTTTGCTCATTGCATTCTCCGCTGGAATGGCAGACGCTCAAGAATCCCCGCCGCTGACCGGGCGGGGCGATGATAGGGGAATTGTGGGGAGTAAGAATGTTCAGCGCGCGCGGCGCAGCAGCGGACGCAGCTTGGTGCGCAGCAGGCTGCTTGCCAGCAACAGGCCGGCAAAGCTGAGGACGGTGGCGGCAAAGAGAAGCGTCGTCGCAGTCATGTGGCAACTATAACGGCACTATTCGGGATGCGCAAGTTTTTTACGTTTGCGCCACCATGCCAACGCGCCGTGCACATAGCCCGACAAGGCATAGAGCAGGAACAAGGCAAACAGCACCCCAGGCGGATAACTCGATACCAGGGCGAAACTGAGCGCCACGGCGACGACGATGACGAACGGCACGCTCTTTCTCAGGTTGATGTCCTTGCCGGAATAAAAACGCAGATTGCTGACCATCGTCACGCCACTGAAGATCGTCAGGGCACAGGCATACCAGCGCGCCTCGAAGCCGCTAAAGGCGTTGTCGATCATCACCCAGACCAGCCCCGCCACCAGCGCGGCCGCAGCGGGACTCGGCAGGCCTTGGAACCAGCGCTTGTCAGCCACTTCGAGCTGGGTATTGAAACGCGCCAGCCGCAGCGCAGCGCCTACGCAGTAGATGAAGGCCGCGATCCAGCCCAGTTTGCCGAGATCCTTGAGCGCCCATTCATAGACCACCAGCGCCGGGGCGGCGCCAAACGCCACCATGTCGGACAGCGAATCGTATTCGGCGCCGAAGGCACTCTGGGTATGCGTCAGCCGTGCAACCCGGCCATCGAGTCCGTCGAAGACCATCGCGACGAAGATCGCCACGGCCGCAGCTTCGAATTGGCCATTCATCGCCTGAACGATCGCATAGAAGCCCGAAAACAGCGCCGCCGTCGTAAACAGATTGGGCAGGATGTAAATCCCACGCCGGCGCAGCTCCGGATTGAACAGGGTCTTGCGGGGGCGATAGTCGGCCATGGGCGCGAGGGCGGACTGAGGAACGAGCGGCTATTGTAATCGTTCGTCCGGCACGCGCCGCCTACGCGAGCTCTGCAACGATTGTCGTCGTGGCAAAAACCTTCTGGCCGACCGTGACTTTGACGCAGACCTCCTTGGGCAGATAGAGATCGACGCGCGAACCGAAGCGGATGAAGCCGAAGCGCTGGCCGCGCACGAGCTTATCGCCCGGCGCGACGTAGCACAGGATGCGCCGCGCGATCAGCCCGGCCACTTGCACGCAGGTGATGTCCTGGCCATCGAGGCTGCGCAAATGCAGCGCATTGCGCTCGTTTTCGAGGGACGCCTTGTCGAGATCGGCATTCAGGAACTTGCCCGGGTGATACCAGCGATTGACCACTTCGCCGTCGATCGGCGCACGGTTCGAGTGCACATTGAAGACGTTCATGAACACGCTGATCTTCAGTGCCTCGCGCTGCAACCAGGGATCCAGCGCCGGTTCGATGACGACGATGCGACCATCGGCCGGGGCGAGCACGCTCTTGGCGTCGCCCGGTACCGCACGCGGCGGGTCGCGGAAGAACTGCAAAACGAACAGCACGACCAGCCAGAACGGCACCGACCAGGCAAGCGGCGCCCCCCCGAGGCTCACCAACAGCGCCAGGACAAGGGCCGCACCCAGGAAGGGCCAGCCTTCCCGGGCGATGATGGGATGAGGATACTCCGACAAGTTAATTCTTCGACTTGTCGACCAGTGCCTTGGCCTTGATCCACGGCATCATCTCGCGCAGCTGGGCGCCGATTCTCTCGATCGGGTGGGCGGCGGTCAGGCGGCGGCGCGCGGTCAGCACCGGATAGTTGGTCTTGCCTTCGAGGATGAACTGCTTCGCGTAATCGCCGTTCTGAATGTTCCTGAGCGCTTCCTTCATCGCCGCACGCGCCTCGGCGCCGATGACCTTCGGGCCGGTGACGTACTCGCCGAACTCGGCATTGTTCGAGATCGAGTAGTTCATGTTGGCGATGCCACCCTCATAGATGAGATCGACGATCAGCTTCACTTCGTGCAGGCATTCGAAATACGCCATCTCGGGCGCATAGCCGGCCTCGGTGAGGGTCTCGAAGCCGGCCTTGATCAGTTCGACCAGCCCGCCGCAGAGCACCGCCTGCTCGCCGAACAGGTCGGTTTCCGTCTCTTCCCGGAAAGTAGTCTCGATCACACCGCCCTTGGTACCGCCATTGGCCGCCGCATAGGAGAGCGCGATGTCCCTGGCCTTGCCGCTGCGGTCCTGATACACCGCGATCAGCGAAGGCACACCCCCACCACGCAGATACTCGGAGCGCACCGTATGGCCAGGACCTTTCGGCGCGATCATGATCACGTCGATGTCATCGCGCGGCACAACCTGGTTGTAATGGATGTTGAAACCGTGCGCGAAAGCCAGTGCGGCACCTTTTTTTAGGTTCGGCTCGACATCGGCGTAATAGACCGAAGGGATGGTCTCATCCGGCAACAGCATCATCACGACATCCGCGCCCTTGACCGCCTTGGCGATCTCCTCGACCTTCAGACCGGCCTGTTCGGCTTTCGCCCAGGAAGCACCGCCCTTTCTGAGACCCACGGTGACCTTGACACCGGAATCCTTGAGGTTTTGCGCATGGGCATGGCCCTGCGAACCATAGCCGACGATGGTGACCTTCTTGCCCTTGATCAGGGAGAGATCGGCGTCCTTGTCGTAATAAACTTTCATATTTTCCCTTTCTGTTTCAGACTTTGAGAATGCGATCACCGCGGCCGATGCCGCACACGCCGGTGCGCACGGTCTCCAGGATCAATGAACGGTCGATGGCGTTCAGGAAGGCATCGAGTTTGGCGCCGTCGCCGGTGAGTTCGATGACATAGGAGGTCTCGGTGACGTCGATGATGTGGCCGCGGAAGATGTCGGCGACACGCTTCATCTCTTCGCGGTCCTTGCCGGTGGCACGCACCTTGACGAGCATCAGTTCGCGTTCGATGTGCGGCGCCTCGGAGAGATCGACGACCTTGACCACGTCGATCAGCTTGTTGAGCTGCTTGGTGATCTGCTCGATGATGTCGTCGGAGCCGATGGTGACGATGGTCATGCGCGACAAGGAAGGATCTTCGGTCGGCGCGACGGTCAAGGAATCGATGTTGTAGCCACGCGCGGAAAAAAGGCCAGAGACGCGCGAAAGTGCCCCGGCCTCGTTTTCGATCAGGATGGAAATGACGTGGCGCATGATCACAGCTCCTCGGCGAGGATCATTTCGGACAGCCCCTTGCCAGCCGCGACCATCGGAAACACGTTCGCGGTCTTGTCGGTCAGGAAGTCGAGGAACACGAGCTGGTTCTTGTGCTTGACGAACGCCTCCTTGAGCGCCGGTTCGACGTCGGCCGGTTTGCTGACGCGGATGCCGACATGACCGTAAGCTTCGGCGAGCTTGACGAAATCCGGCAACGCATCGACATAGGATTCGGCGTAGCGGTTGCCATGGAACATCTGCTGCCACTGCCGCACCATGCCGAGATAGCCGTTGTTCAGACAGATGATCTTGATCGGCAGATGGAACTGCTTGCAGGTCGACAGTTCCTGGATGTTCATCTGGATCGAGCCCTCGCCGGTAATGCAGGCCACTGTCGCGTCGGGGTTGGCAAAGCGTACCCCCATCGCCGCCGGTAGGCCGAAACCCATCGTCCCCAGTCCACCTGAATTGATCCAGCGGCGCGGTTTGTCGAACTTGTAATACTGGGCTGCCCACATCTGGTGCTGGCCGACGTCCGAAGTCACGAAGGCCTCGCCGCCGGTGACCTCATAGAGCTTCTCGATCACGTATTGTGGCATGATCAACTCGCTGCCCATCTTGTATTTCAGGCAGTGCTTGGCGCGCCAGGCCTCGATTCTCTTCCACCAGTCGGCAAGATGCTTCGCATTCGGCTTGCCTTCACTCGCTTCGAGTTGTCGCATCAGCTCGTCGATCACGTCAGGCACGTTGCCGACGATCGGCACATCGACCTTGACACGCTTCGAGATCGAAGATGGATCGATATCGACGTGGATGATCTTGCGCGGATTGCGCGCGAAGTGCTCCGGGTTGCCGATCACGCGGTCGTCGAAGCGCGCGCCGATCGCCAGCAGCACGTCACATTCCTGCATTGCCATGTTGGCTTCATAGGTGCCGTGCATGCCGACCATGCCAAGGAACTGGCGATCGGTGGCCGGATAGCCGCCCAGCCCCATCAAGGTCTGGGTGATTGGGAAACCGAGCATGCGCGTCAGCCGGGTGAGCTTTTCGGCAGCATTCGAGAGAATCACCCCACCACCCGTGTAGATCATCGGCCGCTGCGCGTCCAGGAGCAGTTGCACCGCCTTCTTGATCTGGCCGGTATGCCCTTTCACCACCGGGTTGTAAGAACGCAGTGTCACCGTCTTCGGGTAATGGAACTCGGTCTTCTGGATCGTGATGTCCTTCGGAATATCGACCAGTACCGGGCCGGGGCGACCGCTCTTGGCGAGATAGAACGCCTTCTTGATGGTCAGCGCCAGGTCCTTGACATCCTTGACGAGGAAGTTGTGCTTCACGCATGGCCGCGTGATGCCTACCGTATCCGCTTCCTGGAAAGCATCCTGACCGATGTAGGCGGTCGGCACCTGTCCGGTGAGGATCACCAGCGGGATCGAGTCCATGTAGGCCGTGGCGATGCCGGTCACGGCATTCGTCACACCTGGACCGGAAGTCACCAGGCAAACGCCGACTTTGTCGGAAGAGCGGGAATAGCCGTCCGCGGCGTGCACGGCCGCCTGCTCGTGACGCACCAGCACGTGCTTGACCTGATCCTGCTTGAACAACTCGTCGTAAATGAACAACACCGAGCCGCCAGGGTAGCCGAATACGTAATCGACCTTTTCTTCCTGGAGGCACCTGATTACAATTTCCGCACCTGTCAATTGCATTTTTTACGTTCCATCGTTGGCGGCAATGCCCAGAAACATGTAACGATACTTGACAGGAACAGGGGTGGTCAAGGCTTTCCTGGCGACCACAATCACTCACAAAGAACAATCCAGCTGCATCCTTGGCTTCCCGCGCCGAGCTATCCAACTTTCTTGCCAGCGTTGAGCGCCGTGCTTACAAGCAGGCGGTGTACGCCGTGCGCGACGAGGAGGCCGCGCTCGACATCGTGCAGGACAGCATGATGCGCCTCGCAGAAAAATACGGTGATCGCCCGGTGGAAGAACTGCCGCCCCTTTTCCAACGTATCCTGCAAAATGCGATCCGCGACCATTTCCGGCGCAGCCGCACCCGCTCGGAACGCTTCACCTCGCTGACGGTTTTCGAGGATGATGAAGAGAATCCCAGTGATGCGCTCGAAACTCTGGAAACCGATGAAGACGCCAACCCTTTCGCCGGACCGCTGGAGGCGCTGCTGCAAGCGGAAACCCTGAATCTCGTGGAGGAAGCCTTGCAAAATCTGCCACCCCGTCAACGCGAAGCTTTCCTGCTGCGTTATTGGGAAGGATTGGACATCGCCGATACTGCCGCCGTGATGGGATGCACGGAAGGCAGTGTGAAGACCCATTGTTCGCGCGCCACGCATGCGCTGGCTGCCGCACTCGAGGCCAAAGGAATCAAACCATGAGCCAGGAAGAACTGTTTGCCCGTCGGATTTGCCATGTTCTCGATCGTGGCACGCAAGCTCTCGACCCCGCGATCGTCGAACGCCTGCGCGCTGCCCGCGAGCGTGCGCTCCAGCATCAGCGCGTCTTCGTCTATGAACCCGTTCTGGTCGGCGCTGGCGGACCGTCACTCCCTGAAAGGGAAGGAGAACGTCATCCCCTGCTCACCTGGCTTGCCATGCTCGCGCTTGTGCTTGGTGTTGTCACTGCCTATGTCTGGAACGGCTTCGATAAGGCTAGTGAATACGAGGCGATCGATAGCGCCCTGCTTGCCGATGACCTGCCGCCCAACGCTTACCTGGACAAAGGTTTTCAGGCATGGCTGGAAGAAGACGTCTCCTCCAAGGACTGATCCAGCCATTTTTCGTCGCTGGTCTGCTGGCCGCTGGCGCCGTCCATGCCGAGCTGCCGCGCTTCGAACAGCCCGAATGGCATCAGCTCACGCAGGAGCAGCGTGCGATCCTTGCGCCGCTCGCGAAGGAATGGAAGGAAATGGACGCCTTCCGCCGCAAGAAGTGGCTCGGCATCGCCGAGCGTTTTCCGTCGATGTCGCCGGCCGAACAGGAGAAAATGCAGCGCAACATGCGCGAGTGGGCGCGGCTGGCCCCTGAGGAGCGCAAGATCGCACGGGAAAAGTACAAGTCCTGGCTGCGCATCTCCCCTGAGGAACGCGAAGCCGTCAAGCAAAAGTGGGAGGAATATTCCGCACTGAGCGAGCAGGAAAAGGAAGCTCTGCGCCACAAGGCGCCTCCCAAGCCCAAAGTCAAAACCCCAAGCAAGCCTCCCAAGGTGGTGCCGAAACAAAAAGAGCAGCCTGCCGCCCCATTGATCCCGGCGCCGAGCTCGCCGATCTCGCCTTTCAAGGCACCCCAGAACCCGCTGCGGCCCCATGCCACGACACCTCTACAGCCCACTCCCAAGGCACCCGAGGAGGACATTGCGCCAGCCACCCCACCAGCCGAGGGCGAAGCCGGTGCCGTGAGTGAAACCGTCACTACCAGCGAGCAACCTTGAGCTCGACATCCCTGCCGCTGGCCAGCCTACCGCGGCGTTTTGCCAGCCTGGCTTATGAGGCGCTGCTGCTCGCAGGCGTGATCTTGGTCGCCTTCCTGTTGCCCCAGATGATCCTCGGCATGGCCTTCGGTCTGCTCTCTCACGGGCCCTGGCTGATCGCCCATCTCGTGTTCGTCGTCGCCGGCTACTTCCTCTGGCAATGGCGGCATGGGGGCCAAACACTGGCGATGAAGACCTGGCGGCTGCGTCTGGTCAGCCTGGACGGCGCACCGCCTTCGTTGCGCCAACTCATCCTGCGGCAAATGCTTTGCTGGCCGAGCGTGCTGTTCTATGGCGCAGGACTGATCTGGGCGCTGTTCGATCGCGAGCGCCAGTTCCTGCACGACCGGCTGGCGGGCACACGGATCATCTTCGTTCCACCCACCACAACAACCCTGCCGCCGCGCCAAGGAAAATGACGCTGGGCGTGATCGCTGCCACCCAGGGCGTCCAGTGATTGATGATGCCCAGGTGTGAGAACAGGCTGTTCAACATGTGGAAAACGATGCCCAGCATCACGCCGAAGAACACCTTCGCGCTCACCGCGACCGTGCGCTCGTGCACATAGGCAAACGGCAGCGCGAGGGTCATCATCACCAGCGCGGCCAGCGGGTAGATGAGCTTCTTCCACAGCGCGATTTCGTAACGTTCTGTTTTCTGGCGGTTCTCGCTCAAGTGGCGGATGTATTGATACAAATGCATGAGTGACATCCGTTCCGGCTGCACGAGCAGCACGGAGAGGATGTCCGGATTGAGCGCCGAGTGCCAATCGAGCGTCTTCATCCGCAGCACGCTGGCTTTTTCGTCCTCGAACAATGTCTGCGCGACGCCCTCGAGGCGCCAATGGCCGGACGGCAAATAGCTGCCCTGTTCCGCCTCACTGATCGAGCGCAGGCGAAAGGCATCGTCAAAAGTGAACACCCGAATGCCCCGCAGGCTGGCGTCCGGTAGCACCTCGCGCACGTTGATGAAGGAACGACCATCCCTCACCCACAAGCCGGAACGGAAGGACTGTCCCACGAGTTGGCTTTTTGCGCTCAACTGCAACTGTTGGGCGAGACGGTCGGTCTGCGGGGCGACGAATTCGCCCAGCAGCAAAGTCAGCACGACGAAGAGGGTGCCGATCTTTGCCAGTGTCAGCAGCAGTTCGCGGGTGGCAAGCCCAGAGGCCCGCAGCACGGTGATCTCCGAATGGTGGGCGAGCAGGGTCAAGCCATACAAGGTGCCGATCAACACCGCAATCGGCAGGATTTCATAAGCGCGCCCGGGTAGGGTCAGGGCGACGAAGCCGAGGGCATGCCTCATTTCATAGCCGCCCTTGCCGACCGATTCCAGTTCATGGATCAGATCGAAGAAGGCGAACAGCGCGAGAAATGCCGCTAGGACGAGCAGCACGTCGCCGTAGAGTTCGCGGGCCAGATGGCGCTCGAAGACCCGCATTTTCAGCCTCTGAGCCTGCGCCACGGCGAAAACACCGCCAAGCGTTTCCAGAACAGCACGATCAGCAGGAAGAGCATCGACAGATGCACAGCCCAAGCGCCGATGGCAAATGCCATGCGCCCCTGCGCCACCCAAGCCTGGCTGACCGAGAGCAGATTGCTGTAAAGCATGTAGGTCAGCAGCGCAAAAACCAGGTTATTAGTGCGTCCAGCGCGCGGATTGACGAAAGCGAGCGGAATCGCTAGCAGGGCCAGCACCAGCGCCGAGACCGGGATACCGATGCGCCACACCAGCTCAGCTTTGTTGGTATCGGTCGGCGCCTTGAGCAATTCCAGCGTCGAAAGGCTTTTGGCGGATTTCTCAACGCCGCGCCCCTCTTCGGTCGCCTCCATGCGCACCGCATAGCGATCGAACGCCATCAGGCGATATTCCGCGCTGCCAGCAACACTTTCATAACGCCGCCCGTGGGTCAGGACGATGAATTTGTCGCCGTTGGCTGCCACTTCGACATGCCCTTGGGCGGCGGCGACGACGCCCTGCCGACCATGTTGCCAGGTACTGACGAAAATATTGCCGATTTTCTCCGCCTGACCATTGGCCTCGGGCACCGATTCGACGAAAAACACCCGATCACCACGCGCCGATTCGTTGAACGCCCCTGGGGTAACCCGCGATAGGTCATCGCGCTGATCCAGTCGATGCATGAATTCCGTGCGCTTGCCGCTTGCCCAGGGCACGAGGAACAGCGTCAGCACCGTGATCACGAGCACCACTGGCAGGGCAAAACGCAGCACCGGTTTCACCCATGCCGTCAGCGGCAGGCCGGCGGAGAACCAGATCACCATCTCGGAATCACGGTAGGCCCTGGAAAGGGTGAGCAGCACCGAAATGAACAGGGTCAGCGACAGTAGCACGGGTAAAAACTGCAGCGCGGCGAAGCCCATCAGCGCGAAGACACCCTCGGAAGGAATACTTCCTCTTGCGGCACTTTTCAGCAGACGAATCAGCTGAACTGTGCTCAGAATGGCAAACAGGGCGACGAAAATCGCGCTCGCGGTTTGCGCAAGCTCGCGTTGGGTGGCGCGCCGGTAAATCATCTGCGTGGAGGCGTAGGAAAAATCGGGGAAGGGGGGAATCCCGAAAGCCGCAGCTCAGGCCGTCAACACCGGCGCCATGTTATCCGAAATCGTCGCCTGTCACTGCTGTCCAAAACAGCAGAAATTGGGCGGGTGGCTCCTTGAACCCAGATTGTCCATTAGACCGGGCGGGGCGACGATGAACCTTCCGAGCATGCGATTTCCAACCCTTTGCTATGGCTTTGGGCCTGCGGACGGCAGTATCCAGCCCGCGCTCCTCGCCAATAGACACGGTGCCCCAGCCCCGGTTCGCCCACCCGATCGCGCCGATGCCGCTCCTCGCGCCGCTCCTCCGGCCGGCCGCGATCACGCTCGAAGCGTTCGGGGGCTGGGGGATTGGCGTGGCGACGCGGAAACTGGCTCGGATCGAGCTGTCCTGGCCGGCGGCTTTCCTGATCCAGCCGCGGCGGCTGTGTCTGTTTGGGCGGAGCGGGCATGATGCCGGGAGCCGGGCGCGACTCGAAGCGTGGCTGTGGCGCCGGTGGGGGCGCTGGCGGTGGCCGATGTTCGAAATGCGGTGGTGGCGGAAGGCGATGTTCAGTATCGGGGCGCGGGAGGACACGCGGCGGTTCGCTCCGCTCCCAGCGACCAGGGCGTAGCCGCCAATGATCGCCATCGCGCTCCCAACGGTACGGCAGCCAGACATACCCCGGCCGTGGTGCCTCCCAACGTCCGGGTACCCAGACGTAACGGGTGCCGACCCAGCTCCAATAGCCTTCTATCCAAATGTAACCGACGGCGGGCGGCGGGCCGACATATTCGATCCGTGGCGGTGGGGGCGCCACGCGTACCACGGGCGGGTCATAATAGGGGTCGTATTCCGGATAAACGGCACAGGCGCCGAGCAACAAGGTCGCGCCGGCCATCAGCGGGAACAGGGGTTTCATCTTTACTCCGGTCAGGCAGATCACAAAGCAAATAACGCAGATCATGCGCAATCCGTGGCGGACTGTTACAAATCCTTGCACTTGCACTGGCGCAGCCGCACCATGTTCGACCTGACCACCCTCGTTCAGGCGCTCGGCCCCCACGCGCCGCGCTTCGATGCCGAACTGCTGCCGGAATGCGCCTCGACCAATGCGCTGCTGCTGGAACGTGCCGAAGCCGGCGCGCCTTCCGGCACCGTGCTGATCGCCGAACGGCAGACTGCAGGACGGGGCCGGCGTGGTCGTCCTTGGCTTTCCGCGCCTGGCGAGAGCCTGACGTTCTCACTGCTGTGGCGCTTTGCGCCTGGCACTTCGCTCGCCGGCCTGCCGCTCGCGGCAGGACTGGCGCTGGCCGAGGCGCTGCTGAAACTCTGCGCTGGTCAGGCGGCACCCCATACGACTTCGCCGTCATCCAATGCCTTCCCTTGCGGCGAGACACAGCCCCAGCCGTCGCAGGCGCGGATTCGACTGAAATGGCCCAACGATGTGCTGAAAGACGGCAAAAAGCTCGCCGGCATCCTCGTCGAGGTGGCCTCGGCTACGTCTGTTGCCGCGGTGATCGGCATCGGGCTCAATCTGCGACTGCCCACCGCGATGCCCGCCGAGTTGCGTGCGCAGAGCGCCGCGCTCGAGGGCGATATCGATCCCCATTTCTTGCTGGCCAGCATTCTGGTCGAACTTTTGAAGACGCTGGAAACTTTCGGCGCCCAAGGGTTCGCCGCGCTGCGGCCACGCTGGACCGCACTGCATGCGTTCGAAAACGCGCCGATCAGGCTGCTCTCCGATTTCTCACCGCCGCGCGAAGGCATCTGCCGCGGCGTCGATGTCGATGGCACACTGCTTTTCGAGAGCGGAGGGTGTATCGAACGCATCCTCTCCGGGGAAGTTTCGCTGCGGAGCGTCGCATGATCCTCTGTCTCGATGCCGGCAATACCCGCCTGAAGTGGGGACTGTTCGATGGTTCCGCCTGGCGGGCGCAGGGCGCGCTCGCCCATGCCGACTGTGCGCGCCTGGCAACACTACTTCCGGCACGGCCTCGCCACATTCTCGCCTGTAATGTCGCGGGCAGCGAGGTCGCGGCACGCATCGCCGTGCTGGCAGAGGCGCTACCGGCACCCCTCGAATGGTTTGCCAGCAGCGCCGCCTGTTGCGGCGTGACGAATGCCTATGACGATCCTGCGCGGCTCGGGGCGGATCGCTGGGCGGCATTGATCGGTGCTTATCATCTGCATCGCGGGCCGGCATTGGTCGTGATGGCCGGCACCGCGACGACGATCGACGTCCTCGATGCGGAAGGCCGTCACCGCGGCGGCGTGATTCTGCCCGGTCTTGAGATGATGCGCCGCGCGCTGGCGCGTAACACCGCAGGATTACCCGAAGCTCGCGGCAGTTATCGGGAGCTGCCGACGAACACCCTCGATGCGATCGAAAGCGGTTGCCTGAATGCCACCTTGGGCGCGATCGAACGCCTCTACCGCTGCGCGTGCCGCCTCGCCAGCGCCGAGTTCGGGCAGGATTTCATCTGCCTGCTTTCCGGTGGTGCCGCCGATAGCCTCGCGCCGCATCTTGCATTGCCGACACGGCGCATCGACAACCTCGTGCTCGAAGGTCTGGCCTGCGTGGCTGCTATTTCTTG
>CAYZII010000002.1:0-74097 GCA_964478415.1 uncultured Methyloversatilis sp.
CCGCGGGTTTCGCCGCAGCGGCCTTCTTTGGCGCAGCCGCCTTCTTCGCAGCCGCCGGCTTCTTGGCTTTCTTCTCTTCAGCCATAATGGACCTCCATTGCATGTTTGAGAATTGGGATGATGACAACCCGCCTGTGACTACGACGGGAATTATTCAACAATGCCGGCGGACCGGAATTGATGAATTCAAGCGCTTTCCCCGTCCATCCCTTTGTTTTTGAAAGAGGCGGAGAAATGCGGTCTGACTGTGCCGCATGCATTTCCCATAGGGGAACGTCGGCTTGATCGATGGATGTCGTGTGGATGAGAAGAGAAAGGTGGCAAGGAGAGGAAGGGATACGGTAGCCGGCATTACGTCCGCTGCCTAGGTCACGATCGATGTCCCTATCTGCTTTCAGCATCCCCGCCTTTCCTGGTCGGCTAGAGCATCATGAGATCAACCTACTAAATATGAACCGACCACTTCGGAACTAATACTAGTAGGCTGATGACAGCAATGCAAGGTAAATGTCGTGCGTCGCTGGAAAATGTGCGCGCGTTTGTTGCGATCATGCCACGCGACGCATCCAAGTCCACTCCGCTTCAATGGAGCACGGACCCAGGGTCAGGAATCTTGCCGTGCTGTCAGGCGTGACCAATCGAAGTAGGGGCCCGGATCGGTCTTCCTGCCGGGCGCGATATCGGCATGCGCAACGATTTCGGACAAGGAATAACGTTCGCGGAGGCACTCGATCAGGACGGTGAGCGTTGCATACTGTGCTTCGGCGAACGGAGTGAAGTCGTCGCCTTCGAGCTCGACGCCAAGCGAGAAGTCGTTGCAGCGTACGCGCCCACGCCAACACGACACACCTGCATGCCAAGCGCGATCGAGGCAGGAAACGCACTGGATCAGAGTGCCATCGCGAGGAATGAAGAAATGGGGTGCAACCCGCACCCCAACGAGTTTGGCGAAATAAGGATGCCGTGCGGTATCGAGCCGGTTGGTGAAAAAATCGATCACCGTATTGCCGCCGAATTCTCCCGGCGGCAGGCTGATCGCGTGAAGGACGAGCAAGCTGATGGTCTCGCCGGGCGGCCGCTGATCATGATTGGGACTGGGAACGTGCAGCGCGCTGGGAAGCCAGCCGTCAGCGTCGGGTGCACCCATGGTGTCAGGTCTCTGGCGCATTGAGCCCCAAACGTTCCATCCGGTAGCGCAGTGAGCGGAACGTCACACCAAGCAGACGTGCCGCCGCCGTGCGGTTGAAGCGGGTTTTCTGTAGTGCGTCGAGAATCGCTTGCCGCTCCAACTCATCGAGATATTCATGCAGTGGCTTGCCCGCGCTGCTGCCCAGCGACTCGGCAGCCAAGGCTCGTGGCAGCTGTAATTGCAGATCCTCGCTGTCGATGACGTCTCCACTATGCAGGGCGAGCGCCCGTTCGAGGATGTTTTCCAGTTCGCGCACATTGCCTGGGAAGTCATAGGCACAAAGCGCCTCCAGTGCGCGGGGGGTGAGTGCCGGTGCCGGCATGCCGCTCGGGATAGACAGACGGGCGAGGATGCGTTGTGCCAGTTCAGGGATGTCCTCGCGACATTCGCGCAAGGCCGGCATGTGAATCTCGATGACATTGAGGCGATAGAACAGGTCCTGACGAAACTGCCCCTGTTCCATCAGTTGGCGCAGGTTCTGATGCGTTGCGCAGACGATACGCACATTGACCGGCTCCTCGCTCGTCGCCCCGACGCGCCGTACCCGTTTCTCCTGGATGGCACGCAACAACTTCACCTGCATCGCCAGCGGCAGATCGGCGACTTCGTCGAGAAACAGTGTGCCACCGTCCGCCGCCTGAAAAAAGCCTTCACGCTCGCTTTCCGCGCCCGTGAATGCGCCCTTGCGGTAGCCGAAGAATTCACTTTCCATCAAACTCTCCGGAATCGCACCGCAATTCACCGCAATGAAGGGTTTGTCATGCCGCCGGCTGCCCAGATGGATCAACCGCGCGGCAAGTTCTTTGCCGGTACCGGATTCGCCCGAGATATATACCGGCGCATCGCTTCTGGCCACTTTGGCGATCAGCTCGCGAACCTGAACGATTGGTGGCGCACGACCGAAGAGCTCCAGAGCACGCGTCGTGTCGCTGGGCTTGCTTTCGGGGACGGCCAGCGCGGTCTTCACCAAAGTTCGCAGCTGAGCCAGTGAGACGGGCTTGGCTAGATAGTCGAAGGCGCCGGCCTTGAGAGCGGCCACGGCGTTCTCGGTGCTGCCATGCGCCGTGATCACCGCGACCGGCAGCGTCGGGTAGTGGGCATCGATCTCGCGCACCAGCGTCAAACCATCCTCGTCCGGCATACGCATGTCGGTGAGGCACAGCTGATAAGAGTTTTCGCGCAGCAGCCGTCGGGCCTCGGCCACGCTGGCAGCACAGTCGCAATCGAGCCCCATGCGTGCCAGCGTCATATCGAGCAGCTCACGGATGTCCGCTTCGTCATCGACGATCAGCACTCTGGGATTCATCTCTGCTGGTTCTCCACCTCGGTCTCGCCCTTGAATGGCGCAAATGATATGCAGAAATGCGCGCCGGGGGCGTTCATGAGCAGGATGAGCCGCGCCCCGTTCGCCTCGCATAGCTCACGTGCGATATACAGACCCAGACCGGTACCATTCGTGCGCGTCGTGAAAAAGGGTTCGAAGACCCGCTCACGCTCGAGCTCGTCGATCCCCCTGCCATCGTCGGCAATGTGAAGGCTCGGGCGCAACTGGCCAGTGCTTTCCTCGAACCAGACGCGCACTGCGCCGGACGCCTGGCTGGCATAACGCAGCGCGTTGTCGAGCAGATTGGCAATCACTCGGTAGAGGTGGCCACGATCGAAGCGGACGAAGCGGGCAGGCGGTATATCGAAGACGACGCGGCTGGCGGTGGAGGCATCCTGCATCGATCGCTCTTCCAGAAGGTGGCGCATAAACTCGGCCAGGTCGATGGTTTCGGGACTGACACGATCCCGACGGCCCAGTTCGACGACTTCGGAGACCAGCCGGTTCAGGCGTTGCGCGTTGTCGAGGATGATGCGCGTCAGGCGTTCCTGACCCTTGACCGCTGGCTCATCACTGAGCAGTTCGGCTGCGTGGCTGATCGCCGACAGCGGATTGCGAATTTCGTGCGCGAGATTCGCCGTCAGCCGGCCGAGCGCCGCAAGCTTGACCTGACGCGCCTCTTGCTGAAGCCGGCCGACGTCCTCGATGAAAATCAGCGCATTCCCTCCCTCTCCCGGCGGCAGAAACCGCAAGCGCAGTTGCCGTCCGTTCGACGGGTTCTGGATGACCCGCTCGGATTCGACGCCACGTGACTTGCGCAAATGGAATTCTTCGGCCAACAGGGGAGAAAAATCCTCCAGTACTTGGGGATGTGCGACGTCACATCCCAGCAGGACACGCGCCCGGGGATTGAATTGCCGCACCCTTCCTTCCGCGTCGGCGACCAATACGCCATCCTGCATGTCGCGAATCACCTGATCATTGATACGCAACTGGTCGGCCAATTCGATGCCACGCCGGCGTGCGAGCTCCTCGTTGGCCAGCATGCGGTTGGCCAGGAGCCGTGCGGCGATGGCGGCGGCGAAAAGGCCGATGCAGGTCAAGCCAGTATAGAAAAAATCACCGACCTCACCGTTCAGGAACTCGACCCGCCAAGCCTGCTCTGCGAGCAGCAACAGGCTGGCCACCGCAACGTAGAACAGCACCAGACGCCCCTGACCGACCAGTGCCGCACCGACCAGTACGACGATCAGCATCATCGCCATGCCGCTCTTCGCGCCTCCACTCGCGTACAGCATCAAGACTAGGCAGACGATGTCCGTCAGCACTTCGACGCTCAGTTGCAGATCCAGGGCGTGGCGCCAGCGGGATTGCAGGATGATGAACGCGACCGAAAGAATCAGATAGGCGCCACTCGCCCACAAGAACAGGCGCATCGATTGGGGGGCGATGGTCATCGGCCGGTCGGAAAACAACACGATGCCGAAAAAGAAGCCGGCAACGATCAACCGGTACCAGGAGAAATAGGTGAGCAGCCGCCAGCGGGCGTGATTCTGATGGTTCCGGGAATGATCCCCGCTGCGCTCCATCTAACCGTTTGGTCCTAGCTGGCCATGCTCCGCGCAGCAGTAATGACGCCCAGCCACGAGCAAGGCTTCGCTTTCCGGCAAATGCACGCCGCAGCGGGCACACGTCACCATCTTTTCGGGCGGGCGGGCCGATGGCGCGTCGACTTTCCCCTGCGCCTCACGTTTGCGTTGGAGGAGTAGAAACCAGAGGATGCCGGCAATGACGACAATCAGCAGCAACAGCTTCGACATAATGATGGGCTCCGGAATTCCACTGCCTAGGCAGCGCGACAGGCCTTGCTCGCCCGGTAGAGCGACCGAAGGCTGGCATGTCCGCCATCCGATGATAAGCATATTGGAATTGGTCGGGGTGAGAGGATTCGAACCTCCGACTCCTGCGTCCCGAACGCAGTACTCTACCAGGCTGAGCTACACCCCGATGACCGTTGCCGGAGCAGAGCGCCGAACTGCTTTCAATAGCGTCTGTCCGCTGCGAAGGCTGCCAATTGTAGCAAAGCCTGCCGATATTGGCTATCGGGAAGCCCGGCGAGCGCCTCGATCGCCCGTCCCGCTTCATCACGCGCCGCACGCAACGCCGCATCCAGTGCGCCGGTTTCCTTGACGGCGCGGATGACTTGCGGAAAGGCCTCCCGTCCGCCGTGTTCGAGTGCGTTGCGCACCACGGCGGCCTGATCGTGATTGCCGTGTTGCATCACGTGGATCAGTGGCAGCGTCGGCTTGCCTTCGGCGAGGTCATCACCGAGACTCTTGCCGAGCTCGTCTTCCCGGCCAGAGTAATCGAGTACGTCGTCGGCGATCTGGAAAGCGGTGCCCAGATGCATACCATAAGTGGCGAAGCCTTCTTCCAGCGCCGGGTCGGCCCCGCCGAGGATCGCGCCGAGACGCGCCGAGGCCTCGAACAGCTTGGCGGTCTTGTAACGCACGACCTGCAAGTAGCCGTCGACAGAAAGATCGGCATTGTGGCAATTCATCAACTGCAGCACTTCGCCCTCGGCGATGATGTTGGTCGCGTCTGCGAGCACTTCCATCACGCGCATGCTTCCGACCCCGACCATCATCTGGAATGCCCGTGAATAGAGGAAATCGCCCACCAGCACGCTCGCGGCATTGCCGAAATGCGCATTGGCGGTCTGCCTGCCACGACGCAACGTCGATTCATCGACCACGTCGTCGTGCAGCAGCGTGGCAGTGTGGATGAACTCGACGACCGCAGCCAGCTCGTGATGATGAACGCCGCGATAGCCGAGGGCACCCGCCGTGAGCAGCAACAGGGCCGGGCGCAGGCGTTTGCCACCGCTGGCAATGATGTATTCGGCGATCTGACGGACGAGAGGAACGTCAGAATGCAGCCGCTGGCGAATCACCGCATCGACGGCCTGCATGTCGCTGGCGATCAGGGAAAGGAGGGGCGTGGCTTCCAAGATGTCGTCCGATTTCGCGCCGCAAGATAGCGCCTTGCGGGAACTACACATTATAATCTGTGCAGGTCGCCAAGTTCGTTCGGGCGGGTGTAGTTCAATGGTAGAACGGCAGCTTCCCAAGCTGCATACGAGGGTTCGATTCCCTTCACCCGCTCCACTCTCCTCCCATGCAGACATTTGCGCAACGGCTGATCGCCTGGCAACGGCGGCACGGCCGCCACGACCTACCCTGGCAGAAGACGCGCGATCCCTACCTTGTCTGGCTGTCCGAAATCATGCTGCAGCAGACGCAGGTCGCGACCGTGATCCCTTATTACGCGCGCTTCGTCGCGCGCTTTCCTCGCTTGGACGCACTGGCGGAAGCCTCACTCGACGAGGTGATGGCATTGTGGAGCGGTCTGGGCTATTACGCCCGCGCACGCAACCTGCACCGTTGTGCCCGCACCATCGTCGAAAAATACGCTGGTAATTTTCCCAGCGATCCTGAAACCATCCGCCGGCTGCCAGGGGTCGGGCGTTCGACTGCGAATGCAATTGCCGCGTTTTGTTTCGAGGCCCGCGCTCCCATCCTCGACGGCAATGTGAGGCGGTTGCTGTGCCGCCATTTCGGCATCGAGGGATACCCCGGAGCAGCGCCGATCGAAGCCCGCCTGTGGCAGTTAGCCGCAGCGCTGCTGCCCGAAGAAGATATCGCCACCTACCTGCAGGCGCAGATGGATCTGGGTGCACTGGTGTGCACACGCGGCCGGCCGCGCTGCCACCTTTGTCCGCTCGCCTCAAGCTGCATCGCGCTGCACGATGGCCGCACTGCCGAATTGCCGGCGCCACGGGTGCGCCGCACCCTGCCGGAACGCTCAATCACGCTGTTGGTGCTGCGGCATCGGGAGCGCATCGCGCTCGAACGCCGCCCGCCCGCAGGCGTCTGGGGCGGCTTGTGGTCTTTGCCTGAGCTGCCGGCCGGGCGGGACGTTGCGGCTTTCGCCCGTGATGGCTTGGGAGTGCGGCTGAGTGCCGTGTCACCAGCGCCGAGTTTGTGCCACGGCCTCACCCACTTCCGGCTTCGGATTCAGCCGATGCTTTGCGCAGTCGAGGATTTTATCGCCGCCAGCGAAAGCCGCCTGCGCTGGTTCACTCGCGCCGACCTCGGCGAAGTCGCGTTGCCGGCACCGATCCGCAAGATTCTCAGCGCGATTCCTTGATCAGGCGATTGTTCGCCGGCTGCACCGGCCGTGCGTTCATCGGATAGAGCCGGGAGAAGATCGCAATCTGATCGGCGGAGACGAGGATCGGTTCCTTCAATACCATCCACAGCACGTTTTCGGTGCATGGTGGGGTGGTCAGCGAGCCCATGTAGGTGTAGTAGTCGCGGCGTTCGGGTAACAGCTTCATCAGGTCGATCGCGACGTTCGGCGGCTCTAGCGAAAGGCCGGTGTCGAGCGGCAGATGATTCCACAGCGTCTGGATCACCGGGTGCTCCGGCCCGCGCTCCATCAGCACGGCAATCACGGCGAGGTTGTTCGCATAGTCGCGATGCACGAGATGGACAGACATCTCGTAACTTCTGCCGTTGACGCGCTCCTCGGAGGGCCGGTGGAAATGCAGTTGCTCGAGCTGCCAGGTGCGGCCCAATACGGTGATAGTATTTCCTTCGGCGACATCGACCTGGATGGTATGGCCATTATCGGTGATGCGGAAACCCGTTGAACGATAGTCGAATTGGATCGGCTCGAGATCGACCCTGATGCTACCGCGGATGTCGATCGGTGACTGGCGCTTGCCAGTGCCGCACAATGCATTGCCGGGCAGTTTCGCCCAATTCTCCGGCGCACCCAGTCCGCTGTACCCCCAGTGCACATTTGTGAAATCGGTTTCTTTCGGCGATCCCTGTGTCTGGGGCTTGGGTTTGGTAACCGCTGCCTTGCGCGGCCCGGAAGTGGCCAACATCATCTCGCGCTGCTGACGGGTCAGCTCCTGTGCAGGAGCGAGTTCGGGCAGTTTGAGCACCGGTCGAGGCGTTGCTTTGATGGGCGGCTGCGCCGTCTGGGGCGAACTGCTCTGGGATTTCTCGGCAGCCGCTGCTTTGTCGGCAACGGGGACGGCTTTGCCGGCAGAGCCGTTTTTCGTCGCCGATGGCGGCGGCGCATTCTTGAAGGGATCCTCCGCCTTCGACTTGTCGATCTGCGGTACTTCGAACAAGCGCGGCTTCGCTGACGGCACATCGGTTGCCGCAGCAGCGTTGTCGGACGCCAAGCCGATGGCCAACCACGACGACAACAGAAACGCCAGCAGCGGCGCCGGTCGGGGATTCCTTCGCAACATATGAACTTTTTCCATCGTGCCAAGCCATTACGGCGTTTTCTGAAATTACTTTATAGCAATGCCGGCAGCGCGGTTGCGTTCGGGGACGGATTCCAGTAGTTTCGCGTCTTCACCTTTGGAGTACGCGCATGAACGCCAACGATAAATTCGTCGCTGCTACCGCCCACGTGGATGGCGCGGCGATCCAACCCTTCCCCAGCTCGAGAAAGGTCTATGTCACCGGCTCGCGACCTGACATCCGCGTGCCGATGCGTGAAATCGTCCAGTCCGATACGCCCACCAGCATGGGCGGGGAAAAGAACCCACCGATCTTCGTCTATGACACATCCGGCCCCTATACCGATCCGGAAGCGAAGATCGACCTGCGCCGAGGTCTGCCACCACTGCGCGAGCAATGGATCGAGGAGCGCAACGATACCGAACGCCTGGCGCAGCAATCCTCCGCCTATGGCCGCGCCCGGGAAGCCGATCCGGCGATGGCCGCACTGCGCATGACGCATCGGCGACAGCCGCGGCGCGCGAAACCGGGCATGAACGTCACGCAGATGCACTATGCGCGCCAAGGCATCGTGACACCGGAGATGGAATTCGTCGCGATCCGCGAGAATCAGCGTCTCGAAGGGGTCTCCGAGCTGTTGAAGACCCAGCATCCGGGACAGAGTTTCGGTGCCAGCCTGCCCAAGGTCATCACGCCGGAATTCGTCCGTGACGAAGTGGCGCGCGGTCGCGCAATCATCCCGGCCAACATCAATCATCCGGAATCCGAGCCGATGATCATCGGCAGAAACTTTCTCACCAAGATCAACTGCAACATCGGCAACAGCCCGCTCGTCTCCTCGATACAGGAAGAAGTCGACAAGATGATCTGGGCGATCCGCTGGGGCGGCGACACGGTGATGGATCTGTCGACGGGCAAGAACATCCATGAAACACGCGAATGGATCATTCGTAACTCACCGGTGCCGATCGGCACCGTGCCTATCTACCAAGCGCTGGAAAAAGTCGATGGCAAGGCCGAGGAACTCACCTGGGAGCTGTTCCGCGACACTTTGATCGAGCAGGCCGAACAGGGCGTCGATTACTTCACCATCCATGCCGGTGTGCTGCTGCGCTACATCCCGATGACAGCGAAACGCATGACCGGCATCGTCAGCCGAGGCGGCTCGATCCTCGCCAAATGGTGTCTTGCCCATCACAAGGAGAATTTCCTCTACACGCACTTCGAGGAAATCTGCGAGATCATGAAGTCCTACGACGTCGCCTTCTCATTGGGCGATGGTTTGCGTCCCGGCTCGATCTATGATGCGAACGACGAAGCGCAGCTCGCCGAGCTGAAGACGCTCGGTGAGCTGACCGAGATCGCCTGGCAGCACGATGTGCAGGTGATGATCGAAGGCCCGGGGCACGTGCCACTGCACATGATCAAGGAGAATGTCGACCTGCAACTGAAATGGTGCAAGGAAGCACCGTTCTACACACTGGGGCCGCTCACCACCGACATTGCCCCGGGTTACGACCACATCACCTCGGCGATCGGCGCGGCATTGATCGGCTGGTATGGCACGGCGATGCTTTGCTACGTCACACCGAAGGAACATCTCGGCCTGCCGGACAAGAATGACGTCAAGGAAGGCATCATCGCCTACAAGATCGCCGCGCATGCCGCGGATCTCGCCAAGGGACACCCGGGCGCCCAGGTGCGCGACAACGCGCTTTCCAAAGCGCGTTTCGAATTCCGCTGGGAAGATCAGTTCAACCTCGGTCTCGACCCGGACAAGGCGCGGGCCTTCCACGACGAGACCCTGCCCCAGCAAAGTGCGAAGCTTGCCCATTTCTGTTCGATGTGCGGGCCACATTTCTGCTCGATGAAAATCACCCAGGATGTGCGTGAATACGCCGAACAGGGCATGCAGGAAAAATCGCGCGAGTTCGTCAGAAGAGGGGCCGAGCTCTACCGCAAAGCCTGATCAAGTCGGCGAGGCGCTATGCACCGCGTTGCGCCGCCAGCATCTTGGCGTGTTTCGCAAAACTCGCGTAGCAGCCGATCAGGATATGCAAAAGGCCAGGCAGCCCATCGAGAAAGCCCAACCGTAGCAAGTAGAACTTGATGAAGCGCAAAAGCGGCGAGATCACCAGCCGCAGCGCCGAGCTGTGTTTGCCTGCGGCGAGTGCCGCCGCGGCGGCCAGCGTCGAATAGTGATTCTGCTTCTCTAGGTAACGTTCCAGCGATTCGGCCGAATCGTGCAACAGATCGCCACCCAGCGTGCCCACGGGGCCTTCCGCGATCACCCGCTCATGCACCGCATCATCCGACCAGCGCGCCCGACGGCGGTCGAACAGACGCACTGACCAATCGGGATAACCTTCGCCATGCCGCAGATAGCGCCCCATGAAACGATTGCAACGTGCAAGGCGATAGGCGACGAAATTCGGCGCTGGCAACACGGCACGAATGCTGGCAGCGAGTTCGGGCGCCACGCGCTCATCGGCATCGATACACAGCACCCAGTCGTGCGCGGCCTGCTCCACGGCAAACTGCTTCTGCGGCCCGAAACCACGCCAATGTGTCTCGATCACGCGCGCCCCGTACTGGCGGGCGAGTTCGACCGTGCCGTCCGCACTGCCGGAATCGACGACGAGGATTTCGTCACAAAACTTCAGCGTTTCGAGACAGGCAGCCAGCGTCGCAGCAGCATCGCGAGTGATCAGGACGGCGGAAAGCATCGCAAAGCGGGGGTTGCAGGGTGTCTATAATTTATTGATTTTACGCTCTCTGCTTCCTCTGCCATGAAGCTTGCCCTCGTCCGCCAGACTTACACGCCGTTTGGCGGCGCCGAACGTTTCATCAGTCAGGCGATCGCCGCGCTGCAGGCAAAAGGGGTGGCGGTCGAGATCATCGCACGCAACTGGCAGGGAGAACTCGCCGGCCTGCGCTGCGATCCCTTCTTCCTCGGCCGCCTGTGGCGCGATTGGGGCTTTGCTCGCTGCGTCCAGAAAGTAATCTCTTCTGCGCGGTATGACCTGGTGCAAAGCCATGAGCGCATTCCTGGCTGCCATATCTACCGCGCCGGAGATGGCGTGCATGCCACCTGGCTCGAACTCTCCGGCAAACCCTGGCGGCTCTCCCCTTGGCATCGTTACACCCTCACCGCCGAAGCGGCACTCTTCCGTCACCCGAAATTGCGCGCAGTAATCTGCAACTCCCGCATGGTCGCCCAAGATATCGCCCACCGCTGGCCAGGCGTTGCAGACAAGCTCGCGGTGATCTACAACGGCATCGATCTCGCGCGCTTCCATCCCGGAATGCGAAAAGAATTCCGTCACCGCGTGCGGGCAGAGCTAGGCATTGCTGCCAGCGAACGCGTGATCCTGTATGTCGGCTCGGGCTATGAAAGGAAAGGTGTCGCCACCCTGCTGCATGCCCTGCCACACCTTTCCTCCGATACCAAAGTATGGATCATCGGCAAGGATAAGGAAGAGCGTCGTTACCATCGGCTCGCTGCACGACTTGGGGTGGCCGATCGGGCGCGATTCTTTGGCCCGCAGGCCGACGTGCGCCCCTACCTCGCCTCCGCCGATCTTTTCTGTCTGCCGACGCGCTACGATCCTCTGCCCAATGCCGCCCTCGAAGCCCTCGCCTGCGGTTTGCCGGTCGTGACGACTAGCGACTGTGGCGCCGCGGAACTGATCACCCCCGGCCACAATGGTGAAGTACTTCCCGCCCATGCGCCAAACACCGAGTGGGCGGCAGCCTTGCAACGGGGCCTGGCCTTGAGTGCCACTGCGACGACGGTCGAGGCGGCCCGCTGCGCCGTCGCCGCGCTTTCATACGACGCAATGGCCGAACAGCTGCTTACGCTGTATGCCTCGTTGGGGGTCAAAACCCCCACCCCCGTATAATTGGCAGTTCGCCCGCCACGCCTTTATGAATCCTTCTCCTTCTTCGCCAAGTCCATTGCCCCGAGCGATCGATTTTTCCAGCCTGCGTCGCGCGCTCGTCATCAAGCTGCGCCACCACGGCGACGTGCTGTTGGCCTCGCCAGTTTTCACCGCTCTCAAGGCCGCCGCACCACAATGCGAAATCGATGCCCTGGTCTACCAAGAGACGGCGCCGATGCTGGCCGGGCATCCGGCGATTTCGTGCATTCACGTCATAGACCAGCAATGGAAAAATTTCGGCTTGTTTAGACAGGCAAAAGCCGAAATCTCTCTTTTCAAAACCCTGCGCGGACGATCCTATGATCTCCTCATTCACCTGACCGATCATTGGCGGGGTGCTTGGTTGGCGCGCCTATTGCACCCCTCGTACAGTGTTGCCCTTTTGCCGACCCTGCGCCCGCAAACGCATTTGTGGCGAGCTTCCTTTACCCATCTTGCCCCCTTGCCCCCTTTGGGAAATCGGCACACCATCGAATGTCATCTCGACGCTTTGCGAGCGATTGGCTACCAGCCGTCTCAGCTCCACCGGCGCCTCGTTTTCCGTCCCTCTGCTGTGGCCTACGACAATGTGGCAACTTTGCTGGCAAAGCAGGGGATCACGCCAGAACGAATGATTCATGTCCACCCGGCCTCCCGTTGGATGTTCAAGAGTTGGACGGCAACCGGCTTCGCCGAGGTCATTTCGGCACTTGCGGAACATGGGTTCATACCGGTCCTTACCAGCGGCCCTGCCGAAAAGGAACGAGCTTTCATAGCGCAGATCTTGACACTTTGCCGGCATCGGCCAATTGATTTCTCTGGTCAGCTCAGCATCGAGGAACTAGGTGCTTTGATCGCGAACGCACGTTTGTCGCTCTGCGTTGATTCTGCGCCGATGCATTTGGCTGCTGCGGTTGGCACCCCCGTAGTCGCTCTCTTCGGCCCATCGAATGAAAATGAATGGGGCCCCTGGCAGGTTCCCCATCGCGTCATTTCAAGTGCTCACCCCTGCCGTCCTTGCCGGCTCGATGGCTGCGGCGGTGGCAAGATAGCCGATTGTCTTGCCGTCATTACTGCGCCAATGGTGCTAGACGCAATACTGGAATTGCTCGCCGAAACCGCATGAAAAATTTTTACGGCCCGCCCGCGAGTGGCGTCGCAAGTGCGCGGCTTTACCTGCGCCTGCTTGGTTATCTTCGGCCTTATTGGCGAATGTTCGTCGTCGCGGTGATCGGTATGGCGCTCACGGCAGCTGCAGAGCCCCTTTTTCCCGCGTTGATGAAACCGTTATTGGATGGCCATCTTGGCACTGGCAATCCTCACGCCTGGTGGCAATATCCTTTCGCCATCATTGGCATCGTCATGCTGCGCGGCTTGTTCGGCTTTTTTGGTGGCTATTGTATGCACTGGCTGAGTCACCGTATCACCGCCGACCTGCGTCAAGCCATGTTTGCCAAACTCGTTCATCTGCCCACCTTTTTTTTTGATACACACCCGGCGGCGCGTATCGTGGCGAGAATCACCAACGATGTGAATGGCTTGAGCAACGCCGCGACCACGGTATTGACTGTCCTTGTGCGGGATAGCTTGACGATCGTCGCCCTGCTGGCGTGGATGACTTACCTGAATTGGCAGCTCACCTTGGTAAGCCTCTTGATCATTCCTTTGGTGGTCGTTGCGATGCGTTACTTTGCTCGCCGCATGCGTCATCTGTCACGCTCTCTGCTGTCCTCTTACGGAGATTTGGCGCAGACCCTGCAGGAAGCCACCGAAGGTCATCGCCTAGTCAAGATCCACAACGCCCAAGACATCGAAATGAATTCCTTCCGTCAAGCGACGGAACGTTTCCGCGGTCTCAACATGCGCATCTCCGTCGCCGGCGAACTGCTCATGCCCTTGGTGCAACTCATCGCTGCCTTGGCGCTGGCGATCGTCGTCGGGATCGCGATCGATCAGGCACACCGTGACCTGACGAGTGTCGGCGCCTTCGTTTCATTCATCACTGCGATGCTGATGCTGCTTGCGCCCGCCAAGCGTCTGGCAGGCATCAATATGCCTTTGCAACGCGGTCTCGCGGCAGCGGAAAGTGTTTTCTCATTGCTTGATGAAGAAAGCGAAAAGGATACGGGAAAGCTCTCCACCGTGCCTGGGCGCGGCAGCATCGAACTACGACAAGTGAGCTTCCAATACCCGCAAACTTCTCACCGCGCCGTCGAAAATGTCAGTTTCACGGTTGCGCCCGGTGAAATGGTGGCCATCGTTGGTCTTTCTGGAAGCGGCAAAACCACTCTGCTCAATCTACTCACGCGTTTCTATGACGACTACACAGGCACGATCCTGATCGATGGCATCGATACCCGCGAGATGACGCTCGCTACGCTGCGCAGTCATTTCGCCCTGGTCTCCCAGGACATTTTCCTTTTCAATGGGACGGTAGCGGAAAACATCGCTTACGGCAATCCTGCCGCCACCCCCGAAGCCATTCGCCGGGCCGCTGTCGTTGCTTATGCGGATACTTTCATCACTGCGTTACCTGCCGGCTATGACACAGTAATTGGTGACAGAGGCATCCGGCTGTCGGGGGGCCAACGCCAGCGCCTGGCCATTGCGCGCGCCGTGTTGAAGAAAGCATCCATCCTGTTACTCGATGAAGCCACCTCGGCGCTGGACTCGGAATCGGAACGCTATGTCCAGGCGGCTATCGAAGCCCTGATGGGGAATACCACGATGCTGGTGATTGCGCATCGACTTTCCACGGTACGGCGGGCTAATCGCATCCTCGTCATGGCCCAGGGACGCATTGTCGAGGCGGGCACTCACGAAGAGCTCATCGCCTTGGGTGGTGAATACCGCAAACTCTACGACATCCAGTTCCGCAGCGAAGAAACTGCATCATGACCCCCTTGCAGGGCGCGACACTTCCCAAGATTCTGCTGGCTTCGCATCATGCCAGCCGGCGTGGCTCGGCAATCAGTCTGTTAGAACTTGGTGTGCGGCTGCCCGCAGCCGGTTATGAACCAGTTTTCGTGTTCAGCAAACCTGGTCCGCTCGTCGAAGAATTGCGGGCAAGATCGTTCACCGTCCATCTCCTCAGACGCGAAGGCTGGTTACGTTGGCCTTTATTGCGTGCCACATATGACCTGATACGCCATGAGGATATTGCCTTAGCGCATGTCAACTCTGCCGTGCCATTCTCGAAATATATTGCGCTTGCTGCCCGCTGGGCGGGCATTCCGGTCGTCTGGCATGTTCGCGAACCGGTGACGGATAAACGCATGTGCAGGCAACGTTGGTGGATCCGCCATCTCGCCGATAGAATCATCGTCCTGACGCAAGAGCAGGCACATTTCTTCTCGCGTCCCAACAAAACGAGAAGAATCTTCAATGGTGTCGATCTCGAAAAATTTCGCCGCACGTCGCCCATAGAGGCTGCGAAACAAGCGCTTGGCGTTTCGCCGGAGGACTTCCTCTTCGTGCACATCGGTAGTATCGAGGCCAATAAGGGCCAAGTGCGTGCTCTACATGCATTCGCTGCTTTGCTTGCCCAATCGCCACGAATACGTCTGTTCTTCGCTGGTGAAATCACCGAAACGGCAGAAATGGAAGCCTTGCGGGAAATGCTTGCAAGGGATGCGTCATTGGCCAGCGCCGTCACCATCCTGGGCCCACAAAATGATATCGCCCCTTTGCTCTGGGCTGCCGATTGTCTCTTGCTGCCGTCAAGACAGGAATCCTTCCCGCGCACCGTCATGGAGGCCATGGCGGCAGGCGTTCCAGTCATCGCCTCGCGGGTTGGCGCCTTGCCCGACATGGTGCTCGAAGGGGAGAACGGTTGGCTCGTGCCAGCAGATGACCATCCCGCCTTGGTCTTAGCCATGACCGAGGCGCTACGCTTCGTCTCTGGAAAGCGTCGCCATTTCATCGAGCGTTGCGTCGCCCTTGCCGAGGAAAGATTTTCCATCTCGGCCCATATTGCGGCCATCACCCGGCTCTATGCCGAAGTGCTGAGCTCGAGGAGCCACCGATGAAGAATGAAATCATCTATGACAAATATCGGCAACGGGGCAGTTATCACTGGCGCCAAATATCGCGTCACCCTCTCGACAGGAGCGCCTATGTTTGCGCCCGCTACCGGCGCTGCATCGATTTGCTCGAAAACCACGCGGGGCCGTTGGCCGGCAAGCGAGTGATGGACCTCGGCTGCGGCGATGGCGCCTTTGCCGCCTGGCTTACCCAATGCGGTGCGTGGGTCATAGGCATCGATCCGACGGTCGAAGCGATCGCGTTGGCAACCAAACATCACCGTCAGCTTGGTAGTTCTGCTTCTTTCTGTGCCGCCAGCGGCTATGCTGCTCCATTTCCCGACAGCTGTTTTGACGGCATCGTCTCAACCGATGTCATTGAGCATGTGCAGCACCCCGAACGCTTCTTGGCGGAGATCCATCGCTTGCTGAAACCCGGAGCATGGGCTGTGATTTCGACACCGATCAGACTCACAGAAAGACCTCTCGATAAGCTCCATGTCGTCGAATGGTTCCCAGGCGAATTCCAGGCAATGGTTGGCAGTATCTTTCCTGACGCCCATTTTTATTACTCCCACCCGGTATTCTGGGGAGAACTGGCGCGCCGCTCGAAGTTGCTGCGTATGATCGTGAATCTCATCCATGCCGTGCGTGACCCATTTGCCATGACGCGCAAATGGCATTATTGCGAACTGCAATACGCTGTCTGCCGCAAACCGGACAGAGGATGATGCGTTGCTTGTTCCTCGTTCTCGGCGAGCATAAACCGAGTACCCGCTTGCGCATCCTCCCCCTCTGCGATGCGCTGTCGAAGCGAGGCCATCAGGTGACTGTGCGCAGCATTGCTTCCGCTAACCTCGCTGACCGTCTCGCATGGTTACGCGCAGCGCGCCGCCACGACTTCCTCCTGGTGCAAAAAAAACTCTTCTCCCCATCATTCGTGGCGTTGTTGCGTCGAGCCAATCCACACATTTTCTTCGACGTCGACGATGCGGTGATGTTTCACGAACTCGAACGCGGTGAGCCATTGTCGGGCAAATTCTTCAAGCGCTTCCTCGCCATCGCGGCAACGAGCCAGCATGTCGTCGCCGGCAATCATTTCATCGCAGAATTCGCCCAAGCCGCCCGTCCTGGAGGTGGTGTCAGTGTCCTACCAACGCCCATCGATGTGAATCACCTCCGGGCGAAAACCGACTATCGCGCCCACGAAGAGATCGTCATTGGCTGGATCGGCACCAAAGGCAATCTGCAGCAGCTTTTCTCTCTTGCCAGCGTTTTCATTGACCTAGCGCGCGCTTTTCCTCGCCTTAAGCTTCGCATCATTGCCGACGCAATCTTGTCCATCCCTGGAGTCAAGGTGGAATGCAAACCTTGGCGCGCCGAAGAAGAAAATGCAGATTTGCTCTCCTTCGACATCGGCATCATGCCCCTCCATGACACGCTTTGGACCCGCGGCAAAGGTGGCTACAAGCTTCTCC
This sequence comes from uncultured Methyloversatilis sp., assembly GCA_964478415.1. Classification (GTDB taxonomy): domain Bacteria; phylum Pseudomonadota; class Gammaproteobacteria; order Burkholderiales; family Rhodocyclaceae; genus Sulfuricystis. The sequence continues at coordinate 17,261 of CAYZII010000002.1, forward strand.
AATACATGGCTGCCGGCATTCCCGCTGTGGCATCACCGGTTGGCATCAACAGCGAGATCATACGTGAGGGAGAAAATGGCATGTTAGCCGCCACCCCGGACGAATGGCTAGCCAGCTTGCGCAGCTTGATCGAGAACAGCGCACTGCGTGAGCGGCTGGGACGGGCGGCGCGCACGACCATTGAAAGAGAATACGGTCTTGAAAGCTACCTTGAACGTTATATCTCGCTGTTCGAGGCCTCTTACGCATGATGCAGCCTATCCATATCCTGCATACTGAATCATCACCTAACTTGGGCGGGCAAGAATTGCGCATTCTGCTCGAAATGGAACGTTTGTCGGTTTATGGCTTTCGTTCCTGGCTTGTTGCCCGCAACGGCTCGGCGATCCTAGAAGAAGCAAGCCGGCGAGGTCTGCAATGCATCTCTTTGCCGTTTCATAACCGCTTCGATCCAATCAGTATGGTCAAGCTGGGGCGCTTTCTGCGACGAGAAAAGATCGATCTCGTCAATGCCCACGGCTCACGCGATGCCTGGAACGTATTTCCTCTGGCACGCTCACTCGGCATCCCGACCGTACGTTCGCGCCATGTGGCCAATCCGATTCGGCGACATTTTCTCGGCCAGCTCGTGTATGGCGCTCTGTGTGACAGGATCGTCACTACCAGTGCATCGATTCGTGCTGGTCTCATCGCGGCTGGTATCGATGGCAACAAGATCGTTTCCATTCCGACCGGCATTGATATTTCGGCATTTGCAGCAGTTGAGCGTGATGGCCAGCTGCGGCGTGAGCTTGGCATTCCTCTCGATGCCACCCTGATAGGCATGATTTCGGACTTGCGGGGAGACAAAGGACCAGATCTCTTCCTAGCAGCCTGCGACCAGCTGTTGGCTCAACGAACCAATGTATGGGGCGTTCTCGTCGGCGATGGTAGGATGCGCGAACAGCTCCTCCAGCAGCATGCCTCTCTGAACCAGCGAAAACGCATTGTGTTGGCGGGTTTTCGCCGTGATATTTCTAGGATATTGGCAGAGCTCGATCTCTTGGCGGTGCCCTCGCGCATACCGGAGGGGGTACCTCAGGTGATTCTTCAGGCGCATGCAGCGCGCGTGCCCGTCATTGCTTCTCGCGTCGCTGGGGTCAGCGAAGTCGCTCGCGAGGGTGATACCGCCTTCACCGTAGAGGCCGGGGATGCTACTGCTCTTGCCATAGGCTTGACACGAGCCCTGAATGAACCACAACGTGCCCGCTTCCAAGCCGAGCGCGGGTACGCCTTGGTGGTTAGCGAATATTCCCTGGACGCAATGCTCCAGCGTATGGCTGACCTCTATCGAAACCTGGTGGGCAAAAAATGAAACAGCGCTTCGATCTTCTCTGTCTCCCCATTTCAGGCCCACATGGAGCATCGAGCCGCTATCGTTTGTTCCAGTATCTACCGTTCCTTGATGAAGCAGGCATGAAATATCTCGTTCATCTGCCGCGAGACAAGCCTGGCCAGGGGTGGCGTCGCCTCGCAGCGGCATGGAACGAACGAAGCCATATCGATCGACTCGTGTTGCTGTCACGCGCCATTCTGCTGCAGAAGAGGCTGCCGCCGGACTCGTGGGTCGTAAAGGTCGCCAATGGCAAACCGCTGATCTTCGATTTCGATGATGCGATTTTCACTTCGCCAAAAAGTAATTGGAGTTGGTGGACGCGTCGGCGCACGGAAAAACGGCTGCGAACGATCCTCGAACATGCCAAAACGGTCATAGCCGGCAACCGTTACTTGGCCGAATATGCTCGTCAGTTTGCCTCGAATGTCTTGATTCTGCCAACGGTCGTCGATCATCGGAACTACCCCGCTCGCGAGCATGGTGAAAAGAGAGAGATAACCATCGGTTGGATCGGTCACTCCGTCAACCATCCCTACTTAGCAGCCATTATGCCTCTCCTAGGCAAACTGGCTGGTCGACAACGCATCCGCCTGCTCGTCGTCTCCGATCGAGACTTCGCCTCGACCGAGGTTCCAATCGAAAACCGTCGCTGGTCAGAACAAACTGAAATCCCTGACATTCTGACGATGGATATCGGCATCATGCCAATGCCGGATGATGCTTGGTCTCGCGGCAAATGCGGTTTCAAGGCGATTCAGTATATGGCCGCTGGCGTCCCAGTCGTTTGTAGCGCTGTCGGAGCCAATCTCGATATCGTGCGTCATGAACAGGATGGCTATTGTGTCCGATCACCATCGGAGTGGCTGGATGCATTAGAAGCACTTTGTACCGATGCCGCATTACGCCAACGCCTCGGTGCAGCAGGTCGGCAAAGAGTTGCAACATCGTTTAGCCTGATGGTCACTGCGCCATCTTTTTTGCAAGTCATCCGCAGCCATCTTTGCCAAATTTAGAATGAGCGCCCAGAGGCAGGGATTCACTCATATGTCGTCTTTTTTCCGCAACTATTGGCTAGCAAGGCGCACGGGGGCAAGAATTTCTTCGTCGGCAATCCTGCGTGGCCGCAGCAATCTCGAATTGGGTAGGCTTTGTCGCATTGCCCGGCTAGTCGAGCTGAATGCCAGCCGTGGCCACATCGTCTTGGGCGAAGGAGTCAGCATCGGCCCTTACTGCATAATCGAGGCACGCGGCGGAAAAGTCGTTATTGGCCAAGAAACCGTGATTGGCCCCTTTTGCGTCCTCTATGGACATGGTGGGCTCACCATCGGACGCCGCTGTCTGATCGCCTCTCATGTTGTCTGCATCCCAGAAAATCATCGTTTTGCCAAACGTCAGATGCCGATCCGTCTTCAAGGGACCGAGCAGCGTGGCATTCACATCGGCGACGATGTCTGGCTAGCCAGTCAGGTGGTAATTCTTGATGGCGTCAGCATCGGCAGCGGCGCCGTAATCGGTGCTGGCGCCGTGGTCACCGATGACATTCCTGCTTATGCGATTGCAGTCGGTGTCCCCGCCCGGGTCATTGGTTTCAGAGAAGAATGATGACCACAATCGATTCCTGGTCCACTCTCTATCGTCATCGCCAAGCAGTCCGCCACAATTATCCGACGATCTGGTCGGTACCACTGGTAAAAAAAGAAACTGACCGCTTGTTGGCACTCGTCAAGGATGGGCACCGTATCCTCGAAGTCGGTGCGGGCGATCGTCGTTTCGCTCCTAGACTCGCAGCCGTGCGGCGTGATCTCGAATATCGTTCCTACGATATCGATCGTGCCACGTTTCAAGACTATTACTCACTCGAAGAAATTACCGGCAGTTTCGATGTCATCTATGCCTTCGAATTGATAGAGCACTTAACACCCGAAGAGGGGTTGACACTGCTTGAGCGCTTGCACGCCCTGCTTAAACCCGCTGGTTGGCTATTGCTCGGTACCCCCAATCTCTTTCACCCTCATCGCTATTGGGGCGATATCACGCACAAAACTCCTTATAAATACGACGAGCTTGGCGCTTTGATGATGTTGGCAAAATTTGGTCGACCCAACATCTACCGTATTTACAACGATGCTTGGTTGCGACGTTGGTTCAGACTGTATGTCGGCATCGCTTTACATCGCTACCTCGACATCGATTTCGCGCCGACGATCTTGCTCGAAGCCCAGCACAAAGAAGAGACGCCATGATGCCGCACAGTGGTTCGGAAAATACATTGCGGATATTACACACTGAATGGTCTCTCGGCTGGGGGGGGCAAGAAATCCGCATCCTTGCTGAAATGTGCGCTTTTCGCGAGCGCGGTGTCGACATGGCGTTGGCTTGCCGTCCAGGCTCTTCTCTTGGATCTCGCGCCCGTGAGAAGGGATTCGTGGTCTATGAATTTCCTTTCGCCAGCCGTTTCGATCTGAAAACAATCTTAGGTCTGGGTCGGCTGATAAAACAAGAGAAATTTTCTTTGCTACACAGCCATAGCTCGGTCGATGGTTGGTGTGCCGGTATCGCCGGACGGCTATTTCGTTTCCCCGTCGTACGCAGTCGGCATCTTTCCTCTTCGGTGCCGGCCGGTCTCAATGCGCGTATCGTTTATGACTGGCTTGCTGACGCGGTCATCGCCAGCGGCCGTCACATTCGCGATCAGCTCATCAAAGCCTCGGGAGGAAATCCAAACAAGTTTTTTTCGATTCCTGCCGGCGCCGATCAGCGACGTTTCAGTCCTGATGTGAATGCTTCCGCTGTGCGTAAAGAATTTGCTTTCGATGGTCGCTTTCCTGTCATAGGCATCGTCGCCGTACTGCGCAGCTGGAAAGGGCATAGGACCCTATTCGAGGCTTGCGCCCGCCTCAAAGAGAATTTTCCCGACTTGTGCGTTTTCGTTGTCGGCGATGGGCCATTGCGTGACCATTTACCGAAATGGGCCGCAGAGCTGGGTCTAGCTGATCATGTGATCTTTGCCGGCTACCGCGAAGACGTACCGGCCTGTATGAAAGCAATGGATGTGTGCGTGCTTCCTTCCTTGAAAAATGAAGCAACTTCACAAGTACTGCCACAAGCGATGCTGGTAGGCACGCCAGTCATCTGTTCATCAGCGGGAGGGCTGACCGAGGTGATTGAAAACAGGGTTACCGGGCTGGTCGTTCCACCCGGCGATGGCTTGGCACTCGCGCAGGCCTTGCAGGAGTGCTTGCGTGATCCCGATGCTACGCGGCAACGCGCCCAACGTGCACGTCAGCATGCCTTGCAGCAGCTGACTTTCGATAAGCAAGTCGCCGATACGCTGGCAGTTTATCGCTGGGTCGGCAAAATGAACATGAGTGCATGATCACTTTCCGCCGCCTCAACGATCTGGTTTTCTTGCTTTTGGTGTCGCTTGCACTGTCAGTGCCTGTTTTCGCACGGCAACCGACGAAAATATTGTGCGTTCTTCTCGTCGTGGCGACGATCCTCCATGTGTTTTTTTCTCGCGGCTGGCGTTCCTGGGATAGCCTCGATTACGCCATGACTGCGATGTTCTTTGCAGCAACAGTTAGCAGCTTGCTGGCTTGGCATAGGGCGAGCATTGGTTGGCAAGGTTTTTTTGAAGGTTTGGTTTTTTGGACGAGTTTCATCGCGGTCCGTCATACCCCTCTCTCCTCCTCCAAATTGAAATGGCTTGCCATATCGCTCCTCATCGGCTGCTTGGCGGGTTTGCTTTTAGCTGCCTACAACTTTATTCAAGCTGCCCAGCAATTCGAGCTGCCAGGAATCACTGGAACAATCCGCTCATCCCTTTACATTGGAATGCTGTGTGCGCTATGCATAGGACTGGCGCGCAAAAGCAGAGGGTTGGGGGAGCGTCTAGGCTGGTCTTGTCTGGCTGTGTCGTTTGGCGTTGCCTTGCTTGCACTTTCCAGTCGTGCGGTCGGCATCGCTACGGTGCTTACGTTACTGACAGCATTCTGGTGGCGCTCACGGCGTCACCTCATTTATTTTCTCGTCGTCACGGCAATCATCGCTGCAATTGCTCCCATGCTCTTGCCTGCTAAGCAACAACACCAGCTGGCACATAAAGCGCAGGAATTTGTTACCCTCGTCAGCGAAGGCAAGATTTCTCCCAACGACGCAGTACGCATAGAGACCTGGCGCATTGCCTGGGATTGGATGCGCCGCGGCGAGCATGTCTTCTTCGGCCTCGGGCCACGGAATTTTCATCTCATCCCAATCGAAGAGCTGCAGCTCGATCCTCCTCTCCAATTCGATGAAAGCAAGCACATGTCTCATGCACATAACATGTTCATGACCATGTACATTGAACAGGGTTTGTTTGGCCTACTGGCTCTGGTCGTTGTTTTGACGCATGTCGCGCATCAACTGTGGAAAACGCGCATTACTCCGGCAAGCGAATGGTCATGGTGGGGAGGCTGGGCAGCACTGCTGCTTCTTACGATCAATGGTCTCGTAGGCTCCCCGTGGGGGCGAGAATATACCTGGTTGGCGTGTATGCTTTTCGCCATCCATCTGGCCCACCAGCAAGCCACGGCTATTCACAAGCCGACATTGCTCGAAGCCAAAAAAACTTAGTGCCATGCGCTTTCTCCTCATCAAAACTTCTTCCCTCGGCGACGTGGTGCACAATCTGCCGGTGGTGAGCGACCTCCGGCGGCGTTTCCCAGAGGCCGAGATCGACTGGGTGGTGGAAGAGGCTTTTGCCGAGATTCCACGCCTGCATCCCAGCGTCAGTGGCGTGCTGCCGGTGGCATTCCGGCGCTGGCGCAAGATGCCGTTCGCGTTGGCGACATGGCGGGAGATCATGGCATTCCGGCGTGCGGTGCGACGCCCGTTGGGGGATGACTTTGCCCACTACGATGCGGTGATCGACAGCCAAGGGCTGGTGAAGAGCGCGCTCTTGACCTCTTGGGCACGCGGTCGGAAGTTCGGCTTTGCCGCGCCGCGCGAAGGGCTAGCGGCGCTCGCTTACGATGTCGCGATCGACGTACCGAGGAACTTGCATGCGGTGACACGCAACCGGCTGCTCGCCGCCGGTGCACTTGGTTATGTGCTCGACGATTTGCCGCTCGACTATGGCATCTCGGCATCACCCTTGGTCGCCAAATGGCTGCCGCGAGGGGATTATGTGGTGTTGCTCACTGCGACGAGCCGTGCCGACAAGGAGTGGCCGGAAGATGACTGGCGCGCATTGGGCAGCGCGCTGATCGCGTCGGGGTTGCGCTGCGTGCTGCCGGGGGGCAGTGAAGCCGAGCGGATACGCGCAAGGCGCCTTGCGCAATCGCTGGGCCGAGCCGTCGCCGCACCGCCGCTGAACCTGACGGAGCTGGCCGGACTGCTGGCCGGCGCAAAGCTCGTGGTCGGTGTCGATACGGGTATCACACATCTGACGGCGGCGCTTGACAGGCCGACGGTGGCGATCTACTGTGCCTCCGATCCAGCGCTGACCGGCGTGCTGGCCAATACGGCGCACGCCAATCTGGGCGGCCCCGGCGCGCCGCCGACCGCCGCCGACGTGGTGCGCGCCGCCCTCGAACTGCTCGGCTGATGGCGCGCTTGCTCTACACACTGGCTATTCACGCCTTGCTCCCCTGGGCGGTATTGCATCTTTTGTGGCGCGCGCGCAGGCAGCCGGAGTATCTTCGGCACTGGGGCGAGCGTTTCGGTGTTTTCCGTGCCGTCTTGCCAGCGCCGACTTTGTGGCTCCATGCCGTCTCGGTCGGCGAGACCCGCGCCGCTCAGCCACTCGTCAGGGCGCTGAAAGCGCGTTACCCTGATCATCGCATCCTGCTCACCCACACGACGCCGACGGGGCGTGCCACGTCGATCGAACTGTTCGGCGACACGGTCGAGCGTGTCTATCTCCCTTATGACACGCCTTGGGCGATGCGGCGTTTCCTGCGCCATTTCCAGCCACGGCTCGGCATCCTGATGGAGACCGAGCTGTGGCCGAACCTGGTCGCCGCGTGCGGAGAAAACAACATCCCTCTGCTGCTCGTCAATGCGCGCCTGTCCGAGAAATCGGCGCGGCATTATGCGCGTTTTGCCAGTCTCACGCGCCAGACGCTGCGCGGACTGGCAGGCATCGCTGCCCAGGGCGAAGCGGACGCGCAGCGCTTGCGCGACCTGGGGGCAGGCACCGTCGAGGTGGTCGGCAATCTGAAATTCGATGTCACGCCGCCGCCCGCCCAGCTCGAGCTGGCCAAAACTTTTCGTGCCCGGATCGGTGACCGGCCGGTGTTTCTCTGCGCCAGCACCCGTGAGGGCGAGGAGGCTTTGCTTCTCGACGCTTGGCTGGCGAAAATCGGCGCTGGCGGAATGGCCCCCCCGCCGCTCCTTGTCATCGTACCGCGTCATCCCCAACGTTTCGACGAGGTCGAACGGCTGATCGCTTCGCGCGGGATGAAGCTCGAGCGGCGTTCCAGCGCTGCCCCCCTTGCACCCGATACGCAGGTCTGGCTCGGCGACAGCATGGGGGAGATGTTCGCCTACTACGGGGTTGCCGATGTCGCTTTCGTCGGCGGCAGTCTGCTCGATTTCGGCTGCCAGAACCTGATCGAACCCTGTTCGGTCGGCACGCCGGTCTTGATCGGGCCATCGATCTACAACTTTGCTGCGGCAGCGGCGGCAGCGCTGGAAGCCGGTGCGGCGCGGCAGGTAAGGGATGTAGCGGAACTCGTCACGCAGGCGCTTGCCTTGCTCGACGATACTGACGCCCGCGCGGCGATGGGCTCAGCTGGCCGCGACTTTGCCGCCCGTCATCGCGGCGCCACCGAGCGCACGTTGGCGTTGATCGCGCGTCATATGCCGGTGCCGTCGTAGATCTCGTCGAGGGGCAGGCGGAATTCCAAACTCGGCAATTCGAGCGTTTCGCCGGCCTCGTAAATGACCTGCTCCCAGCCGACATCACCGACACGTCGAAACACTTCGGCGTGTCGGCTATTCTGCTCGACCAGCACATATTCCTTCAAGCTCGCGAGCTTACGATAAGCACTCATCTTCTCGCGCCGGTCGATGCCGGCGGTCGATTCGGAGAGCACTTCGATGACGACGAGTGGCTGGTCGATCACCGCATCGTCAGCGGTAAGTTTTTCGAGTCGGGGATCGCAGCTGACCATCACATCCGGATAGTAATAGGCGTTGTCGCGCGCGACATGGAGTTTGACACCCTCCATCGTCACCCGGCAGGGCGAGGCTTTCAGGTGACTACGCAACGCGCTGTAGAGGCTGCCGGCAATCAGGTTGTGTCGGATACTCGCGCCGGTCATCGCATAGATCTGCCCAGCGACATATTCGTGGCGCACCGGGCTTTGTGCTTCGAGCCGCAAGTATTCTTCTGGGCTGATAGTCTCGACGGGTCTGGTCAGCATCGCGCCTCCTTGAGACAATCACTCCAGCAAAGCGTTGATCGCGGCGAGATCGGCTTCGGACAAGCTTCCCGCAGCGGCCTTCAATCGCAGCTGGGCGAGCAGGGTATCGAAGCGCGCCTTGGCAAGTTTCTGCTGCGTGTCGTAAACCTGGCTCTGCGCATTCAAGACATCGATGTTGATGCGCACACCGACTTCGTAACCGAGCTTGTTCGATTCCAGTGCCAGCCGTGACGAGGCGAGGCCGGCTTCGAGCGCCTTGATCTGGGAAAGTCCGGAACTGACACCCAGATAAGCCTGGCGCGCGGCCAATGCCGCCTGACGACGGGCGTTGTCGAGATCCGCGCGTGCCTTCTCGTAGAGGGCTGCCGCTTCGCGTTCGCGCGAGCTCACTGCGCCACCGGCATAGATCGGCACGGCGAGTTGCAGGCCGATCGTGCTGCTCTTGACATCGACGCCGCCACCAGCGGACGAGCTGAAGCCGCTGCTGCTCTTACCATAGGTCGCCACCAGATCGAGCGTCGGGTAGTGCCCGGCGCGTTGTTTCTCGGTCTCGCGACTGGCGATCTCGAAATTGGTCTCGGCGAGCTTGACGCCGGGATTGCCGCTCTCGGCGGCAGCCACCCACTGGGCGGGATCGGTTGGTTGGGGGGGGTCGATACGCACGCCATCGCGCAGGCGTTTGAGCGTGTCATGCTCCTTGCCGGTCAGGGTGCGCAGTGTCTGGCGCTTGACGGCCAGATCGTTTTCGGCGGCGATCTCCGCCGCGACCGCCAGATCGTAACGGGCCTGGGCTTCGTGGGTGTCGGTGATCGTCGCGCTGCCGACCTCGAAACTCTTTTTCGCCGCCTCGAGCTGCTCGGCGATCGCCGCCTTTTGTGCCCGTGCCGTCGCCAGCGTCTCCTGAGCGAGCAGCACATCGAAATAGGCCTGAGCGACGCGCAGAAACAAATCCTGGCTGGCCTGAAAGAACTGCAGCTCGGCGCTGGCGGCGGCCAGTTCGGCCTGTTTGTAACCGATCCAGTTCTGCCAGCGGAACAAGGGTTGGCTTAAGCTCACACTCCAGCCATTGCTGTTGTAGTTGCGCGAAACGGTCGTACCGCTCGCATGCAGCGTGGTGTCGCTTTCGTTCCAGGTCGTGTTGGCGGAAAGCCCGAGGGTGGGCAGCAAGCCAGCGCGGCCTTGCGGCAATTTCTCCAGACCGGCGTCACGTTGCGCACGTGCCGCGGCGTATTGGGCATCCCAGGCCGCTGCGTCACGATAGACCTCAAGCAAATCGGCGGCGAGCGCCTGGCTCAGCCCCAGGCCCAGCGCGATTGCGATCACAGTGTTGGAAAAAACGGACATCGATACTCCCGAACGCTTATCAATAGGTTGGCGCGGACGGATCGACATCGCGCGACCACGCCGCCATGCCGCCGTAGAGGTTGATGATGCGGCTGAAGCCCTGGTGTTCGAGGAACATCGCCACCTGATAGCTGCGTGCGCCATGATGGCAGATCACGACGATTTCGGCATCACGATCGAGCTCGAAATGGCGCGCCGGTATCGAGCGCATCGGCAACAGGCGGGCACCCGGGATATGCACGATGTCGAACTCCCACGGCTCGCGCACGTCGAGCAATAGCGGCTTCGGACGCTGTGGATCGTCGAGCCAGGCCTTCAGCTCGGTGGCAGTCATTTGTCTCATGGTTCAAAACACGAAGCGTTTCACCGCCGGCTGGCGCAACATCGGCACGATGGTTTCGAGCACATCTTCACTGACGAACGCATCACCCGGCCCTTTCCTGACGATACGTAGCGCCATCAGTGGCTCTTCACCCGGCAACGGCACGAAAGCAACCAGCCGCCCGCCGTCGGTGAGCTGATCGAGGAGAGCCTGCGGAATCTCGCGCACGCCTCCGGAAAGTACGATCACATCATAGGGCGCGTGATCGCGCAGTCCGCCCAGACCATCAGCGGTTTCGACATGCACATTGTCGATTTCCGCGCGGGAAAGGTTGGCGCGCGCAAGCTCTGCGAGCGCCGGCTCGATCTCGATGGTCCACACTTCCTGAGCGCATTGCGCCAACAACGCGGCCATGTGGCCGGAGCCGGCGCCGACTTCCAGCACGTGCCGATGCGGCTGGCCGGCGAGCGCCTGCAGGATGCGCCCTTCGAGCTTGGGGGGCAACAGCGTCGCGCCGTGGCCGAGGGGAATCTCGACGTCGGCGAATGCCAGCGCACGATAGGCTTCCGGTACGAAATCCTCGCGCCGGTCAGCGTGGAGCAGTTCGATCACCTTCGGATCGGTGACGCACCACGGACGGATTTGTTGTTCAATCATGTGCAGACGGGCGGACTCGAAATTCATGCCGTGCTCCTTTTTAAGCCCAACGTATATGGGGTCGGGGTCGATAAGCGCAAGCTGATTTTACTGCGGCTCCCGGACACGATAGACCACTGCATACAGCGCCGGCAAAAACAGCAAGGTCAGCACGGTAGCGATGACGAGGCCACCCATGATCGCTACCGCCATCGGCCCCCAGAAAATCTGCCGTGAGAGCGGAATCATCGCCAGCACCGCCGCCGCCGCAGTGAGCATGATCGGTCGGAAACGTCGCACCGCGGAGCCGACGATCGCCTCCCATTGGCCCTTGCCGGCCGCCAGATCCTGGCGGATCTGGTCGAGCAGGATCACGGAATTTCTCAGGATCATGCCCATCAGCGCGATCACGCCTAAGTTGGCGACGAAGCCGAAAGGCTTGCCGAGCAGCGCCAGCGCCAACGCCACACCGATCATGCCGAGCGGTGCGGTGACGAGCGCCAGCGCGGTGAGCCGCAGGCTTTGCAGCTGCATCATCAGCAACGTGATCACCGCGACGACCATCACCGGCACGACGGCCTTCAGCGCATTTTCATTCTTGCTGGATTCTTCGATTGTGCCACCCATCTCGATCGAATAGCCGGCGGGCAGTCGCGCACGCAATGCATCGAGCTGCGGATCGATGCGCAGCGACGCGGTCGGCCCCGTCACGTCATTATTGGCCAGATCGGCGCGCACCTGGATCGTCGGCAGACGGTTACGGCGCCAGACGATGCCCTCTTCGAGCACTGGGGTCAGTCGCGCCACCTGGGAGAGCGGTACCCATTTTCCACCAGCGGGTACGGCCAAGTCGGCCAAACGGTCGAGTCGGGCGCGATCTTCTCCCTCGCCCAGGGGGGCGCGCCAGACGATGTCGATCAACTGATCGCCTTTACGGTATTGCGTCAGCGTGACCCCCACTTCGTGCGCCTGCAGGATCTGTGCGATGTCTGCGCTGCTGATGCCGAACTGACGCAAACGATCCTGATCGAGCACGACGCGCACGCTTTTCACCTTCTCGTTCCAGTCCAGATGTACGTCGCGCAGGTCGGGGCTCGCCCGCATCACGTCGGCCACCTGAAGCGCGATGGCACGCAAGGTCTCGAGATTCTCGCCGCTGACGCGAAACACCACCGGATAGCCGACCGGCGGGCCGTTTTCGAGGCGCTGCACGCGGGTGCGCAGATGGCTCCACTGTCCGTCGGGCGCCGCGAAAACCTGCATGAGCCGGCTGCGTACGGCCTCACGCTCGTCGAAACCTTTCGTGACGATCACCAGCTGACCGAAGTTGTCGTTGAACAATTGCTGGTCGAGCGGCAGGTAGAAGCGCGGTGCGCCATTGCCGATGTAGGAAGAATAACTTTCGATACGCTCATCATCCTTGAGCAGCGCTTCGACACGCTCGACTGCCGCCGCGGTGGCTTTCAGCGAACTGCCTTGCGGCAACCACAGATCGACGAGCAGCTCGGCGCGGTTCGACGGCGGGAAAAACTGCTTCTGCACTGCGGTGGCGAACACCCCCATGCCGAGCACGAAAGCGATCAGGGTGAGTACGATCGTCAACCAGCGGTGACGCAGACACCATTCCACCGAGGCGCGGAAACGGCAGTAGAACGGCGTATCGTAAATGTCGCCATGATATGCGGCGCCGAACTTCTTCAACGCCTCGACATCGAGCAGCTTGCTGCCGAGATAGGGTGTGAAGATCACCGCCACTGCCCAGGAGGTGAGCAATGCGATCGTGGTCACGGAAAAGATTGCGCTGGCATATTCACCGGCGCCCGAACGTGCAAAACCCACCGGCGTGAAGGCTGCGGCGGTGATCAACGTCCCGGTGAGCATCGGGAAGGCCGTCGAGGTGTACGCGAAGGTCGCAGCGCGGAACTTGTCCCAGCCCTGCTCCAGCTTCACCACCATCATTTCCACCGCGATGATCGCATCATCGACGAGCAGCCCCAGCGCGATGATCAAGGCCCCCAGCGAGACGCGATGCAGATCGATGCCGAAACTGCGCATCAGTAAAAAGGTGAGCGCCAGCACGAGCGGAATCGAAAAGGCGACGACCAGGCCGGTGCGTAAGCCCAGACTCAGGAAGCTCACCGCCAGCACGATCGCCAACGCCTCGGCGAGCGACTTGAGGAACAGTTGCAGCGAGACTTTGACGATGCGCGGCTGATCGAACACTGTTGCGATCTCCAAGCCAAGCGGCACATCACGCTGCATTTCGGCCACACGCCTGGCCAGCGTCTCGCCCAGCTGCATCACGTTGCCACCTTTGACCATCACCACGCCGATGCCGATTGCATTGCGGCCATTGAAACGCATACGCGGATTGGGCGGATCGGCGAAACCGTGCGTCACCTGGGCGATGTCGCCGAGACGCAGGTGACGGCCAGCGACGACCAGATCGGCGGCGCGGATGTCATCCACGGAAGCAAAGGCGCCGCTGACACGCAAGCGCACGCGATCGCTCTCCGTCTCGACGAAACCGGCGGGCGCCACCGCATTCTGCCTGGTAAGCGCGTCGGCCACCTGCGCCGGCGTCAGCCCCAAAGCGGCAAGCCGCTGCGGGGAAACCTCGACATAGACCTTCTCCTCCTGCACGCCGATCAGGTCCACCTTCTTCACATCCGGCACGCCCCGCAAGTTGCGCGCGATGCGATCGGCGGCGCGTCTGAGCTCGGCGTAATCGAATCCTTCGCCAGTCACCGCATAGACATTCACATAGACATCGCCGAATTCGTCGTTCGGGTAAGGCCCCTGCACGCCGGCGGGAAGCAGGTGACGGATGTCGTCGAGCTTCTTCCTCACCTGACGCCAGGCCTCCGGCACCTCGCTCTTCGGCGTGTAATCCTTCAGTTGCAGGAAGATCAGTGACTCGCCGGGACGGGAAGCGGAGCGCAGCAAATCGAGCCAAGGCGTCTCCTGCAGTTTCTTCTCGATGCGCTCGGTGACCTCCAGCTCGACCTCACGGGCGGTGGCGCCCGGCCAGAGCGTGCGCACCACCATCACTTTGAAAGTGAAATCCGGGTTTTCGGCGCGACCGAGCTGGAAGTAGCTCAGCACGCCGGCCACCGCGCTGACGATGATCAGATACAGCACCATCGATGGGTGCTCGAGCGCCCAGGCGGAAAGATTGAACTTTTCTTTCATGGTTCGGCGCGCCGCACCTTTTCGCCGGCAACGAGGCGGAACGCACCGGCGGCAACGATCGTCTCGCCGGCAGTGAGCCCTTCGCTCACCACCGCGCCGGCATCGCTGTAACGGGCGATGGTGATGGGGCGCAGGCTCACCGTGTCATCTGCGGCGACGACCCAGACGGCGGGCCGATCCCCCTGCTGAATGATCGCTGAGAGCGGGACGACGGTCGGTGGCGCCTCGCTATGCTCGAAGCTGACACTGGCAGTGAGCCCCAAAGGCAGATTCGCCGGGGCATCGATCAGCGCGACACGCGCCGCGAAGGTGCGTGTCGCCGGATCGGCGGCCGGCGCGATTTCACGCAACACGGCCCGGTATGTTTGTTCTGCGGAGACGTCTGCGCTCCAGAGCCGTGCCGTCCCGCCAGCGCCGATTTTCAGTCGTGAAAGAGCTGCCTCGGGCAGGTTGATCGCGACCTCGCGCTCGCCATCGCGCGCAAGGCGGAAGATGGCCTGACCGGAAGTGACCACCTGGCCGGCTTCAGCCAGCACTGCGGTGATCACGCCGGCATGGTCGGCATAGAGCGTTGCATAACCGATCTGGTTCTTCGCGAGCCGCACCTGCGCCTCGGCCTGGCGGGCAGCCGCCTCTTTCGCGTCCAGCACGGCCTGGCTGATGAAATTCTTTTGGCGCAACTCTCGCGTCCGCGCCAACTCGGCTTGGGCAAGCCGATGGTTTGCCTCGGCCTGAGCAGCGGCGAGTGTGAGATCAGTCGGATCGAGCCGTGCGAGCGGCTGACCGGCCGCTACGTGCTGGCCCGTTTCGACGAGACGCTCGATGATCTTGCCGCCGACGCGGAAAGCGAGTTGTGTTTCATGCCGCGCCCGTATTTCGCCACTGTAAGTGGCCTGCGATTTCGTTCCCCCATCGCCCACCGTCATCACCTTGACCACCCGCAGCCCGGTGTCGATCTTGTCCGATGGGGGGATCTTTTCCCCGCAAGCGGCCAGCAGCAGCGTGGCAGCCATCCAGAATGCTTTTTTCATCTGGTATCCCTATCAAAACGCAAACCGCGCAACGCGATCGCGAAATACTCTGCAAAGTAGCGCTCATCGCTGACGCCGGCTGCAGTGCAGCAATCGAGCGAATGGCGCCAGATCATGCGCATCAGCAGCGGGGCAACCACGACATGGATCGCTGCCCCGACATCGAGCGGACGGAATTCTCCCCGCGCAATCCCGCGCTCGATCACCAAACGCACCAGGGTGGTGCCGCGCCGGATCACCTCTTCGTAATAGAACCTGGCGATTTCCGGGAAATTGCGCGCCTCGGCGAACACGAGCTTCGGAATGCCGCCGATGCGTTGCGAGCCCACCAGCCGCCATAACGTGCCCACCACCTCGCGCAGCAGTGTTTCGGAATCCCCTTCGAAACCGGCCACCACGGCTTCGACCTGTTCCAGCGCGGGTAGCAGACCCTCTCGCACCACCGCCTTGAAGAGCGCCGCCTTGTTTTCGAAATAAAGATAGAGCGTCCCTTTCGATACGCCCGCCCTTGCCGCGACGTCTTCGAGACGTGTCGCGGCATAGCCTTTCTCGACGAACAGCTCGAGCGCGGCGGCGGTCAGTTCGGCCGGCCGCGCCTCTTTACGGCGCCGTGGCTGGGGCTTGGTAGTCGGTTCAGGATTCATGACCAAAACACAGGAATGGGGTGACGAGTGACTTTGCGACCCCAAATTACTGACTGAATAGTCAGTAATTTATTCTCGCAAGGGGCCATTGTCAAATGGCAGTGCCTATCATCTGGCAGATTGTCGCCGCCACGACACTTCGGGGTCACCGGCAACCTTCAGAATCTCGAAATTGCTGTCAGTAGCGGAGATCGCCCATGTCGAGCATCGTCACCGTCGTCTTCGACCGCCACCGCGAATACGAGCTCATCGCCCATCACACACTGCCGCGCGAGGAGGCTCAGCGCTGGCTAGAAGAGCAATGGCATGCGCTGGAATGCGAGCCCAGCCATCCGATGGGCAAGGTGCTGATACTGGATCGCATCCTCGGCATCGCCAAATACGCCGGCGAGCAGCGTTTCATTACGCAAAACACCTGGGCCCAGCAATTTGCACAGGCGGTGGTCAGCGTGCTTGAGCGGCCCGCTGTACGGATCAATGTCGCTGAAAACGTCGTCGGCTGATTTCACACTTCCTCTTCCAGGAAGCGGTAGATCACTTCTAGACGCGCAATGCCATCGTCGAGCTCCAGAATCGCCTGGTGCTTTTCCAGTGGCAGCGGCAAAAACTCCGCCCAGCGGTCGGCCACCCAGGCGGCGTCGTAAAAACGATGTGGCTTTGGCGGAGGCTCTTCGAGCGACTCGATCAGCGAGCGCAGCATCGGTACGAGGCGCGCATAATCGCCAGGCACCGGCAGGACCGGCGGATCGGGCAGCAGCACCGCCCGCGCCCGCACCAGGCCGCTCTTTTCCCGTCGCCACGAGAGGATACGGAAACGCTGCCCACCATGCGTGACGACGTGCAGGATGCCCAGCTGCGGCATCTGCCAATCAGCGATGCTCGCCAGCGTGCCGACAGCGCGGGGTTCTGACGTGAAACCGGCTGGTCCGGCAACCTCGCTTCCCTGCGCAATCAGGCAAACGCCGAAAGGCGTGTTCGTGCGCAGACACTCTTTGACCATGTCCATGTAGCGCGGCTCGAAGACGCGCAGCTCCATGCGTCCGCCGGAATGGAGCACGACGTTGAGCAGAAACAGCGGGATGTCGACCTCATCCATCCCGTTCTCCCCAGCGCGGCATCAGATCGTGCGGCAGACCCAGCCGGTCGAGGATGCGCGCGACGACGAAATCGATCAGTCCCTGGATGGTCTCAGGACGGTGGTAGAAACCCGGGCAGGGCGGCAGAATCACGACACCGGCGCGGGAAAGCTTCAGCATGTTTTCCAGATGGATCGCGGACAGAGGTGTCTCGCGCGGAACCAGGATCAGCGGCCTGCCTTCCTTGAGCACGACGTCCGCCGCGCGCGTGATCAGGTCCTTCGCCGTGCCGGCGGCGATTTCCGCCAGTGTGCCCATCGAGCAGGGGCAGACCACATAGGCATCGGGCGGATTGGAGCCTGAGGCGGGGGGCGCGTTCCAGTCCTCACGCCCGAACACGGCAAGGCGTCCCGTCGTCTCGGCGAAGCGCTCCGCCAAGAGGCGCTGCGCCTTGCGCGGTTGGGCAGGCAGCACGAGATCGGCCTCTTGCTTGGCCACGACCTGCGCCGCCTGTGAATACATCAACCAGACCCGGCACCCTGCCGCGAGAAGGCACTCGACGAGGCGCAGGCCGTAAGGCAGGCCGGAAGCCCCGGTCCAGGCAACGGCGACGGTCTTGTTCATGAAGTTTCTTCCAGAAGACGTGCGGCGATCAGACCGTTCACGATACCGAAAACCAGCGCGGATGCGGCAAAAACCGGTACCAGCAGGAACAAACCGTCATGGGGCACCAGCCACAGACGCGCCAGCACCAATTGTCCGGCAATGTGCGCAAAGGCCGCCAGCACGCTCGCCGTGACTGCACCAAACCAGCGCCGTGGCAAATGCACCGCCAGGGCCAGCGCGGCGAGACTCGTCAGCGCACCCGTGAGCGCAAGAAAAAAACCCGGCGCGAGAAATTGCCCGATCAGCAGACTGCCGGCCACCACGCGCAGCAGCGACACCCAGGCCGCTTCGCGCCAGCCATAGCGCAGCAACACGATCAGCACGACGATGTTCGCCAGTCCCGGCTTCACGCCGGGCAGCGGCGAGGGCAGCGCGGCTTCGGCGACCGCCAGGGCAATCGCTGCTGCGGCGTGCCGTGCGATGCGACGGTCGGTTGCCGTCACCGACAGTTCAATAGTTGAGGCTGTCATGATCTGCTTCGCCCCCGGCAAGGGAGAGCGTGACGTGATTCGGCGCGCAAATGGCAATCGCATTGGGGCGCGTGAGCCACCCCTGCTGCACGCAATACTGGCGCGGGCCGGGATCGGAGAACACACGCGCCCGACCTGGCGCGATCTCGATCACGGTCTCGCCCAAGGGGCCACGGGCAACGTAACGCCGTGGCGCATCGAGCGGAAACTCGGCCACCACCTTGCCCTCGACGCGCACCACGGCGCGCTCCGGCCGGCCGCCGCTCCACAGCAGCACGAAGGCCAGTAGGGTGAGCGCCATAGCCATGATGATGGTCAGCCAGTCCCCCGGCCGCAGCAGCTTGAGCCAGATCTTCATTCCGCGAGCGCACGATGACGCACCAGCACGCGCGCCTTGTCGCGGAAATGTTCCGCGAGACGTTCGGCGAACCAGACCGAGCGATGCTGACCGCCGGTGCAGCCGAGTGCTACGGTCAGATAGCTGCGGTTGTCGCGCACATAGGCAGGCAGCCAGGTTTCGAGAAAGCGCTGGATGTCGGCGAGCATTTGCAAAACTTCCGGCTGTGCTTCGAGGAACTCGGCGACGAGCGCATCGCGGCCGGTCAGCGGACGCAACAGAGGATCATAGTGGGGGTTGGGCAGACAGCGCACGTCGAACACCAGATCGGCATCCAGTGGCAAGCCATGCTTGAAACCGAACGACTGGAAAAGCAGCGTCAAACCGCGCGGATCGGTCGGCAGCGCCAGGAAATCCTTGACCATCGCGCGCAGCGCATTGGGACGCAGGTAGCTGGTATCGATGCGGTGGCCGAGTTCGCGCAAGTTATCGAGCGCAAGGCGCTCCTCGGCGATCGCCTCGGCGAGGGTCTTGTCCGGGCTGGCGAGCGGATGGCGTCGGCGCGTTTCCGAAAAGCGCTGGATCAGCACATCGTCGCGTGCATCGAGAAACAAAAAACGCACATCGATCCGATGCGCCTCGAGCTGAGTCAACTGGGATGGCAATGCCTGGATGCCGCTGCCACCGCGCATGTCGATCGCCACCGCCACCCGCTCGTGTCCTTCGCGCAGCAGATGTCCCGCCAGGCCCGACAACAACGCTGCGGGCAAGTTATCGACGCAAAAGTAACCTGCGTCCTCAAGGACGTTCAGCGCAATGGTCTTGCCAGAACCGGACAGACCGCTGATCAGTACGAGCTGCATGCCAAACCCTAATGCCGAGCGTGCCCTATGGTAGCATCGCCATCCTTCCGAAACCACGCAATCCCGCAGAGCAGATGTCCCGTCAGGCGTTCCGCTGGAAACTCCATCCTGCTCTGGCGGCCGCACCACACTGGTTGCGCCCTTGGCTAACCGATCCCGGCTCGCTCACCGCACGCATCGTCTCACGCTGCTCCCGTTTCGAGGTGCATGTGCTTTACGAAGGACGCCGCCTGCCGTTCGATGATGAGCGCACGCTGATCGGACTGCCCCTCGGCAGGCTGGCCTGGACGCGCGAAGTGCTGCTGTTCGCCGATGGCATCCCCGTCGTCTTCGCTCACAGCGTGCTCGCTCCGCAGGATTTGAACGGTGCGTGGCACATGGCCCAGGCGATCGGTTCCCGCCCTTTGGGCGCCGCGCTGTTCGCCGATCCCTCGATCCGCCGCGGCCCGTTGCGCGTGGCGCGTCTCGACGAACGCGATCCACTGCATCGTCGCGCTTCGGCCGCGGCCGGCACGGCACTGCCGACCCTGTGGGCGCGCCGCTCGCGCTTTTGCCGCGTCGGGCGACCATTGCTGGTCAGCGAGATCTTCCTGCCGGGCATCGCAGCGCTGTAAAACGCTCCTCGCGCAGCGGCACAGCAGGAACGACGAGACCCTCAACGCTTCGACAACAATGCCCTCGACACTTTCGAGGCCGGCTCGCGCCCGAGTTGTAATGAGATCCACTGGGCTGTCTCGACCAGCTTGTCGAGAGCGACACCGCAGTCGATGCCCAAGCCACTGAGCAGCCAGACGACATCCTCGGTAGCGACGTTGCCAGAAGCGCCCTCGGCATAGGGACACCCGCCCAGGCCGGCCACCGAGGCATCGAAGACATTCACGCCGACCTGAAGAGCAGCATAGATATTGGCAATCGCCATGCCATAGGTATCGTGGAAGTGACCGGCGAGCTTCTTGATCGGCACGCGCCGGCCGACCGTCTCGATCAGCGCCTTGGTCTTTTCCGGCGTACCGACGCCGATCGTGTCACCGAGCGAAACCTCGTAACAACCCATCTCGAACAACGCCCAGGCGACATCCGCCACCGCCTGGGGCGCCACCTCGCCCTGATACGGACAACCGAGCACGCAGGAGACATAACCACGCACCTTGAGGTCGGCATCCGTGGCACGCGTCAACACCGGCTTGAAGCGCTCGAGCGACGCCTTGATCGAGCAGTTGATGTTCTTCTGCGAAAACGCTTCGGAGGCGGCGGCGAACACCGCGATTTCGCGCGCGCCGGCCGCAAGCGCGGCTTCCAGCCCTTTCTCGTTCGGCACGAGTACCGGGAAACTCACGCCCTCGCGTTGGCGGATGCCGGCCATCACGGCGGCGGCATCGGCCATTTGCGGCACCCATTTCGGCGAGACGAACGCGGTGGCCTCGATGGTTTTCAGACCACAGGCCGCGAGCCGCTCGATCAACTCGATCTTGATCGCGGCAGGCAGCGATGTCTTCTCGTTTTGCAGCCCGTCGCGCGGACCGACCTCGACGAGGCGCGCGGATTTCGGCAATGTCATGGGGAAGTGCTCTGCGGTTCGAAGTCCACCAATTCTGCACCATCCGCGACCTGCTCGCCAATGGCATAGCGATAGGCCTTCACCATGCCGGTACAAGGTGCTACCAGCGTGTGTTCCATCTTCATCGCCTCAAGTACGACGAGCGGCGCACCTTTGTCGACCCAGGTGCCAGCCGGGACAAGCTGTGCGATCACCTTGCCAGGCATCGGCGCCGTCAGGTTCCCTTCCGCGCCGGTGCCTTCACCCACGTGATGCAGCGGATCGACGGCGGCGAAGACGAAGCTCAGGCCGTCGAAAAAGACATGACGTTTCTCGCCAGCGCAGATCACCGTCGCCGTGATACGACGTCCATCGAGATCGGCGCGCAAGTTGCCGTCGCCCTGCAGTTCGCCGCGTGCCCGCAAGCTGCGGCCAGTGAGTTCGAACACGAAATCGTCGGCAGCATAGGCGGCGACGAGTCGTTGCTCGTGGCTGCCAGCACGCAGCAGGATCGTGCGCCGCGCGCTGCCATTGAGGCGCCAGCCATCGCGCAGGTGCCAGGGGGAATACGGGTCGGCGCTGGCCCGTGCTTGCGCGCGCGCGTCATTGCGGTCGCGCAGCAGTTCGGCGAGCGCCGCCAGCAGCCAGGCCTCCTGTGGGGGCGCGGCATTTGCCGCGTCAGGAAAAAGAAAATCCCGTTCGCGCTCGATCAGCCCCGTGTCGAGATCGGCTTGGGCAAACGCCGGACAGGCGACCAGCCGGGCGAGGAAAGCGACGTTGTTCGTTACCCCGACGATGCGGAACTCGGCCAGTGCCTGCAGCATGCGCTGCCGGGCGCGCTCGCGCGCGTTTTCGTGGCTATCGTCCCAGACGATCAGTTTGGCGATCATCGGATCGTAATGGGGCGTAATCTCGTCACCTTGCTCGACACCGGCATCGACACGCACATGGAGCGTCTCGCGCGGTGGCGCGAAATGGATCAGCCGACCCGTCGAGGGCAGAAAGCCCCTGTCGGCATCCTCGGCATAGATGCGCGCCTCGAGCGCATGGCCGCGGATCGCCAGTTGTTCCTGGCGCAGGGGCAGCGGCTCACCGGCAGCGACCCTGAACTGCCATTCGACCAGATCGAGACCGGTGATCATTTCGGTGACCGGATGTTCGACCTGCAGGCGCGTGTTCATCTCCATGAAATAGAAGTTGTCGTCGCGATCGACGATGAACTCGACGGTGCCCGCACCGACGTAACCGACGGCACGTGCCGCCGCGATGGCCGCCGCCCCCATCGCGGCACGGCGCTCGGACGTCATGCCCGGTGCCGGCGCTTCTTCGAGCACTTTCTGATGACGGCGCTGCACCGAGCAATCGCGCTCGAACAGATGAACGAAATTGCCGAAACGGTCGCCAAAGATCTGAAACTCGATATGCCGCGGACGTTGCAGATATTTCTCGATCAGCACCTGATCGTTGCCGAAGCTCGCTGCCGCTTCCCGCTGGCAGGCGGCCAGCGCGGTGGCGAATTCTTCGCCTTTCCAGACGATACGCATACCCTTGCCGCCGCCGCCTGCAGAAGCCTTGATCAGCACGGGATAGCCGATCGCTTCCGCCTGGGCGCGCAGAAAGTCGGGTTCCTGTACTTCGCCGTGATAGCCCGGCGCGAGCGGCACGCCGGCCTGTTCCATCAGCTTCTTGCTTTCCGACTTGAGGCCCATCGCGCGGATCGCGGCCACCGGCGGACCGATAAAGACGATACCGGCGGCCTGACAGGCCGCCGCGAAGTCTTCGTTCTCGGACAGGAAGCCATAGCCCGGATGGATAGCCGGTGCACCGGCGGCTTGCGCGGCAGCGATGAGCTTGTCGATCGCGAGATAGGATTCGCGCGCCGGCGGTGGACCGATCGCGAGGGCTTCGTCGGCGAGCCGCACGTGGCGCGCGTTGGCATCCGCCTCGGAATACACGGCCACCGTGCGGATGCCGAGCCGCCGCGCCGTCTGGATGATGCGGCAGGCAATCTCGCCTCGGTTGGCGATGAGGATTTTCGAGAACATCATTGTGCCCAGCCCGGCCTACGTTTTTCCAGAAAGGCGGCGATGCCTTCCTGCCCCTCGGGCGAGACGCGCACACGGGCGATGCGCTCGACCGTGTCCGCTATGAGCGCAGGCGTCAGGGGCTGTCCGGCCACGGCGCGGATCAGGGCCTTGGCTTCGGTCAAGGCAACGGGGCCATTGCGCAGGATGGCTTCGACCCATTCGCCGAGGGCCGCATCGAGCGAGGCCTCGTCTGCGACCATCTCATGGATCAGGCCGAGGCGATAGGCTTCCGCGGCAGAAAAGGCTTCCGCGGTCAGCATGTAGCGCCGCGCATGACGCTCGCCGATGGCCGCGATCACGTAAGGGCTAATGACCGCGGGAATCAGGCCGAGCTTGACTTCAGTGAGCGCAAAACGTGCCTCGAAACTAGCCACGGCAATGTCGCAGGCGGCGATCATGCCGACACCGCCACCATAAGCAGGTCCCTGCACGCGCGCGATCACCGGCTTCGGACACTCGGCGATGCGCCGCAGCATTTCGGCCAGGGCTCCAGCATCGCGGCGATTCTCCTCGCTGCCGTAGCCAGCTGCGCGGCGCATCCAGTCCAGATCCGCGCCGGCACAGAAGCTCTCGCCGAGGCTCGAAAGCACGATCAAGCGCACCAGGGGATCATTGGCCATCGAGAGTATCGCCCCGGACAGCTCGGCGATCATCACGTCGTCGAGGGCGTTGTGACGCTCCGGACGGTTGAGCGTGATGATGCCAATGCCGGCGTCGATTTCGGTGAGGAGGGTCTGGTTCATCGCTTTTCCCCGTTACATACGGAATACCCCGAAGCGGGTCGGCTCGATCGGCGCGTTGAGTGCAACCGAAATCGCGAGTCCCAGTGCGCGGCGCGTCTCTCTCGGATCGAGGATGCCATCGTCCCACAGGCGTGCGGTCGCATAGTAGGGATGGCCCTGGGTTTCATACTGCTGGCGAATCGGTGTCTTGAAGGCTTCTTCTTCCTCTTTGCTCCATGTGCCACCCTTCGCCTCGATGGCATCGCGCTTGACGGTGGCAAGTACACTCGCCGCCTGTTCGCCGCCCATCACCGAGATGCGCGCGTTGGGCCAGGTCCACAGCAGGCGCGGGCCAAAGGCACGTCCGCACATGCCATAGTTGCCAGCGCCGAAAGAACCGCCGATGATCACGGTGAATTTCGGCACCTGCGCCGCCGCGACTGCAGTGACCATTTTTGCACCATCCTTGGCGATGCCGGCGTTTTCATATTTGCGACCCACCATGAAGCCACTGATGTTTTGTAAGAATACCAAAGGAATACCACGCTGCGCGCACAGCTCGATGAAATGCGCACCCTTGAGCGCCGACTCCGAGAACAGGATGCCATTGTTGGCGATGATGCCCACCGGATAGCCAGAGAGGTGCGCAAAACCGGTGACCAGCGTGGTACCGTAACGGGCCTTGAATTCTTCAAAACGCGAACCATCGACGAGGCGGGCGATCACCTCGCGCACGTCATAAGGCTTTCTCGTATCGGTCGGGATCACGCCATACAGTTCGGCGGGATCGTAACGGGGTTCCTCGGGCGGGGCGAGGGCGAGGGTAACCTGTTTGCGCCAGTTGAGAGTGGCGACGATGCGCCGCGCGATCGACAAGGCATGCAGATCGTTTTCGGCCAGATGATCGCAGACGCCCGAGACGCGCGTATGCACATCACCACCACCGAGGTCTTCGGCGCTCACCACCTCTCCTGTGGCGGCCTTCACCAACGGCGGGCCACCGAGGAAGATCGTCCCCTGGTTCTTGACGATCACCGATTCGTCGCACATCGCCGGCACATAGGCACCGCCGGCGGTGCATGAACCCATCACCACGGCGATCTGCGGAATGCCCGCAGCGGACAACGTCGCCTGGTTGTAGAAGATGCGGCCGAAATGTTCCTTGTCCGGGAACACTTCGTCCTGCATCGGCAGATAGGCGCCCCCCGAATCGACGAGATAGAGGCAGGGCAAGCGGTTCTCGCGCGCGATTTCCTGGGCGCGCAGATGCTTCTTGACCGTGAGCGGGTAATAGGTGCCCCCCTTCACAGTGGCGTCGTTGGCGACGATCATGCATTCGACGCCGGCGATGCGTCCGATACCGGCGACCAGGCCCGCGCCCGGCACTTCATCGTCATACATGCCCCAGGCCGCCAACGGCGCGATCTCGAGGAAGGGCGCGCCCGGATCGAGCAGATGGTCGATGCGTTCGCGCACCAGGAGCTTGCCGCGCGCCAGATGTTTCTCGCGTGCCGCGGCGGAGCCGCCACAGCCGTGCCGTGTCAGCAGCGCCGATTTTTCGCGCAGATCATCGACCAGCGCCTGCATCGCCGCTGCGTTGGCCTTGAACTCCGCACTACGTGTGTCGAGCTTCGATTCGATGATGGCCATCTCATTCCTCTGTCAGCGCACGCGCGATCACCAGTCGCTGGATGTCGGAAGTGCCCTCATAGATCTGGCAGACACGCACATCGCGGTAGATGCGCTCGACCGGGAAATCGCTCACATAGCCATACCCCCCGTGGATCTGGATCGCCTCGGAGCAGACCGCTTCAGCCATTTCGGAAGCGAACAGCTTGGCCATGCTCGCCTCCTTCAGGCAAGGCAGACCGGCATCGCGTAAGGACGCGGCATGCCAGACCATCTGGCGCGCCACTTCGATGCGCGTCGCCATGTCGGCAAGGCGAAAGGCCACCGCCTGGTGCGCGACGATCGGTTTGCCGAAGGCGGTGCGTTCCTTGGCATAGGCAAGAGCGGCCTCATACGCCGCGCGCGCCATGCCAACGGCCTGTGCCGCGATGCCGATGCGGCCGGCTTCCAGGTTCGACAACGCGATCTTGTAACCCTCGCCCTCGCGGCCGATCAAATGGTCGGCGGGAACACGACAGTTTTCGAAAACGATCTGCGCTGTGTCGGAGGCATGCTGGCCAAGTTTTTCCTCGATACGGGCGACGAGGTAGCCCGGCGTATCGGTCGGTACGCAGAAACACGAAATGCCCTGCCGTCCCGCCGTCGCATCGGTGACGGCGAAGACGAGCGCGATCTGCGCATGCTTGCCTGAGGTGATGAACTGTTTGACACCATCGATCACCCAGTGATCGCCATCTCGCACGGCGCGCGTCTTGATCGCCGCAGCATCGGAACCGACGTGCGGTTCGGTCAGGCAGAAGCAGCCGAGCAGCTTGCCCGTCGCCGCGCCCCTGAGCCAGCGTGCCTTTTGCGCATCATTGCCGTATCTGTACAAGATGCCGCAGACCAGCGAGTTCTGCACCGAAAGGATCGTCGAGGTGGCACCATCGCCGGCAGCGATCTCCTCGATCGCGACGGCCAGCGAAAGATAATCGAGACCGGCACCTCCCCAGGCTTCCGGCACGACGATGCCCCACGCCCCGAGCGCCGCGAGCTCCTGCAGCGCCGCGGCGGGGAATGTGTGATCACGATCCCATTGTGCCGCATGAGGGGCGAGGCGCTCGCGCGCGAAAGTGCGCAGCGTGTCGCGGATCATGCGTTGGTCCTCATTGAGCATCATGGACAGGCCCTTTGCAGTTTGGTCATCGCGCCCTGGGTCAGCAGCACGCCACCGATCACCAGCAGCCCGCCGACGAGTGCTGAGGCGTCGAGCCGCTCACCAAGCAGCCAGGCGCCTTGCAGCACCGCCGCCAGCGGCACGAGGTTGATGAACACCGACGCGCGCTGCGCGCCGATCTTTTGCACCGCGCCGGAGAACCAGGTAAAGCCGAGCGTCGTGCCGAGCAGACCGAGGAAGAGTATCGCACCCCAGGCCGATAGCGAATAGTGCGGCACGAGCTGGGCCGGATTTTCCATCAGTGCTGCGGCGAGCAACATCAGAAAACCGGCGCAACTAGCATAGGCCGTCATCACCAGTGCGCCGAGATTGCGTCGCGCCAGCGACTGCGTGCCCAGCCGGCCGATCAGCGTGTAGAGCGACCACATCAGGGCGCAGCCGAGGATCAGCCATTCGCCGGCACCGATGCGGCCAGCGACGAGCGCCAGCGGATCACCGCGGCCAATCACGAGCAGACAACCCAGGAAAGCGAGCGCGCTGCCAGCCGCCTTTGCCGGCGTCATCCGTTCCTTGAGCCACCCGGCGGCGAGGAGCAGCGTGATCACCGGCGTCGTGGCGACGACCAGCGCTCCACGGCCGGCCGTGATGTATTGCATGCCGAACAGGAAGAACAGGTTGTAGAGGAAGATGCCGGTTGCGCCGAGCGCGACAATCAGCCAGAACTCGCGGCGTTCGAGCGGCGGCAGCCGGCCATGACGCCAGCGCACCAGCACGAGCAGGCTTGAGGCAGCAAAGAAAAAGCGCCACACCGCGACCGCCAGCGGGGGCGCTTCCTGGACCGCGAAACGTGCTGCGACCCAGGTGCCACCCCAGACCACCGCGGTGGTGACGAGTCTCAGGTAGGTGCCGAGCAAGCGGTCCTCACAAGAGCTCGACGGCCATCGCGGTGGCCTCGCCGCCGCCGATGCACAGGCTCGCCACGCCGCGGCGCAGACCATATTTGCGCAAGGCGCCGAGCAGTGTCACGACGATGCGCGCGCCCGAGGCGCCGATCGGATGACCGAGTGCGCAGGCCCCGCCATGCACATTGACTTTGTCATGGGGCAGACCGAGCTCCTTCATCGCCGCCATCGTCACGACGGCAAAGGCTTCATTGATCTCATAAAGATCGACGCTGTCGGCCGTCCAGCCGGTCTGCGCGAAGAGTTTTTTGATCGCCCCGACCGGCGCGGTGGTAAACCACGCCGGTTCCTGGGCATGCGTCGTGTAGCCGACGATGCGCGCCAGGGGCGTCAAGCCACGCTGTGCGGCGATGCTCTCACGTATCAGCACGAGTGCGGCGGCGCCATCGGAAATCGACGAGGAATTGGCAGGTGTCACGGTGCCGTCTTTCTTGAAAGCTGGCTTGAGCAGGGGAATCTTGTCGAGCTGGGCCTTGGCCGGCTGTTCGTCGCGTCGTATGACGACGTCACCCTTTTTGCCACTGACCATGACCGGGGCGATCTCCCAGTCGAAGCTGCCATTCTCCCCCGCACTCTGCGCCCGCTGCGTCGAGGCAATCGCAAACGCATCCTGGTCCTGCCGCGTGAAGCCGTACCGCGCGGCGCAGTCTTCGGCGAAGGTGCCCATCAGGCGGCCCCGGTTTTCCGGCGTGTAGTGGTCCTCGAGGCCGTCGAAGAACATGTGGTCGAGGATCTGGCCATGACCGAGCCGGTATCCGCCGCGCGCCTTGGGCAGCAGGTAAGGTGCATTGCTCATCGACTCCATGCCGCCGGCGACGATCACCTCCTGGCTGCCCGCCTTGAGCGTATCCGCGGCGATCATCAACGCCTTCATCGCTGAGCCACAGACCTTGTGCACCGTGGTGCAGCCTGCCGACAATGGCAAACCGGCCTGCAACGCCGCCTGGCGCGCCGGCGCCTGGCCCTGGCCGGCCTGCAACACGCAGCCCATCAACACTTCCTGTATCGCGTCGGGCTTCATGCTGGCGCGCTCGACGGCGGCCTTGATCGCGATGGCGCCGAGATGGGCCGCGGAAAGCGCGGCGAAATCGCCCATGAAGCCGCCCAGCGGCGTGCGTGCGGCACCCACGATCACGATGGCATCGGACATCTCGATTTCCTTTCAAATCGTTTCGTTGAACAGTTCCCGGCCGATCAGCATGCGGCGGATCTCCGAGGTACCGGCGCCGATCTCGTAGAGCTTTGCATCGCGCCACAGCCGGCCGGTCGGGTATTCGTTGATGTAGCCGTTGCCGCCCAGCGCCTGGATCGCTTCACCGGCCATCCAGGTGGCTTTCTCGGCGGCGTAAAGGATCGCGCCAGCCGCATCTTTGCGCAGCCTGCGGCTGTGGTCGTGCGTATCGCAGGCACGTCCGACCGCATAGACATAGGCGCGGCAGGCCTGCCAGGTCGTATACATGTCGGCGAGCTTGCCCTGCATCAGCTGGAACTCGCCGATCGGCTGGCCGAACTGCTTGCGCTCGTGGACATAGGGCAAGACCACGTCCATGCAGGCCGCCATGATGCCCAGCGGCCCGCCAGCGAGTATCGCGCGTTCGTAATCGAGACCCGACATCAGCACCTTGACGCCGTTGCCGACGCCACCGAGCACGTTCTCTACCGGCACCTCGCAATCGTCGAAGAACAGCGGATAGGTATTCGAACCCCGCATGCCGAGCTTGTCCAGATGCGAGCCATGCGAGAAGCCCGTGAAGTTTTTTTCGACGATGAACGCGGTGATGCCTTTTGCGCCGGCGGCGACATCGGTCTTGGCATAGACGATCAGCACATCGGCATCCCCGCCATTGGTGATCCACATCTTGCTGCCGTTCAGGACGTAGCGGTCGCCCTTTTTGTCGGCTCGAAGTTGCATCGAGACGACATCGGAGCCGGCGTTCGGCTCGGACATCGCCAACGCGCCGACATGCTCGCCGGAGATCAGTTTTGGCAGATAACGCGCTTTCTGCTCGGCTGTGCCATTCCTGCGCAACTGATTCACGCACAGATTCGAATGGGCGCCATAGGACAGCCCCACGGCAGCCGAGGCGCGGGAAATCTCTTCCATCGCGACGATGTGCGCCAGATAACCCATGCCGGTGCCACCGTCCTCCTCGGGCACGGTCAGTCCGAGCAGGCCGAGTGCGCCGAACTTGCGCCACAGGTCGGTGGGAAATTGGTTGTCGCGGTCGATCTGCGCCGCGCGCGGCGCGATCTCTTTGGCGGCAAAACTGCGCACCGTGTCGCGCAGCATCTCAATCTCATCGCCGAGCTGGAAGTCGAGTCCGATCATGTCATTTCTCCATCTTGTCGTGCATCGTCATCAATGTCTGCTGCATGATCGCGCACAGCGTCGGCTTGCCATGCCTGATCACCCAGGCCTCGCCGCGCGTGACGACGAGATTCCTGCCCGGCTTGACCACTTCGCCGCTGGCGACCAACAGCTCCCCGTCCGCCGGCGCGAGCAGGTTGATCTTGAACTCGACCGAAAGCACCGAGGTGTTCGCCGCCATCAGGGAAAAACCGGCATAGCCGCCCGCGCTGTCGAGGATCGTCGTGGTCACGCCGGCATGGAAATAGCCATGCTGTTGCGACAGCTCGGGACGATAGGGCAGGTGGATTTCGCAGCCGCCGGGCCAGAGGTCGATCAGTCGGGCACCGATCAGGCCCATCACCCCCTGCTTCGCGAAGCTCATGCGCACCTTTTCGTTCCACTGGGAGTCGCGGGGCTCGAATTTCGCCTCAGCGCGCGGGATGCCGTAGCTCACGGTGCCTCCGTAAAGTTTGGCTCATTCTATGTTGACGTTTACGTCAACGTCAAATACGCTTGCGGGCGGTCCCGCCTTCGGCGAGCAGGCTGCGACATTGCCGCTCCAGGGCGTCGAGCTCGGCGAGCACCGCTTCGATGTCCTCGCGCTGCTGCTCGAGTTTGGCGCGACGCTTGGCCAGCACCTCGAGCAGACGAGTCAGTTGCGAGGATTCGGGCGCGGTGTCGTACATGTCGATCAGCTCGCGGATTTCGGCGAGCGAAAGCCCCAGGCGTTTGCCACGCAGGGTGAGCTTGAGCCGGGTGCGGTCGCGCTTGCTATAGATGCGCTGCATGCCGACGCGGGTCGGTGAAAGCAGGCCCTGATCCTCGTAATAGCGGATCGTGCGCGGCGTCAGGTTGAATTCGCGTGCCAGCTCGGCGATGGTGTAGGTAGGTGAGGGGGTCGAAGTCATTATGTTGCAGTGCACCAATAGTTTTTCATTTCGGATACACTTAGGAATCACCAAGTAGAACAGATTTGCGCCAGCCGGGCAACGCGCCAAGCATGCCGATCACTTATCCTTTCCCGACACCGCCGGAAGCAGGCGTTCTCCAGCAAGTGGCGTTAGGCGTGCACTGGCTGCGCATGCCTTTGCCGTTCGCGCTCGATCACATCAACCTGTGGCTGATCGAAGACGGCGACGGCTATACCGCGGTCGACACCGGCATCGCGATGGACAGTGTCAAAGACGCCTGGAAATCGGCGCTGGCGGGACGGCACCTAAAACGGCAGATCGTCACGCACTTTCATCCCGATCACCTGGGACTGGCTGCCTGGCTGGAAGCCGAGACCGGCGCGCCATTGGCGATCACGCAGGGAGAATATCTGACCGGACAAGCCATCGCTGCGGACATTCCACCCTTCGATGTGGCCTCGATGGTACGATTCTTTCACCGCCACGGTCTCGATACGGCGCGCTGCGCGGCGCTCACGGCGCGTGGCAATGCCTACCGGCACGGGGTACCGGCGATCCCGGCGACCTTCCAGCCGCTCTTCGATGACGATTGGCTGACGCTCGGCGAGCACAGCTGGCAGATCATCGTCGGGCACGGCCACGCCCCGGAGCATGCCAGCCTCTATTGTGACCAGCTGAACGTGCTGATCTCCGGTGACATGCTGCTGCCGCGCATCACGAGCAACATCAGTGCCTATGCCGCCGCGCCCGATCTCGACACGCTCGCCCTGTATCTTTCATCCCTCGACCGTCTCGGCACGCTGCCCGCCGAGACGCTGGTGCTGCCTTCGCACGGCCTGCCTTTCCGCGGCCAGCACGCCCGCATCGAGGAGCTGAAGGCGCATCATGCAGCGCGTTGCGCCGAGCTACTCGCCGCCTGCGAAAGGGCGCCCCGCAGCGCCGGCGAACTGCTCGAAACGCTGTTCGGCCGCCCCATTACCGATCCCCACCAGACCCTGTTTGCGATGGGCGAGGCGATCGCCCACCTGAACCACCTCGAACGCTGTGGCAGTCTGCGGCGTATCTTTGACGATGGCATTATTCGTTACAGCAGAATCCCCGACAAGGAGTGACAGACATGACTACGACACAAGAAACCGACAAGCCCAGCTTGCCCGATCCTCAGGAAATCGCCAGGACTTATGCCGAAGTCGCGCAACGCGCCGCGAAACTGCTCGACCAGTACATCAAGCGCCAGCTGAAGAAAGGCGTCACCCCACCGCAAGACGAACTCGGCGTCGCACAGGCCTTCATGGAAATGATGGCCAAGCTGCTCGCCAATCCCTACCGGCTCGCCCAGGCCCAGATGAATCTGGTCTGGGACTACTTCTCGCTCTGGCAGCACTCCTGGCTGCGCTTCATGGGCATCCAGACCCCGCCGGTAGCAACACCGCCCAAAGGCGACAAGCGCTTCAAGGACGAACAATGGGAAGAGCACTTCCTGTTCGATTTCATCAAGCAGTCATACCTGATCGCCGCGCGCAATATCCACGACACGGTCTGCTGCGTGCAAGGCCTCGATGAACAGACGCAGCGCAAGGTGAACTTTTACACGCGCCAGTTCATCGATGCGCTCGCACCGACCAATTTCGTGCACACCAATCCCGAAGTGTTCCGCGAGACGGTGCGCAGCCATGGTCAGAATCTGATCAAAGGGCTCAACAACCTGTTGCGCGATCTCGAAGCGGGCGATGGCCAGTTGCGCGTCAAGATGACCGACACCTCGGCGTTCGAACTCGGCAAGAACATCGCCACCACCCCCGGCAAGGTGGTGTTCCAGAACGAGCTGATACAGCTTCTGCAGTTTTCGCCGACGACGCAGACCCAATACAAGCGCCCGCTGCTGATCGTCCCGCCATGGATCAACAAATACTACATCCTCGATCTGCGCGAGAAGAATTCCTACATCAAGTGGGCCCTTGATCAAGGCCATACGGTGTTCTGCATCTCATGGGTCAATCCGGACGAGCGCCTCGCGCAAAAGAGCTTCGAGGACTACGTCTTCGAAGGCACGCTGACCGCGCTGGACAAGGTTTGCGAACAGACCGGGGAAAAGGAGGTCAATGCCGTCGGCTACTGCCTCGGCGGAACATTGCTCGGCACCACGGCCGCCTATCTCGCGGCGAAGAAGGACAAACGGCTTGCCTCGGCGACCTTCTTCACGACGATGCTGGATTTTTCGATCCCCGGCGAGCTGGGCGTATTCATCGACGAAGAGCAGGTCGCGAATCTGGAGAAAAAGATGCGCGAGCGCGGCTATCTCGAAGGCAGCGAGATGGCGACCACGTTCAACCTGCTGCGCGCCAACGACCTGATCTGGTCTTTCGTCGTCAATAACTACTTGCTCGGCAAGGATCCGTTCCCGTTCGATCTGCTCTACTGGAACTCCGATTCCACGCGCATGCCGGCGGCGATGCACAGCTTCTACCTGCGCAACATGTATATGAGGAACCTGCTCAAGGAGCCGGGCGGCATCGTGATCGGCGACGTGGCAATCGACCTCTCCAAGGTCAAGGCGCCGGCCTACTTCATCTCGACGATCGAAGACCACATCGCGCCGTGGCAGAGCACCTACCTCGGGGCGAAACTGTTTGCCGGCCCGGTGCGTTTCGTGCTCGGCGGCTCCGGTCACATCGCCGGCATCGTCAATCCGCCTGCGGCGAACAAATACGGCTACTGGACGGATGCGGCGAAACCCCTGCCGGAAACCCCCGAGCAGTGGTTCGAGGGTGCAGAGCACCACGAAGGTTCCTGGTGGACCGACTGGCAGGCCTGGGTGAGCGCGCTCGATGACGAGCGGGTGCCGGCGCGCGATCCGGTCAAGGGCAGGCTCGGCGTGCTCGAGGATGCGCCGGGCTCCTACGTGAAGTTCCGCCTCGACCAGCAGAAACAGGCTGCATGAACCCGCCCGTTCGCGTCGTCTTCGACACGAACGTGCTGATCTCCTTTTTCGTGTTCGCCGACAGCCGCCTCGCCCCGCTCTGGGACGAGGTCGTCTCCGGCCGGTGGCAGGCGCTGACCAATGCCGCCTGTCTGGTCGAATTCCGGCGTGTGCTAGGCTATTCGCTGTTCTCGCTCCCCCCAGAAGTGCAAGCCGCGGCCTGTGAAAGCTATCTGAGCCATGCGCGGATCATCGAAGCGGTGCCACAACCCGCCAGGGCCCTGCCCCAATGCGAAGATCGGGATGATCAGAAGTTTCTCGAACTCGCCCGCGATGGCGGTGCCCATTGGCTGATCACCGCCGACAAATGCTTGCTCAAATTGCGTCGCGGGCGGCGGCTCGCCGGCCTGTTTGCGATCCTCACGCCGGAAGAAGCGCTGCAGAAAATCGGCGCTGACAGGACGGCACCCAACGGCGTTTAGCGGCAAATATTGCCGCTTGGAATTCCCCCAGACGGCGTTTTTTCCACGCAGCGAAGCCCTGTGACGCCTGGCAAGGAAGTTGCAGAGCTCTGTTCATGCCTTCCTCTGCCCTCGCCTTTGCTGAAGCATTCGGCAGCGCCTTCGCCAATACGACGGCCCGCCCGGCGCCGTTCGCCCCCGAGCGCGCCGCGCCGTGGGATCGCCTGATCGCGCTGGCCCACGCCTATGTCGAGGCGATCGAATGCTGGTCGTGTACCGTGCAGGATGTGATCCGTTTTTCGACGCTGGCGGCCGAGCTGGTCGGCCTCGTCGCAGCCAGGCCCAATGTGAGTCTCACTATGGCTCCGCACCTGCCGATTGGCAGCCCTGCATTGCGCCACGCGTTCGCCACGGCGCTCCTCGGCATCCAGCTCGGACAAGCGATCCGTCTCGATGCGCGCCGTCAGCATACGGTGGCCAAAGCGGCGTTGTTCATGAATCTGTCCAGTCTCGATCTTCAGGACACTCTGCTTGCTCCCCACGCGCTCCCCACGGATGCCCAGCGCATCACGCTGATGCGCCACCCCAAGCTCGCCGCCGACCTGTTGCGCGAGTCGCCGGGGGCCGATCTGGGTTGGATCGAAGCCGTCGAACAACATCACGAATACTTCGACGGCAGCGGCTATCCGGCCGCGCTGGCCGGTGACGAAATCTGTCTCGAAGCACGCATCCTGAGGATCGTCGATGTCTGGTATGCCCTCGTCGCGCCGCGCCGTTTTCTGCGCAACGCGATGACGCCGCGCGCTGCGCTGCACTGGCTGCTCTCGCGCAAACGCCAGCAGTTCGACGCACAGCTGCTCGAAGCGCTGCGCCGCATCACCGGTTCTTGTCCGCCCGGCACCGTCGTGCGACTGGCCAACCGCGAAACGGCGCTGGTCTTCACGGCACAGCCGGGCATGACATTGCCACGCCAGGTGATCTCGATCCTCGGCGTGCATGGCCGACTGCTGCGCGAGCCGGTGCGACGCGATACCCGCCGCAAAGATTACGCAATCAAGGCGATCACGACGCTACAAGGCATTGCGATTCCCACTGCCTACTGGCAACAGCTGTGGTCGCTGGTCGCAGCAACCGCGCGAGAATGCTGGTAGGAACACTAGAATGCGGCGATGCAGAATCGCCGCGATCGCCTCGAAGTCCTTTCCCACCCGCCGCAACATCCCCGTCCGGAGCTTCCGCCACTCCTCTTCCTGCACGGCGCCTACACCGCCGCCTGGTGCTGGGAAAACTACCAGCCCTTCTTCGCTGCCGCCGGCTTCGAGAACCACGCACTGTCCTTCTCCGGTCACGGTGCCAGCCCGGGCCGGGAACATCTGGATAGCCTCTCGATCGATGATTACGTCGCCGACGTCGCCGCGGTCGTCAGCAGTCTCCGTGCGCCGCCCGTGCTGATCGGCCATTCGATGGGTGGCTTCGTCGTGCAGAAATACCTCGAACGTCATTTCGCTCCCGCAGCAGTGCTGATCTGTTCGGTACCGCCACAGGGGCTGACCGCTTCGGCCGTCGGCATGTTCTTCAAACAGCCCGGTCTGCTGTTCGAATTCAACGCCCTGATGAGCGGGCGCCACGTCGCTCTCGATAAGCTGCGCAAGGCGCTGT
Organism: uncultured Methyloversatilis sp.; assembly: GCA_964478415.1. Taxonomy (GTDB): domain Bacteria; phylum Pseudomonadota; class Gammaproteobacteria; order Burkholderiales; family Rhodocyclaceae; genus Sulfuricystis. The sequence goes on from CAYZII010000002.1 coordinate 53,020, forward strand.
TTGCGCAACCGGTCGCGCTCGATGAGCTGATGCGCTATGCCCGCCTTGCCCAGCCGGAATCGCACCGCGCGCTCTGGGACATGATGCTGTTCAACCTGCCGCACGCCCGGCAAGTGCTGGCGCACCTGCCAGCCGGACACGAGAGCCTGCGCATCCTCGGTGCCGATCACGACCTGATCATTCCGCCGGCGCTGGTCAGGATGACCGCGCAGACGTATGGTGTCCACGCGGTGATCTACCCTGGCATGGGACATGGATTGATGCTGGAAGCCGACTGGCGCACGCCGGCGCAGGATCTGCTCGACTGGCTGCACCAGCGTTTCAACCCAGAAATTTGAGGTGGCTGCCGCAGCCGGCACGACAGTCAGAGGCGCCAAACCCCGGAACGAGAATGACGCCACGCGTCGCACGGTTGATGGCGCATTCCTCCCCGCCATAACGCTGCACGCCTACGACGGAAACTCCCGGTGCAGCGAGCAGCCAGTCGATGTGCCAATGCAGCGACTTCTTTCGGCGCAAATGCCGTGCGATGCGCTGCTCGAAGTTGCGGCGCGCCGAACCGGTATAGACATACCGGCCGGCCGGAAAATCGCGGCTGCCGAGCCGCCCGATGCGCACGCGCAGCGGGCGGGAAAGCTCGATCAGGAGCTGGTAGGTGATCAGCTGCGTCACTCTTCCAACAGGCTCCTAAGCATCCAGGCGGTCTTTTCGTGTACCTCCAACCGCTGGGTGAGCAGATCCAGCGTCGGCTGGTCGTTGGCCTTTTCGACGATCGGGAACAGGCTGCGCGCGGTACGCGCCGTGGCTTCCTGCGCCGCGACGAGCAGACGGATCATCTCGGTGGCTTTCGGCACACCTTTCGGCTCTTCGATCGAGGAGAGCTTGGCAAAGTCACGATTGCTGCCCGGTGCCGGATGACCGAGCGCGCGGATGCGTTCGGCGATCATATCGAGCGCATTCCACTGCTCTGTGTATTGCTGCATGAACATCTGATGCAGGGTGTTGAACATCGGCCCGGTAACGTTCCAGTGGAAGTTGTGCGTCATCAGGTAGAGCGTGTAGCTGTCGGCGAGGAAACGCGACAAGCCTTCGGCGATCTTGGCACGGTCGGCATCAGAGATACCGATGTCGATACGGGGTACGGTTTGCTTTTTCATGGTGGTCTCCTTTTCCCTGCTGTGTCGATGCTGTCAATTTAGGCCGAAAACCACGCAGCGGCCAGCAAATCGTTTCAATCGGCCGGATAGCAGCAAGCTATTTCACCAGCATCGTGCCCGGCAACCGGCAATCGATGAGCGCCTGGCGCAACAGGTCGATCGCCTTGTGGCGCGGAAAAGAGGCCCGCCAGACGAGGCCGACGCGGCGGGATGGTTGCGGGTCGACGAAAGGACGCACGCGCAGCAGCGCATCGTTTTTTGGCAATTCATCGACCGCCGAGGCAGGCATCACGGTGACGCCGATCCCAGAAGCCACCATGTAGCGGATCGTCTCCAGCGAGGAACCTTCCAACACCTGCGGTCCGCCGGCGCCGGCCTGTGAACAGAGATCGAGCACCTGGTCGCGGAAGCAGTTGCCGCGTCCGAGCATCAAGAGCGGTTGTTCGAGCAATTGCTGAGGTGCGATGAGCTTCTTTTTCGCCCACGGGTGCTGCGCCGGCACCAGCACACGAAACACTTCGTCGTAGACGGGCTGGGCCACCAGACCCGGTTCTTCGATCGGCAATGCGACGATCGCGACGTCGAGCTCGCCGTTCTTCAGGGATTCGATCAGCTTGGCGGTGAAATTCTCCTGCAGCAGCAGCGGCATCTGCGGTGCGCGCTGGCGAAGAAGCGGCACCAGCTTCGGCAGCAGATAGGGCCCGATCGTGTAGATCGCACCAATGCGTAACGGTCCGGAGAGCGGATCGCCCGCCGCGGCGGCGAGCTCTTTGATATGGGCGGCTTCGGCGAGCACCTTCTCGGCCTGCCGGATGATCGGCTCACCCAACGGGGTGACCGTGATCTCGTGCTGACCGCGTTCGAAGAGGATCACACCGAGCTCGTCTTCCAGCTTCTTGACCGCCACGGAAAGCGTCGGCTGGGAAACGAAACATTTCTCGGCAGCGCGTCCGAAATGCTTCTCGCGGGCCAGGGCGACGATGTAACGCAATTCGGTTAGCGTCATAATGATGCCAATTATGCAAGATGTGCCTGCAAAAATCGTTGCCGCGCTGCCCGATCCCTCCGCGGTCGAGGTACTGCAGACCCATATTTCCTGGATCCTGCTGAGCGGCGCATTCGCCTACAAGGTGAAGAAGCCGGTCGTCCTGCCTTTTCTCGATTACGGCACCCTCGACAAACGCCGCTTCTACTGTGAAGAGGAGTTGCGCCTGAACCGGCGTTTCGCACCAGACCTCTATCTCGCGGTGGTCGAACTGGCAGGAGAACCGGCGGTGAAGATGCGGCGTTTCCCCGATGCGCAACGCCTCGACCACGTCTGCCGGCGCGGTGAATTGACGACCGAATTGCTCTCCCTGTTTGCGCGTGAGCTGGCCGAATTTCAGGCCAGGGCAGCAAAAGCCCCACCAGAGTTCGGCACGCCGGAACGCGTCCTGAGCGACGCAATGGAAAATTTCGACGAACTCGAGACCTTACTTTCCGGGGAAGCGCCCCGCCTGGCCACCCTCAAAAGCTGGACCGAGGCCGAATGGCAGCACCGCCGCGAGACCTTCGCGCAACGCCATCGGCAGGGCTTCATTCGCGAAGGCCACGGCGACCTGCACCTTGGCAATCTGGTGTTGCTCGACGGTCGCATCGTCGCGTTCGACGGCATCGAATTCAATCCGGGTTTCCGTTCGATCGATGTCATCAGCGAACTTGCCTTCACGCTGCTCGACTTGCTCGACCACGACCAGCCTGGACTGGCAACCTGGCTGCTCAACGAATGGCTGGTCTGGAGCGGCGATTTCGCGGCGCTCGCGGTGTTGCGTTTCTATCTCGTCTATCGCGCGCTGGTACGGGCGAAAGTCGCTGCGTTGCGCGGCGATCCTCTTGATGCGCAAGGCTATCTCGCACTGGGCGAGCGCCTGACCGTCCCACCAGCGCTGCGGCTGACGATCACCTGCGGCCCATCGGGTTGCGGCAAGACTTTTCAAACCTCGTGCCGTCTCGCTAGCGCAGAGTTTCTGACGACCGTGCGCATCCGCTCCGATGTCGAGCGCAAGCGACTGTTCGGCCTCGCGCCGGATGCCTCGAGCGGCGGGACGATCTACACGCCGGAGGCGAACGCGCGCACCTATGCGCGGCTTTACGAACTGGCAGAGGCGATACTCGTCGATGGCTGGTCGGTGATCGTCGACGCCGCCTTCTTGAAACGCGCCGAACGCGATCGCTTCCGTGAGCTGGCAAAGCGCTTGGGCGTCGCTTTCGAGCTGATCGCGCCGCAGGCACCAGCCGAGGAACTCGCGCGGCGCCTTCTCGCGCGCCAGGGGGATGCGTCGGAAGCGACGGTCGAGATCATGCAGCGGCAATTGCAGTGGTTCGAACCCCCAGCGGAAGATGAATGAGTCCAGGCAGCGATGCAGCTGAGCGCTCCAGCAGACGAACGCACCCTCGATGTCGGTCTTGAGAAACCATCGCCCTGATTCCGTGCCGCTGCACCAGCGCAGAGTCTCGTCACTTCGACTCGACGCAACGCACGAGTTCGAAGTCCGCACCGCGTTCGACCAGCTCTTCGATCCGGAAACGGCGAGTCGCCGACGTCGTCCAGGTTTCCATAATGCGTCCGGCCTTGAAGCTGCCAGGTGGCAGAATCAGCCTGAGAGCGTGTCCCGAGTCTGCCGGCAAAATGAACCCTGGCTGATAGGGGTCCGGCGTTGCCATCACGCCGGTGCGCCGCACCGCAACTGGCTCCGGCCGGCCCGCGAGCAGCTGGATACCGGTCGCCAGCTCGTTGCCGCGTCGCTGCGCCCAGCGCACCACACCGAGCAGAAATTCGCCGCGGCTGGTCGGCTGGACGGCAACCAGTTGACCGATCGCGAGCCGCCCACCTACGCGCTCGATCGGCCGTACCAGACAGACCCCCCCTTCGGAATGATCGAAAAGCCGCCAATCCTCGGCGAGCGTCCAGCTTTCGGTCTGGAACCCCAGTTCGGGACTGATCTCGTCCGTCAAGCCAGGCAGCGGGGTATCGAAGATTTCGATGGCTTCGCGCTGTTGCCGCAGCTTGTCCTGCGGAACGCTGCCCGGTGGTCTGAAACGGCGATGGCCGGAAACGTAAAAGTGGATCGCATCGACGCCTGCCACGAAGCGACAGGGGCCCTGCAGCGGATGGCGCTCGAAACGCCGGTGCACACCTCCCCTCACCCAGCGCGGAAACAGCCGCTGCAGCACCTCGAGACAGGCCGGCATCTGACAATCTTCGCCCAGGCCAAGACTGGCCGGGGTGATCGCCGGATCACCGCGGCTGAGCAAAACGATGCGCGTCATCAGGCTCTTGTGGAGCTCCCGTGTATCCAGCCAGCGTGCGTCGGGGCCGGTGTAAGGCAAAAAGCGCGGCGGTGCATCACTGCCCAGATCCACACACAGCGGCAGGGCTTCGGTCAAAGGGGGTGCGCTCGCCAACACCTTCACCTTCCCCTTCCCCGCCCAGTGGTGGGCCCAGCGCATCACCCAGCGTTGCTGGCGTGGTGCCAGCTCGTACAACCCCGCCATCGCCAGCAGCACCAGTACCACATAGACCGAGGTCGGGGAAACGAGCTGAGGAGTGGCAGCCACCACCGACGGGGCAGCGGCCACGCTTTCCTGCGCCACACCGAGACGCTCGGCGCTCGCATACACGCGATGGGCGTACTTCCACAGCAGGCCATCCGGCTGCCAGCCACCGCGCAGCAGATCGGCAAAATCGGCGACCAGGAGGGTCAAGGCGCGCTGGCATACGAGCGCTCCTTTTGACGCGAGGGCGCTCTCGCCTGCAAGCAGGCTTTCCAGGCAATGCAGATAGCCGATCACCGCACCCTGCCAGAGCGCGTGCGTGGTATCGAGTGCCGACTGCTCGATCGGCGCCAGTGGCAGGGGCTTGCCAGCGAACAGGCTGGCGTTCTCCTCCTGGACGAAATGCAATGGTGCCTGCAAGGCTTCGAGCAGTGCCAGCCGGATCGACGCAGGCAGGGTGTAGGCGTTCAACCGCCGCAGCGCATCCAGCAATATCTTCTGCATCAGTGGCGGATTCGCCCTCGGCAGTCGCCCGATCCACTCCTGGCAGGAAGACAGGTCGGTGAAAGGCGGCGCGCTGCTCGTCGCGGTCGCTGGCAGAGCGAAATGTGGTGTGACCGCACTCATCGCATGCTTTCCAGTGACCGCAGCAGCGCGGCAGTCAATGACGCGCTCGAAGGGAGCGGCCGTTCAGGCACTGACCGGCTGGCCGCAGCCCAGATCGGCGCCGGGAAATGACTGTCGTCGTGCCAGCGCGGAATCACATGCCAGTGCAAATGCGGTTCGAGATTGCCGAAACTGGCGAGATTGATCTTGTCTGGCCGCATCACTTCGCGCAGCGCACTTTCCACGGCGTGCAGCACGTCCCACAGATGGCGACGCTCGCTGGCCGGCAGATCGCTCATCTCGACGACGTGCGTGCGCCAGACGACGCGGCAATAGCCAGGAAACGCCTCGCCTTCGGGGCCACCGACGCGCACGACGCGGCAAAGCTCATCCTGCCAAAGGATTTCTTCGCCACTTAAGGAACATAGCGCGCAACGGCTCATATTTTAAAAAATAGCATACGTGGGGCAAGCCGGGCGGATCATCCGCCGAATCGGCCCACAGGGTGGGTGCCGTACGTCCACGGTCTATCCTGGTGCGAAATCTGTCCGATCAAGTGGCTTCGGGTATGATTTCCCCACCATGGGTCCCTCTTTCCCCGATTCTCCTCCCAGATAATGAGCGTTGGTGGCTGGCTACTGATCTTCGTTGTCCTCATCGCGTTGGGCGGCGGGATCGCTTTGCATCTCCATCACCGGCGGCTCGCCCGGGAAAAGGCGCGGCTGGAGGCGCTCGCTGCGCAACCGCAAAGAAAAAATTGGGGGAAACAGCTGATCGTGCCGGCGTGCGGTCAGGTTTGTCTAGCGGCACAAAATCTTGCCGAGCGTCGTTTCAGACTCGACGAGGCCTCTACTTTGCCACTCGCGGAGTGCACCTGCAAGCTCGACTGCCGCTGCAGTTACCGGTTGCTCGAGGAAAAGCGGGGCTATGAGCGCCGCGAAGGTTTCGATCGCCGGGGAGCGGTACGCTACGATCCGGACAATCCCCCCCGCCGCAGTGGGCGCGATCGAAGGAAGGACAAAGACACGCCGTTTACCGACTACGTGATCTGAGCTGCCGGACGCGGCTCATACCTCGCGCACCACCACTTCGCCACGTAACGAATGCGGCAAGGCCGCAGTGATCCTGACATCGATGAAGTGGCCGATCAGGCGCGGGCTACCCTTGAAATTGACCACACGATTGTTCGCGGTACGGCCGGCCAATTCTTCGGGATCCTTCTTCGCCCGACCCTCGACGAGCACGCGTTCTATCTTGCCGACCATCTGCTGCGAGATCGCCTGTGCCTGCTCTTCGAGGCGTTTCTGCAGACGCTGGAGCCTTTCCAGCTTCACCTCCGCCGGCGTCGCGTCCTGCATTTCCGCCGCCGGCGTGCCGGGGCGCGGGCTGAACAGAAAAGAAAAACTCGCATCGAAACCGATCGCGTCGACAAGCTGCAGGGTCTTCTCGAAATCCTCCTCCGTCTCGCCGGGAAAGCCGACGATGAAATCGGAAGAGATCGAGATGTCCGGGCGCGCTTGGCGCAGCCGGCGCACGAGCGACTTGTATTCGAGCACCGTGTAACCGCGCTTCATCGCGGCGAGAATCCGGTCGGAACCGGACTGCACCGGCAGATGCAGATGGGAAGCGAGCTTCGGCGTCGTGGCGAAGACATCGATCAGCCGCTGGGTCATCTCGCGCGGATGGGAAGTCGTGTAACGGATGCGTTCGAGCTGAGGCAGTGCCGCGAGCGTCTCGATCAGGAAAGCGAGATCCACCTCCTGCCCATCCGCGGTCAGGCCGCGGTAGGCGTTTACGTTCTGGCCGAGCAGCGTCACTTCCTTGACGCCTTGTTCGACCAATGCCTGCACTTCAGTGAGCACATCCTCGAACGGGCGCGACACTTCCTCGCCACGCGTGTAAGGCACGATGCAGAAAGTGCAGAACTTCGAACAGCCTTCCATGATCGAGACGAAAGCGCTCGCGGCCCCCTCGCCCTCGACGCGCGCCGCCGGCAGCTTGTCGAATTTCTCGATCTCGGGGAAGGAGACATCGACCTGCGCCTGGCCGGATGCCCGCCGCGCGGCGATCAATTCGGGCAGCCGATGCAGGGTCTGCGGCCCGAAGACGAGATCGACATAGGGTGCGCGTGCGATGATCGCCTCGCCCTCCTGACTGGCGACACAACCGCCGACACCGATCACCAACCCTGGTTTTTTCTCCTTCAATTTCTTAAGCCGCCCGAGCTCGTGAAATACCTTCTCCTGCGGCTTTTCGCGCACCGAACAGGTGTTGAGCAGGATGATGTCCGCTTCTTCGGCGTTCTCGGTCTTGACGGCACCTTCATGCCGGGCGAGCAGATCGGCCATCTTGTCCGAGTCGTACTCATTCATCTGGCAGCCGAAGGTGCGGATATAGACTTTCGCGCTCATCGCATCGAATGACTGGGGCAACGCGCGTTAGGGCAGTGACTGACGATTTTCAGTGCAAGAAAGAATGTTTGGATTTTATCAGCCCCCACCATCCACCTGCCGCTGTAGCCAGAATTCGAGCAGCGCGAGGTGCCACAGCTTGCTGCCCTGGATGCGCGTGTGATGTTTTTCCGGCTCGGCGAGCAGTTTCTCGACATAAGCGCGCTTAAAGATGCCGCGTTGGCGGCAGGCGGCCGAAGTGAGGATGCCGCGCATGAACTCGAGGAATTCGCCACGCACGTATTTCAATGCCGGCATCGGGAAATAGCCCTTCGGCCGGTCGATCACGCCATCGGGCAACAGGCCGCGCGCGATCTGCTTCAGCACGTGTTTGCCACCGGAACCGAGCTTCCATTCTGCCGGCATCCTGGCAGCCAGTTCGACGAGCGGATGATCGAGGAAGGGCACGCGCGCTTCCAGTCCCCATGCCATAGTCATGTTATCGACGCGCTTGACCGGATCGTCGGTGACCAACAGCGTCGCCTCGACGGCGAGCAGCCGGTCGATGAATTCGTTGGCACAGGCTTCCTCGAGCTTCGCCGCGATGAGCGCGCTGGTCACATCCCCGACCTGGTAACGCTTGCGCACCATTTCGACGAATTCGCGATAGTCACGGTCGAAGTAACGGCGCTGCAGGCGCTCGATCGCCGGGCCAGTCGCTGCCGCCATCTCTCGATGCCAGGCATAGCCGGCGAACACCTCGTCGGCTCCCTGACCGCTCAGCACGACCTTGACGGTGCGGCTGACCCGTTCGGCGAGCAGATAAAAGGACACCGCATCCTGGCTGACCATCGGCTCGGCCATGCTGTCCACGGCCTCCGGCAGACGCTGCAGCACCTCGCTGTTTGGAATCAAGTAACGGTGATGACGCGTGCCAAAGTGGTCGGCGACCGCATCCGAATATTCGAACTCGTTGCCACGCTCCTCACCTTCTGTGCCGCGGTAATCCTCGAAGCCGATCGAGAAGGTCAGCAGATCGGCAAAACCTTCTTCGTGGGCGAGCGCCACCAGCAGCGAAGAATCGAGACCGCCGGAGAGCAGCACCCCGACCTTGACGTCGGCGATGTCGAGATGGGTCCTGACCGCATGGCGCAGCGCCGCGTGGATCGCCTCGCGCCATTCTCCTTCGCTGCGCGCAATGGGCGGCCGGCGTGCGTCGAGGTTCCAGTAACGCCGTTCGACGGTGCGGCCTACCGCATCGATGGTCAGCGTCGTTCCCTGTTCGAGCTTGCGGATACCCTTGAGGATCGTGAACGGAGGGGGCACGGCGCCATGCAGCATGAACTGGTGGGTCAGTGCCACCGGGTCGATACCGGTATCGATGGCGCCGGAGGCAATCAAGGCCTGCGTGTTCGACGCGAAACGAAAGAATTTGCCGGTACGTGCGAAGTAGAGCGGCTTGATGCCGATGCGGTCGCGCGCGAGGAAGAGCTGCTGGCGCGACATGTCCCAGATCGCGAACGCGAACATGCCGACGAAGCGCTCGACACAACGCTCCCCCCATTCGGCATAGGCGCGCAGGATGACCTCGCTATCGCCATCGGAAAAGAACGCATGGCCGCGCTGGATCAGCGCATGGCGCAGTTCTGGATAGTTGTAGATCGTGCCATTGAAGACCAGTGCCAGCCCCGCCGCGGCATCGACCATCGGCTGGTTCGAAAGCGCCGAGAGGTCGATGATCGCCAGCCGGCGGTGGGCGAGGGCGATCGGGCCTTCCATCCAATACCCTTCTGCATCTGGGCCGCGCCGCGCCAGTCGCGCATTCATCCGCTCCAGCGTCGCCTGTGAAGGCTTTGTGCCATCGAATCTCAGTTCACCGGCGATGCCGCACATGCTTCATTCACCGATCAGATGCAGCACGACTTCACGTCGCTGCGCTCGCGTGCGGTGTTCCCAGAGATAGACGCCCTGCCAGGTGCCGAGCGCCAGACGGCCTTCGACGAGCGGAATCGACAGCGAGGTCTGGGTCAACGCGCTGCGGATATGGCCCGACATGTCGTCCGGTCCCTCGTTGTTGTGGCGCCAGTGGGGCTGTCCATCCGGCACGAGCCTGGCGAAAAAGCTCTCCAGATCGTGGCGCACGTCGGGATCGGCGTTTTCCTGGATCAGCAGCGAAGCCGAGGTATGGCGGCAAAACACCGTGAGCAGGCCATCGCGCAAACCACTTGTCTGTGCGAAGGCGATCAGTTTGTCGGTGATCTCGATCAGGCCGCGACCACGGCTCGGCACGGAAAGGATTTCGTGGGCTTGGCGCATCAACGTGTCTCCAGGGCAAGGCGAATACCGAGTCCGATGAACAGCACACCGGTGGCCTGATCGAGGCGTCGGCCATGGGCGACGAGCCAGCGGCCGATGACGCTTGCAAACCAACCGAGCAGGCCGAACACGACGATGGTCTGGAGGGCGAAAACGACGCCGAGTACTACCGACTGGGCTGTGGCATGCGTGCCATCGGCGCTGACGAACTGGGGTAAGAAGGCGAGAAAGAACAAGGCGACTTTCGGGTTGATGGCATTGGCAACGAACCCCCGACGCAGATAGACGGCAAAAGGCGTCCCATCGGTACGACGCTCACCGGCAGCGAGACAGGCACCAGGGCTCTTCAGCGCCTGCCAGCCAAGCCAGCACAGATAGCCGGCACCGGCAAGCTTGAGCAGCGTGAATGCCGTCTGCGAAGCCGCCAATGCCGCCGAGACCCCCAATGCCGCCCAGAGCGTGTGCGTGAAGCAGCCAAGCGCACAACCCAGGCCGAAGCCGATGCCGGCGCGCCGGCCGCGTGAGATGCCCAGGCTCAGCACGGCGAGATTGTCCGGCCCCGGTGCCACGGTGATGAGAAAGGCGGCAAGCAGAAAGCCAAGCAACTGGGCGCTGGTCAGATCGAAGCTCATCCGGCGCATTATCAGGCAAAATGATCCTGCCGTTCTAAGGAGTCTCAAGCCATGCCCCAGCTGTTCGACCCGCTCACGCTGCGTGAGCTCACCCTGCCCCATCGCATCGGCATTCCGCCGATGTGCCAGTACTCGGCGCGGGATGGCCTCGCCAACGACTGGCATTTCGTGCATTATGGCTCTCGCGCCGTCGGCGGCGCGGCGCTGATCATCGTCGAGGCCACCGCCGTCGTGCCGGAAGGCCGTATCAGCCCGGGCGATCTCGGTCTGTGGAATGATGCGCAGATCGGGCCTCTCGCCCGCATCGCGCACTTCATCGCCGCACAAGGCGCCGTGCCCGCGATCCAGCTCGCCCACGCCGGCCGTAAGGCCAGCGTTGGGCTGGGATGGCAGAAACCCGGTACGCTGCCTAGCGAGCAAGGCGGTTGGATGCCGGTAGCACCGACAGCGATCGCCTTCGGTGAGGGCTATGCGCTGCCCGCCCCGCTCGATGAAAACGGCATCCGTGATGTCGTTGCCAGCTTCGCCGCCGCGGCGCAACGCGCATTGGCCGCAGGCTTCCAGATCGTCGAGATTCATGCCGCGCATGGCTACCTGCTGCACCAGTTTCTCTCCCCGCTCGCCAATCAGCGCGACGATGCCTATGGCGGCAGCTTCGAGAACCGCACCCGCCTCGTGTGCGAGGTGGTGGAAGCGGTGCGGGCCGTCTGGCCCGAACGTCTGCCGTTGCTGATTCGCCTTTCAGCGACCGACTGGGTCGATGGCGGCTGGAGCTGCGACGAGACGGTCTCGCTCTGCCGCCGGCTGAAAACGCTCGGCGTCGATCTGGTCGATGTCTCCAGTGCCGGTCTCGTGCCCTGGGCGCAGATTCCGGTCGGCACCGGCTTTCAAACCGGCTTCGCGGCCCGTATCCGTCAGGAGGCCCAGATTCCCACTGCCGCGGTCGGCCTGATCACTTCAGCGCAGCAGGCCGACCACATCATCCGCTGCGAACAGGCGGACCTGGTGCTGCTCGGGCGTGAGACGCTGCGCGATCCCTACTGGCCACTGCATGCCGCCCAGGCGCTCGGGCACACGCTTCCCTGGCCGCGCCAATATCTGCGCGCCGCGCCCGCCGATACACCGATGCGCTGATGCGACTCCCCGAATCACTGCAGGCATGGGGCAAGGCGGATTTCGCCGCAACGCTCAAGCGCGAGCTCGCCGCGCATGCCGACGAGCTGCCACTGCAACAGGCCCTGTCTGGCACCAGCACGGTCGCAGACGAAACAGTCACGGTCGTGCTGCTCGATGCCCATGCCGATGACGCTGCGATCCATGTCAAGGTCGGCATGTTCTTCGCCGGCATCCTGGCGGGCTGCTCCTGCGCCGACGATCCGACGCCGATCGAGCCACAGACCGAGTATGGCGAATGGCTGATCGCGATCGATCGGCAAAGCGGCGCGGCGCGAATCGATCTGATCGAGGGCTGAGCAACAACGTCAGAGCAACACCCGCTCGATGCCGCCGGCATTGGCGGCGGCGATGTAACGCTTAAGCCAATCCTCGCCGAGAATGTGGCGCGCCAGTTCGACGACGAGGTAATCGGCCTCGATCGGCACATCCTCGCGATAGCGCTGCAACCCTTGCAGACAACTCGGGCAGCTGGTGAGGATCTTCGTCGTCATGGGTGCCGTCCCGCCAGCGCCGAGTTTCCGAAGCGACTCGGCGCCCGGCGGGATGCCTTCATTTCCGCCAGCGCCGAGTTTGGCGATGCCGGCGACGATCTCTTCCTGCTTGCGGAAACGCACCTGCGTTGCGACATCGGGACGCGTCACCGCCAGCGTGCCGGATTCGCCGCAGCAACGGTCGTTCAGATCGACGCGCTGGCCGAGCAGGCGTTGGGCGACCCCGGTACCGTTGTAAATCTTCATCGGCGTGTGACAGGGTTCGTGATACATGAAGCGCACGCCCGGCACACCATCGAGGCTTACCCCCTTCTCCATCAGATATTCATGGATGTCGATGAGCCGGCAGCCAGGGAAGATCTTGTCGAACTGGTAGGTCTCGAGCTGGTCGAGACAGGTGCCGCAGCTGACGATCACGGTCTTGATGTCGAGATAGTTGAGCGTGTTGGCGACGCGATGGAACAGCACGCGGTTCTGGGTCGTGATCAGCGTGCCCTTGTCTTCCTCGCCGCCGGAGGTCTGGGGATAGCCACAGCATAGGTAACCGGGCGGCAGCACGATCGTGGCACCGAGATGCCAGAGCATCGCCTGGGTGGCCAGCCCCACCTGGGAGAAGAGCCGCTCCGAGCCGCAGCCCGGGAAATAAAACACGGCCTCGCCTTCCTCCGCCGCCCGGTGGGGATCCCGGATCACCGGGATCACCGTGCGATCCTCAATGTCGAGCAGGGCACGTGCGGTGCGGCGCGGCATGCCGGCCGGCAGCGGCTTGTTCAGGAAGTGGATCACCTGCGCCTTGAGCGGCGGGCGGCCGAGGGTCGCGGGCGGATGCCGCGTCACCGGCTGCGTGACACCTAGCGTCTTCGCGATCGAGTGACCGAGCCGCTGGACACGGTAACCGACATCGACGATCGCGGTTTTCAACAGCCGCACGGTGGCCGGATCGGTGGCGGTCAGGAAAGCCATCGCCAGCTTCGTGCCAGGAAAGGTCTTCTTCTTGCCGGAGCGGCGCAGGAAATTGCGCATCGCGATCGAGACGTCGCCGAAATCGATATCGACCGGACAAGGCTTCAGGCAACGATGGCACACCGTGCAATGGTCAGCGAGATCGGCGAATTCCTCGAAATGCCGCCGCGAGACACCGCGCCGCGTCTGTTCTTCGTAGAGGAAGGCCTCGATCAGCAAGCCGACACCGAGAATCTTGTTGCGCGGGCTGTAGAGCAGGTTGGCGCGCGGCACGTGGGTCGAGCACACCGGCTTGCACTTGCCGCAACGCAGGCAGTCCTTGACCATGTCCGAAATGCGCCCGATCTCGGACTGTTCCATGATCAGCGATTCGATGCCGATGAGCGCGAACGATGGCGTGTAGGCATTGGCCAGATTGGCACCGGGCAGAAGCTTCCCCTTGTTGAAATGCCCGTGCGGATCGATCTTGCGTTTGTAGGCGCGGAACGGTTCGAGCTCGGCGTCGGAAAGATAATCGAGCTTGGTAATGCCGATGCCATGCTCGCCGGAGATCACTCCGCCGAGGCTCTTCGCCAGTGCCATGATGCGGTCGACGGTGCGATAGGCCGTGTGCAGCATCGCGTAGTTGTCGGAATTGACCGGAATGTTGGTATGCACGTTGCCATCGCCGGCATGCATGTGCAGGGCGATGAACAGGCGGCCGCGCAACACTTCCTGATGGATCTGCTCGATGCGCGCACGTGTCGGCGCATAGGCATCGCCGGCAAAGATTTCCTCGAGCAGAGGCTTGAGCTCGGCCTTCCAGGAGACGCGCAGGCTGTGATCCTGCAAGGCCGGGAAATGCGTATCGAGATCATCGAGCAGCGCCTGCCAGCGCGAGCGCACCTCGGCGACGGCGGCAAGCGCCATTTCCCGCTTCTCGCCGATCAAGGCCCGTCCAGCCAGCCCGGCCTCGCCCAGCGCGAGCGGCAGCTCGCCAGAGAGGAAGTTGCTCAGCGCATCGCATAAGGCGAGCTTGTTGCTGATCGACAGCTCGATGTTCAGTCGGTCGATGCCATCGCAATATTCGGCCATGCGCGCCAGCGGGATGACCACGTCCTCGTTGATCTTGAACGCGTTGGTATGGCGCGAGATCGCCGCGGTGCGCGCGCGGTCGAGCCAGAACTGCTTGCGCGCCTCGTCCGTCACCGCGATGAAGCCCTCGCCGCCGCGGCGGTTGGCCATTTTCACCACCTCGGACGCGGCGCGCATCACCGCCGTCTCGTCATCGCCGACGAGATCACCGATCAGCACCATCTTCGGCCGGCCATGCCGCTTCGCTTTCGTGGCATAACCGACGGCTTTCACGTAACGCTCGTCCAGATGCTCTAGACCAGCCAGTCTCACACCGGCTGCCAGACCTGTGCCACCGGGCTTGAAATGGTCGGTGATCTCGACGATCGCCGGCACCGCATCCGCTACCCGCCCGAAGAATTCGAGACAGAAAGTGCGCGTCACCGGCGGCATCTTGTGCAGAATCCATACTGCGGAGGTGATCAGCCCATCGCAGCCTTCCTTCTGCACCCCCGGCAGGCCGGCGAGGAACTTGTCGGTGACATCCTTGCCCAATCCTGCCTTGCGGAAGCTGGCCCCCGGCACATTCAGGATTTCTTCCTGCACGATACTGCCATCATCGGCGAAACGGCGGATACGGAAGGTCGCCGTCTCCTGGTCGTGAATCTTGCCGAGATTGTGGTTGATGCGCTCGACCTCGAGCCAGCGCCCTTGCGGATCGACCATACGCCACGAGGCGAGGTTGTCGAGCGCGGTGCCCCACAGCACGGCCTTCTTGCCGCCCGCGTTCATCGCGATGTTGCCGCCGATCGTGGACGCATCGGCCGAGGTCGGATCGCAGGCGAACACTAGCCCGGCTTCTTCGGCACGCTCCATGACGCGGCGCGTGACCACGCCGGCGCCGGTGCGGATCGTCGCATAGGGACGATCAAGACCCGGCAGCACGGTTTCGACGATCGGCCCGATGTCGATCAGCTTCTCGGTATTGATCACCACCGAACGCGGGTCGAGCGGGATCGCCCCGCCGGTATAGCCGGTGCCGCCGCCGCGCGGAACGATCGTCAGCCCCAGCGCGATGCATTCGCGCACCAGCGGCGCAATTTCTTCTTCCCTGTCAGGCGTGAGCACGACGAACGGATACTCGACGCGCCAGTCGGTGGCATCGGTCACATGGGCAACGCGCGACAACCCATCGAAACAAATGTTGTCCCGCCGCGTATGGCGTGACAGGCGCTGCGAGACTTCCCGCCGCAGTGCCGCCGTCTCCTCGAACCAGCGCTCGAAATCGGCGACCGCCTGATGCGCGGCTGCCAGCAGCCGTGCCACGGTGACATTCCCTTGGCGGCGCTTCTCGATCTCGGCCAGACGATGTTTGAGTGCCCCGATCAGCGCCTCGCGGCGCGGACGGGAAGCGAGCAGGTCGTCCTCGAGGTAAGGGTTGCGCCGCACCACCCAGATGTCACCAAGTACCTCGAACAGCATGCGCGCCGAGCGGCCAGTGACGCGCTGACTACGCAGCTCGTCGAGAATCGCCCACATTTCCGCGCCCAACAGGCGAATGACGATCTCGCGGTCGGAGAACGAGGTGGTGTTGTAGGGGATTTCGCGGAGGCGCGCGGTCATGGTTTCGAGCTTCGCTGCAAAGCAGCAAATTCTACCCGTTCGCAGGCAACGCAGCGGCAGGGACAAAAAGCGGGTGCGCCATGTTACTCTTGCCGCTTTCTGCCATTCCCACTGTAACGACATGGATTACCTGGAAAGAATCCTTAACGCCCGTGTCTACGACGTCGCAATCGAGTCACCGCTCGAATTCGCCCCCAACCTCTCGGCGCGCAGCGGCAACCGCATCCTGTTGAAACGCGAGGATATGCAGCCGGTGTTCAGCTTCAAGCTGCGCGGCGCCTATAACAAGATCGCACACCTCTCCCCACAGCAACGCAAACGCGGCGTGATCTGCGCCTCGGCCGGCAACCATGCCCAGGGCGTAGCACTCGCGGCCCAGAAACTCGGTATTCGTGCAGTGATCGTGATGCCGGTCACCACACCGCAGATCAAGATCGATGCCGTCGACAAGCGCGGCGCCGAAGTGGTGCTGTATGGCGATAACTTCGATGCCGCCTACGCCCATGCACGCGAGCTGGAAAAGCTCGACAGGCTCGCTTTTGTCCACCCCTTCGACGATCCCGACGTGATCGCCGGTCAGGGCACGATCGGCATGGAAATCCTGCGCCAGCATCCCGACCCAATCGATGCGGTGTTCTGCTGCGTCGGCGGTGGGGGTCTGATCGCCGGTGTAGCGGCTTACATCAAACGCTTGCACCCTCAGACCAAGATCGTCGGCGTCGAGGCCGCCGATGCCGATGCAATGGCCCAGTCGCTGTCCGCCGGCAAGCGGGTACGCCTCGAGCAGGTCGGCCTGTTTGCCGACGGTGCTGCCGTGAAGATGGTCGGCGAGGAAACCTTCCGCCTCTGTCGCGACTATGTCGATGAGATGGTGCTCGTCGATACCGACGCGATCTGCGCCGCGATCAAGGACGTCTTCGAAGACACACGCTCGATTTTGGAGCCGGCCGGTGCGCTGGCCATCGCCGGCGCCAAGGCCTGGGTAGCACGGCACAAGGCGCACGGCAAGACCCTGGTGGCCGTCGCCTCCGGCGCGAACATGAATTTCGACCGACTGCGCTTCGTCGCGGAACGTGCCGAAGTCGGCGAGCAGCGCGAAGCGGTGTTCGCCGTCACGCTGCCGGAGAAGCCCGGCAGCTACAAGAAATTCGTCAGTCTCATCGGCAATCGCAACATCACCGAATTCAATTACCGTTATCACGACCCGCATGAGGCGCACGTCTTCGTCGGTATCCAGGTGCACCATCGCGGCGAAGCGACGAAACTGGCCGAGCAACTCCGTCGCCATGGTTACGCGACCCTCGACCTCACCGATGACGAGATGGCCAAGTCGCACATCCGCCACATGGTCGGCGGCCATGCCCCGCAAGTGCAGGACGAAATCCTCTACCGCTTCGAATTTCCGGAACGCCCCGGCGCGCTGATGAACTTTCTCAACAAGATGAGCGCCGGCTGGAACATCAGCCTGTTCCACTACCGCAATCACGGTGCCGACACCGGACGCGTGCTGGTCGGCATGCAGGTGCCGCCGCAGGAAATGCGCGCCTTCCGCAGTTTCCTGAAGAATCTCGGTTACCGCTACTGGGAAGAATCGGGCAACCCGGCCTACCGCCTGTTCCTGGGTTGATCCGGCCGCGCCTCATAGGGATGAGGGGGAGATGGTGGTGATGGGGGGACTTGAACCCTCGACCTACGGATTATGAATCCGTCGCTCTAACCGGCTGAGCTACATCACCACGAAGAGGCGGAATTATCCCGGCGGGCTCACGGCCTTGTCAAGGTCGGCGCGGGACGCGAGAATGCACGGATGGATTACGATCTGATCATCATCGGCGGGGGGCTGGCCGGCCTGTCACTCGCAGTGGCGCTGCGCAAGAGCCTCTTGAAGATCGCCATCGTCGAGGAGCGCATGCCGGTGCGACCGGCCGGCTGGGATGTGCGCGTGTATGCGATCAGTCCGGCGAATGTGCGCTTCCTCGCTGAAATCGGTATCTGGCGACATCTGGATCTGGCGCGCTGCCAGCCGGTACGCCGCATGTCGGTACATGGCGATCGCGGCGGCACATTGGAGTTTTCTGCCTACCAAAGCGGCGTGGATGCGTTGGCATGGATCCTCGAAGCCTCCCTGATTCATCATGAGCTTTGGGAAACCGCGAAACGTCAGGGCAATGTCGATCTGCTCTGCCCTGCTACACCCGCATTGCTCGACATCGGTGATGCGGAAGCCGTGCTGGAACTGGCTGATCACCGCGCTCTGACGGCGCGGCTGATCGTCGCCGCAGATGGCGCGGATTCGTGGACGCGGGCTGCCGCCGGGATCGATGTCGCCTTCCAGCCTTACGACCAGATGGGCGTGGTGGCGAATTTCAGGACGTCCCAGCCTCATTTCGAGACTGCCTGGCAGTGGTTTCACAGTGATGGCATTCTCGCCTATCTGCCGCTGCCGGGCGATCTGATTTCGATCGTCTGGTCCACCCCGACCGAACATGCCAGAGAGTTGCTGGCGCTCGATCAGGCCACGTTTTGCGAACGGGTTGCGGCGGCGGGATTGTTCCGGCTGGGTGCCCTGGAGTTGATCACGCCGCCGGCGGCTTTTCCACTGCGGCTGATGCGCGCACCGCAAACGGTGGCGCATCGGCTCGCGCTGATCGGCGATGCGGCGCACACGATCCATCCGCTCTCGGGCCATGGCATCAATCTGGGCTTCCAGGATGCCAAAAGTCTGGCGGAGACCCTCGCCGCCTGCCCGACGCATGTCGATTGCGGCGATCTCTCATGGTTGCGCCGGCATGAGCGCGCGCGGCGCGAGGAAGTCGTCGCGCTACAATCGGTCACCCACGGCCTGCAGCGCCTGTTCGCTGCGCCACAACTGCCCGTCGCCGCCTTACGCAACCTCGGCATGAACCTTTTCGACCGCTTGCCGGTCATAAAAGCCGCTCTCGCGCGTTATGCGATGGGCTGAGCGTTTTCCCCACTGTACGGAGACTCCCAATGAAGATCAAAACACTCGTCGCAAGCCTCGCAGCGCTGGCTCTCATCCCGGCTGCCCTGGCTGGCGAAACAGAGGTCAAAAAAGCCGTCGATCCGGTGCTCGCCGAATTGTTCGGCCCGGGCATCAAGGCCGATGCGGTGCGCAAGCTCGAAAAATTCAATCTCTATGAAATCCAGATCGGCGGCGAGCTGCTCTATACCGACGAGAAGGTCGGTTTCCTGATCAATGGCGACGTGCTCGACGTGCAGGCGAAAAAGAATCTCACCGAGGAACGCAAACAAAAGCTCTCCCAGGTCAAATTTTCCGAGCTGCCGCTCGATCTGGCGGTCAAGCAGGTGAAAGGCAACGGCAAGCGCGTGCTGGTGACCTTCGAAGACCCCAACTGCACCTACTGCCGCAAGCTGGCCAAGGAGCTACAAAGCATCAGCGACGTGACAATCTATACCTTCCTTTATCCGATCCTGTCACCTGATTCGGCCGAGAAATCCAAGAATGTCTGGTGCGCGACAGACCGCGCAAAAGCTTGGACCGAGCTGATGCTCGAAGGCAAACAGCCGGCCAGCGCGAATTGCAGCAATCCGATCGAAAAAATCGTCGCGCTCGGCCGCAAGCTGAACATACGCGGCACACCCGCGCTGATCTTCGCCGATGGCACCCGCATCCCCGGTTACATGCCGGCGGCGATGCTCGAAAAAGCGCTAGACAAGGGTAGCGCGAACGTCAAATAGCCTCAAATAGCCCTAGGGTGCCGTCCCGCCAGCGCCGAGTTCTCGATATGACTCGGCGCCCGGCGGGACGCTCATTTTCCGCCAGCAGTGGGTCTCCATCCAGTGCTTCACCACAGTGTTTCCCTCTCGGGACTGGCAGAAACTCGGTGGATGGACAGGTCCGCACCGTTGAATTCCTCCTCGGCATCGAGCCGGATGCCCACCGTGGCTTTCAGCAAGCCATAGACCGCCAGGCCGCCGGCGAGAGCGATCGCGACCCCCAGCAGCGTACCGACGAGCTGGCTCAAGAAGCTGACGCCGCCGATGCCACCCAGCGACTTACTGCCGAAGATGCCGGCCGCGATTCCGCCCCATGCGCCACACAGCCCATGCAGCGGCCAGACACCGAGCACATCGTCGATCTTCCAGCGATTCTGCGTCATCGAAAACATGATGACGAACAGACCACCGGCGATGCCGCCGGTGATCAGTGCCCCCAATGGATGCATCAGATCGGAACCGGCGCAGACCGCCACCAGCCCGGCCAACGGCCCGTTGTGGACGAAACCCGGATCGTTTTTCCCCATCCCGAGCGCGACCAGGGTGCCGCCGACCATCGCCATCAGTGAGTTCATCGCCACCAAGCCGGAGATTTTTTCCAGCGTCTGGGCGCTCATCACGTTGAAGCCGAACCAACCGACGATCAGGATCCAGGCCCCGAGCGCCAGAAAGGGAATGCTGGAGGGCGGATGCACGCCGGCGATGCCGCCATTCTTGTGATAGCGGCCACGCCGTGCGCCAAGCAGCAATACCGCTGCCAGGCCAATCCAGCCGCCGACGGCATGCACTACGACCGAGCCGGCGAAATCGTGGAATTCCGCGCCGAAAGTGCTGGAAAGCCACCCTTGGATGCCCCAGGCCTGATTCCAGGCAATGCCTTCGAAGAACGGGTAAACGAAGGCAACGAGCAGGAAGGTTGCGAACAACTGTGGATAGAACTTTGCGCGTTCCGCGATGCCGCCTGAGACGATCGCCGGAATCGCCGCTGCGAAGGTGAGCAGGAAGAAGAACTTGACGAGGTCATAACCGTTCTTCGCCAGCAGGGTTTCGGCGCCCGAAAAGAAATGCACCCCGTAGGCGATCCCGTAACCGATGGAAAAATAGGCCAGCGTCGAGACCGAAAAGTCGCACAGGATTTTCACCAGCGCATTGACCTGATTCTTCCGGCGCACGGTACCGAGTTCCAGAAAACCGAAGCCGGCGTGCATCGCCAGGATCATGATCGCGCCGAGCAGGATGAACAGTACATCCGCGGATGTCTTGAATTGCTCCATGAAGGTGCTCCGAAATCAGAAACGGGCACTTTCGGAGCAATAAACATTCCACAAAGAAAAACTCTTCTGGATCAATGTGCTGATCGATCATCGGCACAGCGCAA
>CAYZII010000003.1:0-71803 GCA_964478415.1 uncultured Methyloversatilis sp.
GGCGGAAAAACTGCATTTGTGGTTAGCCAGCAAAAAGCTTGTCACCGACACACCGCTCGACCGCCGCTGGCGCACCGTCTCCTGGGTGATCTTCGTGCTGCTCGCGCTCGTCACCGGCTATACGGTCTATGAGGCGATCTCGCCGACCGGCATCGTCTCGCGCGCGCTGATCTACCGTAGCGGCATCCTGGCACTGCTATGGGTGCTGGCGCTGCTGGTGTTCGAGGTGTTCTTCGTGCGCCGCGCCTGGTGCCGTTATGCCTGCCCGATCGGACTCACCTATGGCGTGGTCGGTATCTTCTCCCCGGTGCGCATCAAATACACACTGCAAGGCTGTTTCCATGAAGGCGATTGCCGCAAGGTCTGCCTCGTGCCGCATGTGCTCGACACGGTGATCAAAGGGCGCGCCGTCGATGTCGAGGTGCCGATCGGCCCGGATTGCACGCGTTGCGGCCTGTGCGTCGATGTCTGTCCAACCGGTTCGCTGAAGTTCGACATCAAGGGTCTGTCGAAGCTGATCTGAGCGCTGGTGCCGCTTCGCAAAGTTAAAATCCATCGCCATGATCCATTGCGAAAACCTCTCGAAGTCTTTCCGTCGCGCGCGCGTGCTGGACGGCATCAATCTCGACATCACACTCGGGGAACGCATCGCGCTGATCGGCTCGAACGGCGCCGGCAAGACGACGCTGATCCGCTGCCTGCTCGGAGAATACATGCATGAGGGCAAGGTGACCATCGACGGCCGGGCGCCACGCACGGAGCGCACCGCGGTGCTCGGCAAGATCGGCTTCGTGCCGCAACTGCCACCGCCATTGAAGATGCCGGTGGGCCAGTTGATCGAATTCTCCGCCCGGCTGTCCGGCGCTGACCCGAAACAGATCCAGGCGATCTCCGAAAGGCTCGGGCTACCCATCGATGCGATCCGCAGCCGGCCTTTCAACCGTCTCTCCGGCGGAATGAAACAGAAGCTCTTGATCGCGATCGCGCTCGGCCGCAATGCCAAGCTCCTGATCATGGACGAGCCAGCCGCCAACCTCGACCCCGCGGCCCGGCGTATCTTCTTCGAGCTCTTGGCCGAGCGTCAGGATGACGCGACGATGATCATCTCCAGTCACCGCATCGACGAAGTAGCCGCATTGGTCAACCGCGTGATCGAGATGGACATGGGCCGGATCGTACTCGACGACAAGGTCGCCGATGACGTGTCTCTGACCGGTGTCTCCGCCTGCCGCATCGTCGTGCGACGCACCGATCCGGCGTTCGCCAAGGCACTGGCCGGCTGGAAATTCACCAGCGATGCCGACGGCCTGATCTGGCAAGGCGAAGTCGCCGGCCCGGACCGCCTGCGTTTCCTGGGCATGGTTTCGCGCTATGTCGCGCTGATCGCCGATCTTTCGCTGACGGAAAAAATCGGCGCTGGGGATGCGGCACGGAGGCTGCAATGAAGCGCCGCGCATTCCTTGGGACGATGTTTGCCGTCTCGCCGCTCGCCGCATCGCTCGCGGCGCTGGGCGGCTGCGGCAGGGAGGAAGGCTGGCCGGAAGGCATGCAGCCGATCAAATGGGATCGCGACACCTGTGTCGTTTGCAACATGGTGATCTCGGACCGCCGCTTCGCCGCTGAGTTGCGTGGTGGACCGAAGAACAACGTGTTCAAGTTCGACGATCCCGGCTGCATCGCGCTGTTCCTGCACGACAAGGCAGATAAATTTCCATGGATTCGCGAACCGGCAACCAAGATCTGGGTCGCCGACGTGACCAGTCCCGTCGATGCGGTGCGTTGGCTCGATGCGAAAACCGCCCACTATGTCGCGAAGTATTCGCCGATGGGTTATAACTTCGGCGCCGTCGCCCATCCCCAGGCCGGCTCGGTCGATTTCGCGACGATGGCCGAACACGTTGTCGCCAAGGTCAGAAAGAGCGTCAAACAATGAAACAGCTCTGGCTCACCGCCCGCCTCGACATCGTCGAATCGCTGCGTTCGCGCTGGTTTCTGATCTACACCGGCGTGTTCGGCGGCATCGTCGCGCTCCTGTTCCTCTTTGGTCTGACCGAATCGCGCGTGCTCGGCTTCATCGGCCTGTCCCGCCTGCTGGTGACCTACATCCAGCTGACGATGGCGATCTTGCCGATTTTCGTGCTGATCACGACAGTGCGTTCGGTGGCCGGCGACCGCGAGGCCGGCGTCTATGAATACTTGTTGTCGTTGCCGGTCTCATTGGGCGCCTGGTTCTGGGGCAAGATTCTCGGCCGCTATCTGGTGATTTTCGCGCCGGTGTTCCTAGCGATGCTCGCCGCCGTCGGCATCGCGATGATCAAGGAGATCGAGATTCCCTGGGAGATGTTCGGCTACTACACGGCGCTTCTCGCCGCGATGGCCGCCTGCTTCCTGGGCTTGGGAATGCTGATCTCGGCCATCGCGAAAAGCACCGACATGGCCCAGGGCGCGGCCTTCCTGACCTGGCTGATCCTGCTCTTGTTCCTCGATCTGATCCTGCTCGGCGTGTTGATCCAGGGACGCGTCGCTCCAGAAGTCGCGATCGGCATCGCGCTGGCAAACCCCCTGCAGGTCTTTCGCACCGCCGCGCTGGCCCTGTTCGATCCGCAGCTGATCGTGCTCGGCCCAGCCGCCTATGTGATCCTCGATACTTTCGGCGCCAGCGGTTACAAACTGTTCGCGCTCGCCTATCCGACGGCGCTCGGGCTGCTGGCCGCGGGCCTGGGGTATGTGATTTTCCGGCGCGGAGATTTGCCGTGATCCGCTGGCGGCGCGCTTTCCTCGCGGCAATATTTCTCTGGCTGCCGCTGACGAGCCAGGCCGCAGAAGCCTCGGCGCTCTTCGACGCTACGCTCACTGCTCCCGATGACAGGCCGCAGGCGATGGCACAATGGAAAGGCAAGCCGCTGATCGTCAATTTCTGGGCGCGCTGGTGCGGCCCCTGCCGCGACGAGATGCCGGCACTGAAAGCGATCGCCGACAAATACCGCAGCCAGGGAATCACGGTGATCGGCATCGCGATCGAGGAGAACAGCGCGAATGCACGGGATTTCCTGAAAGCCTACGAGGTCGATTACCCGAACTTCTTCGCCGGTGCTTACGGCACCGAGCTGATGAAGGCGCTTGGCAATACCAGGGCCGGCCTGCCTTTCACCATCTTCATCGACCGCCAGGGCATGCCCATCGGCCACAAGGTGGGGCGCATCAGCCGGGGCGAACTCGAGGCTGCTGCCGCTGCCCTGCTCAATTGAGGATGTCAGCCCCCCGCCACGCGCTCGACGAAAGTTTTGGCCGCCACGCGGTGCCGCCGCAGGAGAGGCGCCACCGCATCCGGCGCATGTTCGACGCGATCGCGCCGCGTTACGACCTGATGAACGACCTGATGAGCTTCGGCATCCACCGGCTGTGGAAACGCCGGCTGGCCAGTCGCTGTAAGGGCATGACCGGCTTCGTCGTCGATCTGGCGGGCGGCACCGGCGATGTCGCGCGGCGACTCGTGCGTGCCGACCGCATCGTCACCGTCTGCGATCCCGGCATCGAAATGATGAAAGTCGGTGCTGGAAAGACGGCACCGATCCACTGGATCGCCGGCGAGGCCGAGGCGCTGCCCTTTGCGACCGGCAGCGTCGATCTGCTGACGATCTCGTTCGGCATCCGCAACGTCACCCAGCTTGCCGCGGCGCTTTCTGAGATCCATCGTGTAATCAAGCCCGGCGGACGCTTCGTCTGTCTCGAATTCTCGCGTCCGGCCTGGTGGCTGGCGCCGTTCTACGATCTCTATTCGTGGCTGGTGATTCCGCGCCTCGGCGCCGCGGTGGCGCGCGCATCCGGCGCCTACCAGTATCTGGTCGAATCGATCCGGCGTTTTCCCGATCAGCGTGAGTTCGCCGATCTGCTCACCGCAGCCGGCTTTCGCGAGGTGCGTTGGGAAAATCTCTCATTCGGCATCGCCTGCCTGCATTTCGGAACCAAGGCCGCATGAAGCTCGAACCGCCCGGCGCGCTGATCGCATCGCCACCACCGCCGTGGCGCATCTGGTGGCTGGCGGCTCGTCCGCGCACCTTGCCGCTCTCCCTGACACCGGTGCTGGTCGGTCTGTCACTCGCTTGGGCAGAGGGCGCGACGCCGCGGGTGCTGGCCGCGCTGGCGACGCTGGCTGCGGCGCTCCTGATCCAGATCGGCACCAACCTGTACAACGATGCCGCCGATTTCGAGCGCGGCAACGATTCGCCCGGCCGGCTGGGCCCCTTGCGTGTCACCGCCGCTGGTTGGGTGAGCCCCCGGCAGGTACGTTTCGCTGCCTATCTGGCTTTCGGCAGCGCCTTTGGGCTCGGCACCACCCTCGCCTGGCTCGGCGGCTGGCCGATCGTTCTCATCGGTCTGGCCGCGCTGGCCGCGGGGCTGGCCTATTCCGGCGGGCCGCGGCCGATCTCGCATACGCCGTATGGCGAACTGTTCGTCTGGTTCTTCTTTGGTGTGCTCGCCGTCGCCGGGACACACTGGCTTCAGGCGCAGCGCCTCTCTCCCACCGCGCTGCTCGCCGGCGCGGCGCTGGGCCTGCCGGCGGCCGCGGTGTTGCTCGTCAATAATCTGCGCGACCTCATCCCCGACCGCGCCGCCGGCCGCGTGACGCTGGCCGCGCTGCTGGGCGATCGGCCGGCACGCGACACTCATGCGGTGCTGATGATCGCGCCATTCGGTTTCCTGCCCGCGCTCGCCGCGCTGCTGCCCAACAGCCCCGGCGTCTGGCTTGCGCTGGTCGCGCTGCCGGCCAGCCTCGCCGTGGTCAAACGGATGCGCAGCGCGCACGGGCATGCTTTCAACGAGGTGCTGGCCGCCACGGCGCGCGCCCAGTTCCTGTTCGGTCTTTTCCTCGCCATCGGTTTTCTGCTCCCATTATGACGTTTAAATGGACTTCCGCCGGCAATTACGGTGACATCCTCTACGAACTCTCCGGCGATGGCATCGCGAAGATTTCGATCAACCGTCCGCAGCGCCGCAACGCCTTCCGCCCAGAAACCGTGATGGAACTAATGGATGCCTTCACCCGCGCCCACCGCGACCCGGAGGTCGGCGTGATCATCCTCACCGGTGTCGGCGACAAAGCCTTCTGTTCGGGAGGGGATCAGACCGTGCGCGGCGATGATGGCGGCTATCACGATGCTGCGACCGGCACGCCGCATCTGAACGTGCTCGATTTGCAGATGCAGATCCGCCGCCTACCGAAGCCTGTCGTTGCGATGGTCGCCGGCTATGCGATCGGTGGTGGCCATGTGCTGCATCTGGTCTGCGATCTGACCATTGCCGCCGACAATGCGCGTTTCGGCCAGACCGGCCCGCGTGTCGGCAGCTTCGATGCGGGCCTGGGCGCAGGCCTGCTGGCACGCGCGATCGGCATCAAACGCGCGAAGGAAATCTGGTTCCTGTGCAGGCAATACGATGCCCAGACCGCGCTCGCCTGGGGCCTGGTCAACGCCGTCGTGCCGCTCGAGTAACTCGAAGACGAGACCGTCGCCTGGTGCCGCGAGATGCTCAAGCTCTCGCCGACGGCGCTCAGGATGATCAAGGCCGGCTTCAACGCCGATACCGATGGACTGGCCGGCATCCAAGAACTCGCCGGGCAAGCCACCGGGCTCTTTTACATGACCGCAGAAGGACAGGAAGGCCGCAATGCCTGGCTCGAAAAGCGGCCGCCGGATTTCTCCAAATTCCGCCGCCGGCCATAAGCACGCGGAGTGTCTTATGATGGCGAACCTCTGCATAACGGCACGAGCGGGATGGGATGCAAGGCGTTTGGTGCACAGCATGCGAGACATATCAAGTAGATAGGCGAGCATCCGAGCACCGCGCAACGCAGCAGACCGCCCGCACAGCAAGTTAGGCAGAGGTTTCAAGGCGATAAGGAGCAGAATATGACCTCTTTCGATCGCATCACCATTAATCCCGCCATCATGAACGGTCAGCCCACTATCCGCGGCATGCGCTTGACCGTCCGCCGCGTCGTCGAAGCGGTGGCGCTCTATCCCGACCGCGCCGAACTGTTACGCGAATATCCCGAGCTCGAAGAAGAAGATATTCGCCAGGCCTTGGCGTTTGCCGCGAGCAATCTCGCGGATGAAACGCTACCCCTGCTGGCGGCGTGATCTCGCTGCTTTTCGATCAGGGGTTGCCACGCTCCGCAGCGGTGGCGTTACGGGAGGCAGGATGGCTGGTTACGCATGTCGCCGAAATCGGACTATCCAAAGCTAGCGATTCTGCCATCATCGACTATGCGCGCACCCACGGCTGCCATATCGTCACACTGGATGCCGATTTTCATGCACTGCTGGCGATCTCCGGCGCCCGTGCGCCTTCTGTGCTGCGGCTGCGTATCGAAGGACTCAGAGCCACTGAACTTGCCGATCTGCTGAAACGTCTCTGGCCGCAAATCTCGGCGGCCATCAGCGCCGGCGCGCTCGTCACCGTGACGGAAAAACAAGTGCGCATCAAAGGCTTGCCGATCGCGTGACCACGACCCTTCTCATTGCCGAGATCATTCCCTATCGCCTGCCGCTCAAGCGTCCCTGGGTCGGGGCGTCCGTGACGCTGACCGAGCGGCGCGGGGTGTTATTACGGCTCGTCGATGAGGACGGCCTGGCAGGCTGGGGCGATTGTGCGCCACTGCCCAGCCGCAGGGATCCGCAGGCGGTCATCGATGCGCTCGCCACCTGGTCGTGCCGTCCCGCCAGCGCCGAGTTTTCGAAGTGGCTCGGCGCCCGGCGGGACGATTTCTTTTCTGCCAGCGCCGAGTTTCAACATTTGCCTGCCGAAGCGCGCTGGGCGATCGAAACCGCGCTGGCGGATCTCGCCGCGCAGCGTGCCGGCCTGCCGCTGTGGCGGCATCTGGGCGGGACGTCGAATGAGGTCGAAGTCAATGCCGCGCTCGGTCCTCTCGACGAAGCATTGCCCGAGCGCCTCGTCGCCGCGCAGGCGCAAGGCTATCGCATCGGCAAGATCAAGGTGGGCCTGGCGCCTGTCGAAGAGGAGATCGCCCGCCTGCGCGCGCTGGATACGCCACTCTCGCTGCGTCTCGATGCCAATCGCGCATTCGACGATGATGCGGCGGAGCGTTTCCTGACGGCGCTCGCCGACCTGCCGATCGAGGCGGTCGAAGAGCCGTTTCAGCGGCCGTCGTTGGCAAAACTCGCCGCGCTGCAGGCGAGGCTCCCCTTCCCGCTCGCGCTCGATGAATCGCTGCCTGACTTTCCCCTCGCCGCAGTGATTGAAGCCCGCGCAGTACGTCGCCTGGTGCTGAAACCGGCGCGGCTGGGCGGTATCGCTGCGACGCTAGCGATCGCGCGCGAGGCGCAGGCGGCCGGCATCGAGGTCGTGCTCACCTCGGTAGTCGATTCGGCGGTCGGTGTCACTGCCGCCACCCATCTGGCCGCGGCACTCTCGCCCGATCTCACACATGGCCTGGGCACCAGTGCGTGGCTCGCGGAGGATGTCGCGCAGCCGCTGCCCATCCTCGGCGGTTCGATGAAACTGCCAGAGGCAGCGGGATTAGGTCTCACCCCGGCAACGGTTCGGGCCGGTGGATGAAGAAGCCCTGCCCGAAGCCGATGCCGATCTCGACGAGCTTGTCCTGGATGTCCTGATTCTCGACCCACTCGGCGATCACGTCGAGGGATAGATCGCAGCCGATCTGGGCGATCGCATTGACGATCACGAAATCGGTCTTCTCTTCATGCACGGCACGCACGAAGCTGCCGTCGATCTTGATCGCGCTCACCGGCAGCGTCTTCAAATAGGCAAACGAAGACAGCCCTGCCCCGAAATCATCGAGGCAGAAACGGCAGCCGAGTCGGGAAAGCTCGGCGATCAGGCGCTGCGCCTCGCCCAGGTGTTGAATCGCTGCCGTCTCGGTGATCTCGAACATCAGGCGTTTCGGCTCGATGCGGCTGGCTTTAAGCTGCTGCTGCAGGTAAGCAGTGAAATCGGCCTGCGACAACGTCCCGCCGGACAGATTGATCGCATAGCTGGCGCGATCCTCCGGATGGCGGGTCACGTAATCGAGAAAGGTCTCCAGCACCCAGCGGTCGAGCAGATGGGCATAACCAAACCTTTCGACGGCGGAGAGCACCCGGCCGGGCGGAACCGCGATGCCGTGCTCGTCGAGCACGCGTAACAGGATTTCATAATGTTCGCGGTCGTCTTGCGCCTTCAAAGGCATGATGCGCTGCCGATACAACCGCAGACGCTGTGCGGCGAGGGAGGCGTCGAAACGCGCCGCCCATTGCATCTCTTCGTCGAGGGCGCGTATGCCGGCATGGGAAGGTGAATGCACCTCGACGCGGCCGCGTCCCTGGTTCTTCGCGTGATAGCAGGCTGTGTCGGCGCGCCCGAGTACCTCGCTGATGGTCATCTCAGGCTCCAGCCTGGCGATGCCGATGCTGGCGCCGATGTGGAAATGACGCGCTTCATATCGGAAACGATGGGCTGCGATCTGCGCAACGATACGTTGCGCGATGCCGACACCTTCCTCGAGTGCGCAGTCGAACAACAGTAAACCGAATTCGTCGCCGCCGATGCGTGCCAGCAGGCTGCGATCGTTGTCCCCTTCGCCCGGCGTCGGCACGCAGACGCGCATCAGCTCGACGATCTCGACCAACAGCGCATCGCCGGCGGCGTGGCCACAGGTGTCATTGACGAGCTTGAACTGGTCGAGGTCGATGTAGCAGAACACATGGCAGCGTCCATCCTCGCGCACCTGACGCAGCGCCCGCTCGAGGCGCCCTTCCAAGGCACGGCGGTTCGGCAAGCCGGTGAGCGGGTCATGGAACGCCATGCGCCGCAATTCCTTGAGCAGCGCGCGCCGCTCGGAATCGTCGCGGAACACCAACACCACACCGCAAGTCTCCCCGGATGTATCATGGGCCACCGAGGGCACGATGGCCGCCGAATCATGCACCGGCAGTTCGCGGCCATCGCGCGCCAGCAGCAGCGTGTGGTTGGCCATTGCCTGCGGTTTTCCGCTGCGCAGCGCGAGCCGTGCCGGGTTGGGCTGGGGCTGGCGCGTATCCTCATGGATCAACGGCATCACGGTTTCGATCGGCTTGCCGCGCGCCTCGGCAATGGACCAGCCGGTGAGCGCTTCGGCAACCGAATTCATGAATTGCACGTCGCCATCGGCATTGGTCACCACCACGCCATCGCCGACCGAGGCCAGCGTGATGCGCCAGCGCTCCTTTTCAGTGCCCAGTTCGTCGATCAGCTGCTGCAGCCGGTCACGCGCCTGATTCAACACCTGGGCCGTCTCGGCCAGTTCCGGCGGCGCATTGGGCGATAGCTCGATACGCGCAGAAAGATCGCCACTGCTGCGGCGACGGGCCGAGGCGCGGATGGCTTCCAGCGCAGTGAAATTCGCGCGCAGGATCCAATGCATCGCCAGTGCGAGAAGAATGAGTGCACTGAGCGCGGCGAGCATGCCCGCGCCGAGCAATCGCCACAGGCGTTCTTCGACCGCATCGGGCCGGATCGTGACCACGAGTTGGCCATAGTCACGCCCCCCGATGACGATTCTCTCCTCGCTGTCGAGAGGAACAAGACCCAGCATCGAAGCAAACCATTCGGGGCGTTGCAGCGGCGGCGGTGCATCCTCGGCCTCGATGGACACGCCATCGCCACTGTAGCGCACTGCATGAGCCTCGGCCGTGGCCACCTCGCGCCGCATCAGTTGTTCGACGGTCGTGTAATCGTAAAGAATCAGTGGTTCGACGAGGGCCGTCGCCAGCAGGCGCGCCTCTCGCTGGGCGGTCTGGGTCAAGACCTGGCTGCCGATATCCTTGGCAATCCGTAAGATGACTGCGCCGCCTGTCAGCAACAACAACGCGCTGATCACCACCAGCGCGATCAGCAGTCGGCTGCGCAACGACAGACGGGCAAGCAGATTCATTGCCCTTCGTGCGGCACCACGGTGTCGCGGAAGAAACGGCGGTAGTTTTCGTAATCGGCATCCGAGGCGGCGACGAAACCGCGGGGTTTCACCACGCCCAGCTTGCGCGCAGCCTCGGCGAGCACCGCGCGGCCGCTCTCTTCCTCACGTAGGGCGAGGAAGGCGCGCCGCACCGCTTCGCGTTGGGCGGCAGGTACCTGAGGATGCGCCATGATGGCCAAATCGAAATAAGGCTCGGACTGCCACAGCACCCGATAAGCAAAGTTCTCGCGCTGCGCGTAATCGGCCATCACCTGGCTGTTGACGCCGGCCGCGGCGACCTGGCCGAACTTAAGCTGTCCCATCGCCGCTTCTTGCGTGCCGGCGAAAACCGGTTCGACCTTCACCCCCGTTCTGAGCAAGGCATCGTAAGGAACGAAATAGCCGGTGAAACCGTACGGATTGGCGAACGCCACTTTTTTTCCGACCAGATCGGTCAGTGCTTTTGCCGGACTGTCGTCGCGCACGACCACCTGGCCACGGATGCCCTCCCCTTCCTGACGGGCAAGCACGGTGAAACCGAGCTTGGCCCGCTCCGGCGTGAAGAAATGGTTCGAATAGATGAAAGCCAGCTCGCCGCGCGCGGCCATGTCGGTGGTCTCGTTCGCGGTGCGTGCGACGCGCAGCTCGAGCTTCACGCCGGCGCGTGCGGAAACCCAGGCCAGAATCGGATTCCAGTACTCCGCAGTGAAAGTCAGCGAGCGGTGGTTGAGTACGCCAAACGGATAAGGACCGCCTGACTCCCAGGCCAGCGCACTCCAGGACACCGACATCAGGACAGAGAAGCTCGCAAACCATTTCAGGGAACGTTTCATCACTGTCTCCAGAGCAAAGCACCGCCGCTGCCCAGCAGCAACATGCCGATGATATGACGGAAGGCCCGGGGCGTGACATCGAAATGCACTTTCTGGCCCCAATGCAACCCCAGCCAGGCCGCCGGCGCCATCGCTACGAGCAGCCAGAAATGGCGTGCCTGATAATGCCCGCCGAGCGCGAAACCGAGGATGCGCAGCCCGCCATCGACGACCCAAAGCATCGCGATCGTCGCAAGGAACACGGTTTTTTCGAGCTGGCGCAGGCGGAAATACATCACGTAGAAAGGCCCGCCGGTGCCGAACAACCCACCGACCAGACCGCCGAGCAAGCCAGCAGGGGCCGCCCAGCGACGCGACAGATGAGTGCTTGGCTGAGGTAGGAATTGGTAAACGCCAAACAGAAAGACGAAGCCGCCCAGCAGTCTTTTGAGCAGCTGGCCATCGATCAAGGCGTGCAGGAACATCGCCAACGCGATGCCAATGAAGGAAAACGGCAACAACGGGCGCAGATCCTGCCAGACGATAAGACGCCGATGGCGCCAGGCCTGGATGATCGAACCGGAATTGTCGAGGATCACGACCATCGGCACGACGAACGACAACGGCAGCAGTTGCGCGAGCAGCGGGGAAGCCACCAGCGCCGAGCCGAAGCCGGCGACCCCGCGCACGAAATAGGCAACCAGCGCGATCAGGCTGGCGAACAGATAGACCTCCATCGGGGAAGGGTTTTTACCACAGCAGTGCATCGTCTTCGACGGTCCTGCCTTGATCTGTCTCATGGGCACACGCCGACCTGCTGAATAAAATCGGATTATGTCCCTCCTGCACCACTGGCTTTCCCGCGCCGCCGCCGACCAACCTGCACTGATCCTGCCGGATGGTGCCACGCTCCGCTATGGCGATCTGGCCAAGCAGGCCGGAAAGACTGGCCTGCAAGCAATCGACGGCGATGCCGGCACACTCGCCCGCGGGCTGATCGAAACCGCGCTCGGCGGCGGCACGGCCTTTCC
This sequence comes from uncultured Methyloversatilis sp., assembly GCA_964478415.1. Taxonomy (GTDB): domain Bacteria; phylum Pseudomonadota; class Gammaproteobacteria; order Burkholderiales; family Rhodocyclaceae; genus Sulfuricystis. The sequence goes on from CAYZII010000003.1 coordinate 11,796, forward strand.
CCTGCCGCCGACACTCGATGCTTCTCACCGCGACAGGCTGATCAGACTGGCCCGTGGCGCCACCGATCCGAAGCTGGCATTGATCATCGCCACCAGTGGCTCGACGGGGGAACCCAAAGCAGTGAAGCTTTCCTGGCGTGCGATCGCCGCAGGCGCCCGCATCAGCGCACGGGCAGTGGATCTATGCCCCGGCGATGCCTGGCTCGTCTGTCTGCCGCTCTTTTTCGTTGGCGGCGCGATGATTCTCTACCGTACCTTACGCGCCGGTGCCACCGTCGTGGTGCAGGAAGGGTTCGATGTAGCCCGGGTGGCGGATGCACTCGTCGCGCAGCGCATCACCCATCTGTCGCTGGTGCCGGCGATGCTGGCGAAACTGATCGAGTGTGCCATGCCGCCAGCGCCGAGTTCGAAATGTGTGCTGGTCGGCGGCCAGGCGCTCTCCCCGACACTGGCGGAAAAGGCACTTGCCGCCGGCTGGCCGCTCAGGCTGTCCTACGGGATGACCGAGACCTGCGCCACCGCGCTGATCGACGGTCGTCCCCTGCCCGGCGTGCGTGTGCGCCTGTCTGCGGCGGGCACACTCGAAATCGCCACACCGGCCCGGATGAAAGGTTACCTGGGAGGGTCGCCATCCGGCGAGTGGCTCACGACGCAGGATCTCGCGCAGATCGATCCAGACGGCCGGGTGACGATCCTGGGCCGCGCTGACGAGATGCTGATCTCGGGCGGTGTGAATCTCCATCCGCTGGAGATCGAGGCCACGCTCTCGCGCTGTCCCGGCGTGCGCGAAGCCGGCGTCACCGGTTTGCCCGACCCGCTTTGGGGTGATCTGATCGCCTGCGCCTACGAGGGCGAGGCGCAGGAAGATGCCGTCGCCGACTGGTGTCGCGCCTGCCTGCCTTCCTCAAGGCGGCCTCGCCGGCTGCTGCGCGTTCCCCGTCTGCCGCGGCTGCCTTCCGGCAAACTGGATCGCCGCGCCCTACGGCGTCTTTGGTCATGATCGACTGGCATAGGCTCGCCGAGGCACTTGCTTCACTCGCCGGAAGCGCCCAGCCGGCGCGTTTGCTGAGCGTCAGCTGCGCACTGCCGCGCTGGCCGGCGGTCACGCCAGTCGGTGAATGGTGTCACTGGCAACGACCCGAGCAAGGCATGCGGCTTTTCGCTGTCGGCTGTGCCGCCTTCGTCGAAAGCGCAGGCGCGGGGCGTTTCGCGGCGCTCGCCGCCGCACAGCGTGGACTGGCCAATGCTTGGCAGGCCGACGCGACCAGTTGCAAGCGTGCTTTCGTCGGCTTCGCTTTCACGCCGGAAGGCGGCGCACCCTTCCCGAATGCCCGCCTCTGGGTACCCGAACTGTTGCTTTGCGAAGAGCACGGGCGGATCGCCCTGACACTGAGCTGTGCGGCAGAACAAGCGGGCAGGGCAGTGCCGCGTTGGCGCAAGCTGTGGCGGGAGTTGACCACGGCATGTGCCGTCCCGCGAGCGCCGATTTTCCGCATCCAGCGCAATCCCGTTGCCGATCAGGCTTTTCTGGCGCGCGGCCAGGCCGCACTCGCGGCGATCAGACAAGGCGCTGTCGACAAACTGGTGCTGACCCGTACGTTGCGGGTAACGATGGACCAGCCCATCATGCCGACAGCGTTGATCGGGGAACTGGCACGACAACATCCCGCTTGTGCGGTGTTCGGCCTCGGCAACGGGCGGAGGAGTTTCCTCGGCGCCTCGCCGGAAACCCTGCTCGCGATCGACAAACAAACTGTAATGGTCGACGCACTCGCCGGCACGGCCTGGCAGGACACGGTGCAAACGCTCGAAGACGAAAAGAACCGCCGCGAACACGACTGTGTCGCCACCGCGATCATCGAGGCGCTTGCCGGAGTGTGCAGCGAGATCGATCTGCCGGCAAATCCAGAAGTGATGCAGCTTTCCGGGCTGAGCCACCTGCGTCGCCGTGTCCGGGCGTGCCGTCTGACCGCAACGAACGCATTCGATCTCCTTGCGCGGCTGCACCCGACCCCAGCCGTCGGCGGCACGCCCACCGCTGACGCGCTCGATTGGCTGGCCGGCCACGGCGATACCCGCGCCGCCTGGTATACGGGCGGCTTCGGCTGGATCGACACCAGTGGTGATTGCGACATCGCCGTCGCGTTGCGCTGTGGGCTGTTCGAAGGCTGCGAAGCGACGCTCTATGCCGGCGCAGGCTTCGTCGCTGGTTCCGATCCAAAGCAGGAGCTCGCCGAAACCGAGGCCAAACTCACAGCGCTGCTGAATGCCTTGGCGACGCTCGGTCGCCCCAACCGGGCCGTCGCATGAGTACCGGGGCGCGCAACCTCGCCTGGGCCGATGCCCTGATCGCCGCGCTTGCGGCCAGTGGTCTGCGTCATGTCGTGCTCTCCCCGGGCGCACGCTCTGCGCCACTCGCCGTCGCCTGTCTGCGGCGGCCGGAAATCATCTGCCATGTCATCAACGACGAGCGCGCCGCCGGCTTCTTTGCAGTGGGACTGGGCAAGGCAAGCGGCCAGCCTGCGCTGGTGCTGACCACCTCCGGCACCGCCGCGGCGAATCTGCTGCCGGCGATCGTCGAAGCGAATCTCTCCCACACCCCGCTGATCGCCGTCACTGCCGACCGTCCGCCGGAAATGCTCGGCTGGGGGGCGAACCAGACCATCGACCAGGTGAAGCTCTTTGGTGATCAGGTGCGCGCCTTTCATACCCTGCCGCCGCCGGACGAGGCGTTCCCACCACGATTTCTGACGACGTTGGCCGCCCGGCTGGTCGAAACGGCGCTGTTTCCCCACGCCGGGCCGGTGCATCTGAACGTCCCGTTCCGGGAACCCTTGCTGCCCGAGGTCTTACCCGCGCCGCCCGCGTTACCACCCGCGCTCGAACTGCATCCCCAGCAGCCAGCACTGCCATCTGACCTCGATACGGTCGCCGCCCGTCTCCAGGCCCGTCCCGGCGTCATCCTCTGCGGGGAAGCGCGTTATCCCGCCGGCTTTGCCGCCGCCGTGACCCGGCTCGCCGCGCGGCTCGAAGCGCCGATCATCGCCGAAGCCCTGTCCAATCTGCGTTTTGGCGCTCATGACAAATCACGCATCAGCGCTGATGCAGCGCGTTTCCTGCGCCACACCGCGCCGCCCGCCCCGGCCTGGGTGCTGCGCTTCGGCGCCTTTCCCGTCTCGCGCACGCTCGAACGCTGGCTGGCGGATCTGGCCGAAACCGAACACCTGCTCGTCGCGCCGCCCGGCAGTTGGCCGGACCCACTGCATCACAGCGACACACTGTTGCGCGGTGACCCTTTGGACATCGCCGCAGCCCTGGCCGAGAGGTGCCGTCCCGCCAGCGCCGAATTTTCGGAGCGACACGGCGGCCGACGGGACATTGTCATTTCTGCCGGTGCCGAATTCCGTCTGGCCTGGCAACGTGCCGAAGCTGGCGTCACGGCTGCCGAAGACCTGCCTTTCTTCGAAGGGACGGTCGCGCACCGGCTTCTCGCTGCGCTGCCCGCCGGCGCGCATTGCTTCATCGGGAACTCGCTGGCGATCCGCGCCGTCGATGCCTACTCTGGAAAGAGCGACAAGCCCCTCACCCTTTACGGCAACCGTGGCGCATCGGGAATCGATGGCAATCTCGCCACCGCGGCAGGAATCGCCGCAGCCAGTGGCGCGCCGATCGCCCTGCTCGTCGGTGACCTAAGCCTGCTGCACGATTGCGCCAGCCTCGCGCTGCTGAGGGAAAGAAACGCGCTGATCGTCGTGCTCGATAACGGCGGCGGCGGCATCTTCGACCATCTGCCCTTCGCCCGGATGCTGCCCCCGGCACTGCTCGAACGCGGCTTTATTGCCAAACCCCACGCGGACTTCGCCGCCCTGGCCCGCGCCTTCGATCTCGCCTATGCGGAAGCGGCCGATCTGCAGGCGCTCGATGCAGTGCTTGCCAAGGCGCTCCAGCACGGCGGCACCTGGCTGCTGCGCGTCGTGATCGACCGCGGCGCGAGCCGCGCCGGTTTCACTGGTGCTTGAGCAAAGCCAGGCACGCTTCGCCCGGCAGCGGTTTGCCAAACAGATAGCCTTGCAGAACGTCACACCCCAGGCGGACGAGAAAATCGCGCTGCGCTTGTGTCTCGACGCCTTCAGCCACCACCCGCAGCCCGAGATTTTTCGCCAGCGCAATGGTCGCCGAGCAAATCGCCGCATCGTTCGCATCGCTTTCCAGATCGCAGACGAAAGTACGGTCGATTTTGAGCACCTGGATCGGCAGGCGCTTCAGATAGGCGAGCGACGAATAGCCGGTACCGAAATCGTCGATGGCGAGCGCCACGCCCAGGTCGCGCAACGCCCCGAGCTGCCGCACGGCTTCTTCGGGATCGGCCATAGCCACGGACTCGGTGATTTCGAGTTCCAGATCGCCGGCCGCAAGACCATGTCGCTCGAGCGCGGCGAGAATCTCCTTGCCCAGACCGGCATCCCGCAACTGGTGTGCGGACAGATTGAGCGCAAGACGGACGTTTGAAACGCCGGCGGCCCGCCAGGCGGCGAACTGCCGGCAGCCCTCTTCGAGCACCCATTGCCCAAGCTGCCCGATCAGACCGGCTTCTTCGGCGATAGTGACGAAGCGCTCCGGAGAAATCCAGCCGCGTTGCGGATGCTGCCAGCGCACTAGCGCCTCGAAAGCGACGATCCGGCCGGTACACGCCTCGATCTGCGGCTGGAAATGCAAGTGCAGCGCCCCTTTGTCCAGCGCAACGCGCAAATCGCGCTCGAGTGCCAGGCGCTCGGCCGCGGCTTTGGTGAGGTCCTCGGTGAAGAAATGCAGCTGGTTGCGGCCATGCTCTTTCGCGTAATACATCGCGGTGTCGGCGTGTTTGAGCAGCGTGCCAGCATCCTGGCCGTCGCGCGGGAAGAGGCTGATGCCGATGCTCGGCGTCGAATGAAGCAGCTGGCCGTCGAGCCGATACGGTCTGGCGAGCGCCTCGAGGAGCTTCGTGCTGGCATTGAGCGCATGAATTTCCGCCTCCAGGCCGGTGAGCACGACGACGAATTCGTCACCCCCGAGGCGCGCGACGATGTCCGATTCACGCACACAGGCCTGCAGCCGTCGGCCGACTTCGACGAGCAGCTGATCGCCGACATGATGGCCGAGCGTATCGTTGATATTCTTGAAGCGGTCCATGTCGATCAGCACCAGCGCCACCTGTTTGCCATCGCGCCGCGCCGTGGCGAGCGCCTGTTCGAGCCGGCTACGCAGGCTGTAGCGATTGTCGAGCCCGGTCAGCGCATCGTGATAGGCGAGATGCTCGATATGGCGCAGCATGGCCTGGCGCTCGAGCGCACGCTGGTAACCCTGCCTTCCCACCCAACCGATGCCCACCAGCCCCACCAGCCAGATCACACCATGACCGATGCCGAGATCGATTGCGGTCGCTCGTATGCGTTGGTAATAGGGTTCGAGTGGCAGATTCACGCCGGTGGCGCCGCGCATGTCGCCAACCTGATAGCCGAGGATGCCGTGACAGCGCACGCAGACTTCCTCCATGAACCAGGCCTTCAGATAGCGTAGATAAGGCTTGCCATCAATTGCGGCAATTTCCCAGACCTCATTCTTGATGCCGAGTTCGAATTCTTCGAGCTGTTTCTTCTCCCAAGCATCAGGGGCATTGATCGGATTGAGAAAGCGCAAGCCGACGATGCGGCCGCGTGCTCCGCCGGTCATCGCCGCATAGTCGTCCATCATCTCGCGCACCATCATCGCCGGCGCGCGTAAGGTGAGCTTCATGCCGTCGGTCGTCACCACATCGCGTTCCGGAATATGATTCAACAGCGGAGAAGGCTGCGCCTGCGGTGTCACGCGCACATAGACGCCGGAGTGTTTCATCGCCCAGCACCGGAAAGCCATGTCCTTGTCGCGCACCGCTCGCGCTTCGGCATAGGCCATCTCGAGCGTCTGCCGCTCATGACTGCGTAATCCCCAATACAAGGACGCGGCGACGATCAGCGTCCATAACACTGCCCCGGCCACGGCCAGACGCACCGCAGTCTTCGGGTTTTCTTTGGGAGAGAGGCTTTTCTCAGGCATCGAGGTATCGTATTGGCGCATCGCCATCTTAACCTTGACTTTCATCAACGCCAAAAGGGGCGTCCTGCGGTCAAATTGTGGCATGCCGTCCCTTTTCCCACCGCGACGTCCAGCGATGCTCCCTGCTGCCCTCGTTGGCCTGCTACTTCCGCTGTTTGCGATGGGAGTCGCGGATGCGGCACCCACACTTCAGGCGCTCATCGACGCCGCCGCGCCGGGTAGCATCGTTCGCGTGTCCGCCGGGGTGCATGCCGGTCCAATCGTCATCGCGAAACCGCTGATCCTCGATGGTGCGGCTCAGGCCGAAATCCGCGGCAACGGCCGCGGCACGGTCGTGCATATTCGTGGCAGCGGTGTCACCCTCCGCGGTTTCACGATCCGCGGCAGCGGCAGTTTGCACGATGCCGTCGATGCCGGCATCCTCGCCGAGGGCAGTGATCATCTGATCGAAGACAACCGCCTGGAAGACGTGCTGTTCGGCATCCACCTGAAACAGACGCAACGCACGCGGGTGCGTCACAACGCGGTGATCGGCAAGAACGCAGAACTGTCGATGCGCGGTGATGCACTGCGCATGTGGCACGGCGCCCACAACCGCATCGAAAACAACCGTTTCCGCCGTGCCCGTGATCTCACCTTCATCAATTCACGGGACAGCGTCATCGCAGGCAATCATTTCAGCGACGGACGTTACGGCATGCAGATCGTCTTCTCGCCACGTTTGACGATCGAAAACAATCGCATCGAACAGATGGCCACCGGCATCGTCGTGCTCTACTCGCGCGATGTGACGCTGAGCGGCAACTTGATCGCCCATGCGCTCACCGGCGGCGGTGCCGGCATTGTGTTCAAGGAAAGCGACAGCGGTCGCGTGATCGGTAACACCGTGCTGCATTGCACGGTGGGGCTCAAAGTCGACGCTCCGCCGGAAAAGATCGGCCTGCTCGAGGTTCGTGACAACCGCTTCGCGCACAACATCAATGGGCTGTTCTTTTACGGCGAGGCCGGTGGCCATCGGTTCGCACGCAACCGTTTCGAGAACAATCTCACCACGGTGGCGATCAGCGGCGTCGGCGCCGCAGCGGCGAATGTCTGGCACAACAATCGTTGGGATGAATACCAAGGCTTCGATCTCGATCGTGACGGCATCGGCGATACCCCGTTTGAGGCCTGGCTGTTCGCCGACCGTATCTGGATGGAGACGCCAATGGCGAGTTTCTTCCGTAACTCGCCGGTGCTCGAGCTGATCGATTTCCTCGAACGCCTGGCGCCGTTTTCGGCGCCGTACCGGATACTATCCGATCCCGCTCCCCTGATGCAGTAAGGAAAGCCACCATGTTGCAGACACTCCCACTCAGATTCGCGCTCCTTGCCATTGGCTGCTCGCTGCCCCTCCTCGCTGGACCCACGCGTGCCGCGGCGCCAGAGCAGGAATCCGGCAAGGAGATCTACGACCCGTGCGCAGCCTGCCACGGTGATCTTGGTCAAGGTGGCAAACGCGGCGAATATCCTCGCATCGCCGGTCAGCGTGCAGCTTACATCGAATACACGTTAAAAAAATTCCGTTCGCGCGAGCGCATCAATATTCCGATGTTTCCCTACACCCAGGAGCGCGAACTGCCCGATGCGGACATCAAGGCCGTGGCCGCCTATCTGGCGAGCATCGAGCTGCCGACGAAAATCCCCGAGTTCAAACCCACCGACGACGCTTTGACCCGCCTGCTGGCGATGGAGAAAGTGATGATCATCCCGAAGCTGGAAGGCGATCTCGCGAACGGCAAAAAGCTCTATCAGGAGGAATGCGCGTATTGTCACGGCGTCAATGGTCGCGGCAAGGGACGCTTCCCGATGCTGGTCGGGCAATACACGAATTATCTGCAGAAACAGATCTCTGCCTTCATCAAAGGCGAGCGGCCACATGACATGGTGGCCGACGACGACGACGAAGACGAGGATGACAAGCGCAAAGCAGCACCGGCCAAGCCGGGGGTGCTCAATCGCCTGACCGAAAAAGACCTCCAGGACGTCATGGCCTACATCACCCACCTGCAGGACGAATGAACACGCCCGCTCGAGCCGCAATACCAGCGCCGGATTTTGCTGGCGAAACGGTGCCGGGCAACCGCGGCATCTGGGTCGGCATCTTCTGCGTGCTGGTCGAGTTCCTGCTGCTGTTCTGCGTCTATTTCATCGCCAAGGCACATCACGGGGCGGCTTTCGAGAAAGGCCCGGACCAGCTCGCCACCATTGCCGGTGTCGCGATCACACTGCTGCTGCTCAGCAGCGGCTACTGCATGGTCAAGGCCGTCGCAACCATCCGCAACGACCGTCGGCGCGCAGCTTTTGGCTGGGTAGCGGCCGCCTTCCTGCTCGGGCTCGGTTACCCGGTCATCAAGTTCTTCGAGATCCGTTGGAACGTCGCCCATGGCATCGATGGCGCCGCCGGCATCTTCTACATCGTCTATTACTATCTGACGCTGAATCACCTGGTGCATGTCAGCTGGGGGCTGCTCGGTCTGGGCTGGGTTGCGGTACGCACCCTGCTCGGCGTCTACTCGGCGCGTGATCATAGCGGTCTCGAAGCCGCCGCAATGTACTGGCACACCACTGACGTGCTGTGGCTGATCATCTTTCCCTTCTTCTACGTGTTGCGATGAAACACACCGCAGAGCGCACCTGGCTGATGCTGATTGGCCTGACTGGCCTGGGCGCATGGTTCGCCGAGACCGGCCAGCCCGGCTGGCCGTTGACACTTTTCGTCGCCGCCCTGATCGCTTTCAAGGGACGACTGGTGATCGATCACTACATGGAGATCACCCCCGCCCATCCACGCATTCGCCGCATCCTGCATGGCTTCGTCACTGTCGTGCCACTGCTGGTGATCCTCAGCCACGGCTGGAGTGACGTATTGAAAAGCCTGACCAGCCTGAAATAAACGTGGCATGCGAACCGTCCGTGAATCGAGGCATCGGGCGATACAATCGACCTGCCGCTTACCCCCCGTAGAAACTCGGCGATGATGAAGAAGCTCATGGCAACCCTGGCCGGCGCACTCTTTTTCCCGTGCATCGCTTGCGCCGATCTGCCGCGCGGCAATTGCCTGAGGCCCGCCGCGCGCACTGACCTGTCGCACTGCGATTTCACGCAGCACAGACTGAGCGGTCTCGATCTTTCCGTGGTGCGCCTTGTCGGCGCCAAGCTCGACAACGCCGATCTGAGGAAGACCAAGCTCAGCGGAGCCGACCTGTCCGGTGCCAGCGCCAAATGGGCCAATTTCAGCTTTGCCGAGTTCTCCAATGCCAATCTGCGTCGACTTCAGTAAAGCAAAACTCGTCGGCACCCGACTGCTTGGTGCGACATTGCGCCACGCGCGTTTCCTCAATGCGGATCTCGCCGGCGCGAACTTCACCAATGCCGATGTCTGGAATGCCGACTTCAGCCACTCTGTCCACCACCCGACATCGGCCGAGGAGGCGCTGATCGAACCATTCGTTGTCCGCGAACGACGCTGAGCGCGGAATCAGCCGGCGCTTCTCCGCTCAGCGGCCAGAAACCTCACCCAACCAGTGTACCCACTGCTTCGGTCGATCTCACGGCCAGGCTTTGATGAGCGTCAAGGACGCATGTCGCTGCCGACCGTAAAGTAGCATCACTCCATCCTGCGCCCGTTTGCGCACCATCATGACCGCATTACCTTTCTACGAACCCGCCGGCAACGAGATCGAGCTATTCGAGCACGCCCATCGCAACCGCCTCCCGGTGTTGATCAAGGGCCCGACCGGCGTGGGCAAGACACGCTTCGTCGCCTACATGGCGGCAAGGCTGGGCCTGCCGCTCTACACGGTCGCCTGTCACGACGATCTGACCGCTGCCGACCTGGTCGGCCGCCATCTGATCACCGATGGCGCGACCTACTGGTCGGACGGCCCGCTGACGCGGGCAGTGCGCGAAGGTGGCATCTGCTACCTCGACGAAGTGGTCGAAGCGCGCAAGGACACCACCGTGGTGATCCATCCGCTCGCCGACCATCGCCGGGTGCTGCCGATCGACCGCACCGGCGAAGTACTGCACGCACCAGACAACTTCATGCTCGTGGTCTCCTACAACCCGGGCTACCAGAACTTCCTGAAAGGCATGAAACCCTCGACGCGCCAGCGCTTCGTCGCATTGCGCTTCGATTTTCCCGATGCGGCGCGCGAGGAGGCGATCCTCGTCGGCGAGACCGGCTGCGATGCGATGACGGCGAAGCGGCTTGTCTCCATCGGCCGTTCCTTGCGCGCGCTCAAGGACGTCGATCTCGAAGAGGTGGCCAGCACGCGGCTGCTGGTTTACGCGGCGATCCTGATCCGCGACGGCATGGCACCGACCGATGCCTGTCGCGCAGCGATCGTCGAGGCGCTCACCGACGATCGGGAAGTGGCCGCGGCGCTCGAAGAAGTCGTGCTTGCTACCTTCGGGAAATGAATGTCGAGCGCAAAGTTCCTGGGCAAGGACTGGCGATCACGGCCGAGTCGCTGTTTCTCGTCAACCTGATGTTGGCACCGGGACTGGCCTTTCTCGCGCTTGCCTGGTTGTGGATCAAACACAGGAACGATGCCTCGCCGCTGGCGCGCTGTCATCTCGACCAGACTTTCTTCGTCAGTCTCTGGGGCGGTGCGCTGATCGTCATCATTTGCGCCTTGTTCCTGTTCTTCCTCGGCTGGGATTGGGAATGGACCTGGGTAGCCGTGATTCTCTACTTCACCTGCGTGCATTCCACGTTGATCCTGCTCGGGATGCTCGGACTGGCGAAAGCGCTGGCTGGAAAAACTTACGTCTATCCGTGGATCGGTCCGCGCTGCGAAGGTATCTAGATGGAAGAATGGATCGGCAGCCTCTGGGATCGCTGGATCAGGGAGGTGGCGCGGCGCGACTATCCGGCCGCGGCCGTCGAACTGAAAGATCTCGAAAAAACGCTCGGCGTGATTTTCCGTGCGCTCGGTGGCGATCCGGGCTTGCGCATCGCCGCGGCGGCGGATCAGGCGCATGGCGCACGGCGGCGGTTTTTGCAGCGCATCGCTGGCATCCACGATCGTGCTGCCCATGCCGCCCTCGATCACGAAACCCTGCGCCTGCCCCCGCGACTTGCCGTCCTGCCAACGCCGAGTTTGAACCGCGACCTCTACGTCTGGCTCGTGGCGCTGGCGGGAAGCAGCGGCCCGGCGCTGGAGCGATTCGCGCATGAATGGATCGTGCAGAACCAGTTTGCGGTCTGGGCCACCTTGCAACGCTATCCCGGCCTGAAGATGCGCTACCAGCGGCTCGTCGAGGCCCATCTGGCGGAACGGATCGCCCCGGAAAAGATGCCGCCCGATGAAGCGGCGCAGGAACGGGCAGTGCGGCAGGCGCTCATCGGTCCGGGAAGTGTCACAGAACTGCCCCCTTTGCGGCGTGCAAAGGCAAAAGCGCTGCAGCCGGTGCCGCTATGGCTCTACCCTGCACCCCCGGCTGAGATGAAGCGACGCAGGGGGAGCCCTACCGCGCACGAAACCGAAGACGCGGAACAGCCGAAGGAGCAGCAGGTCGAGAACAAGCGCTACCAGGCCGAGCGTGGCGAGATGCCCGAGAACGAGTCGCCGCTGATCCTGTTGTTTCGCGCCGAAAGCTTGCTCTCTTGGGCCGAGTATCTGCGCGTCAACCGGGCGCTCGACGAAGACGAAAACCCTGATGCCGGCCGCGCCGCCGAGACGCTCGACAAGCTCACGCTGGCGGAGGGCGAGCAGCGCGTCGCCTCGAAGGTGCGCTTCGATCTCGACCTGCCGGCGGCGGCCGAGGACGATCTGCCGCTCGGGCCGGGCATTCCGCTGCCCGAGTGGGATTGGAAGCGCCGCGTGATGAAACCCAACTTCTGCCGCCTGCAGACGATGGTGGCACGCGAGAGTACGCCGCAGCCGCTGCCCGAACACCTGCGGCGACACGCCAGGAAGCTCGAGAATCAGTTCGCCGCGCTGGCGCCGGTGCGGCGCTGGCAAAAGGCCCAGCCGGAAGGCGCGGAGATCGACATCGACGCCTGTGTGCGCATCGCCGCCGATCGCCTGGCGGGCTTTCATTTTTCCGGGGCGGGCGCCTACCTGAACCATCGTCCGACTGAACGCGACCTCGCCTGTCTGGTGCTCGCCGATCTGTCGCTGTCTACCGACGCCTATGCCAATGACGCACAAAAGGTGATCGACGTGATCCGCGACAGCCTGATGCTGTTCGGCGAGGCACTGTCGGCGACCGGCGATGCCTTCGCCTTTTACGGCTTCTCGTCGCTGAAAAGGAGCTTCGTGCGCTTCCATGAGATCAAGCCCTTCGACCGGCCACTCGATGCGGTGGCGCGCGGGCGCATCGCCGCATTGAAACCCGGTTACTACACTCGCATGGGCGCGGCAGTGCGCCGCAGCACCCAGCTCCTCAACCAGCAGCCGGCCAACCGTCGTCTGCTCTTGATCCTCTCCGACGGCAAGCCGCACGACATCGATCTCTACGAAGGCCGTTACGGTATCGAGGACACGCGCAAGGCGCTCATCGAAGCGCGCGAGGAGGGCATCAAGCCCTTCTGTGTCACGATCGACCGCGAAGGCGCCGGCTATCTGCCACACCTCTTTGGACCGGCTGGCTACACGGTCGTCAGGAAGCCCGAAGACCTGCCCGACCGGCTGCCGCTGCTTTATGCCCAATTGACGGGGAATGCGTGAGATTCTCCATCGTTCTTTCTGGAACGTCGGCTTTCGTCTCTTCTTTCTGTTTGCCTGTCTTGTGGCGCGATCTTTCCGCTGGGATGGGAGCTTATGTTCTCTAGTGCCATGCCATCAGCGCCGAGTTTCGTCCCGTCTCCGCTGCGATGGCATGTCTCCGAGATTCTCTTTGGCTCTGGTTGAGCGTTATTTGCCTTTTCTCCCCGCGCCGCCCATCGATGGCCGGGCGCACTGAGGGTAAACTCCACACCATGAACGCCAGGCTGCGCATATCCCGTTCCGCTTCGGGCATCGTCCCCGAAGCTGCCACCGGCTGGCTGCGCTTCGGCGTCATGGCGGTGCCGCAAACCGCTCCACCAGCGATGTTCCTTCCATCCTGAAATCTGCTGCCGGCGACTTATGCCGGATTGTCGTCTTATTGGAAGGAGCCTTCTATGACTACGCACACCCTCGAATCCACCCCGGCCGTCGTGCCAGCCTCCGACCCCGATCCCATTCTTGGCGGCCGCGTCGAGCTGCAATTGCTCACCACGCTGAAGTGCAACCTCAAATGCAGCTATTGTTCGCTCGGCGTCGGCGACGTGCTCGGCTCGCAGACCGAAATCGAGTACGACATCGACCAGCTCGCCCGTTTCATCGATACCCATCTGCAAGGCAAGGAAATCTACGTCACCTTCTATGGTGGTGAGCCGACCCTGAACCGCCGCATGATGGAAGACGTAATGCGGCGCTTCCCAGAATTCCGCTATCAATTGCAGACCAACGGCACGTTGCTCGACGACCTGCCGGACTGGGTGCTGGCGAAGCTTTCGAACATCCTCGTCTCGATCGACGGTGGCGAAACGATTACCGACGGCTATCGGGGCCGCGGCATCTGGCGCCAGGTGATCACCAACCTGCACAAGGTGCACGACAAGGTCGGCGGCACGATCACCGCGCGTGTCACCTGGGGCAACCCTGACACCACCTTCGAGGAACTCGACGAACTGGCCACCACGATCGAAGCGATCGACTACGTCTATTGGCAGTTCGTCGCCGACGAGATGTATTTCGGCGATTCGGTCGACAAACGCAAGGCCGTACTGGTGAAGCTGATCGACAAGTTCTTCGCCAGTAGCGACACGCTGTATCCGTTCATCCCGATCATGGGCATCGTCAGAAACAAATTGCTGCCCAACCGCGGCGTCGAGCTCTATGGCGGGCTCACCCAGTGCCGCGTCTCGTCGCATTTGATCAACGTGATGCCCAACGGCCAGATCTACCCCTGCCCGGACATGATGTATGCCCACGAGATGCAAATGGGCGAGATCCAAGGCAACTGGCTGAAAAAAAGCCCGCTGCAGCCAACCGCCGAGATGCCGTGCGAGACTTGCGAAGCCTTTCCCTGGTGTCGGCGCAACTGCATGAAGAACCTCTGGCTCGGTTACGTGAAGAAAGACGGGCGCTACCGCCAGAACGTCGTCGAGCCGATCTGCGAACTGATCCGCTTCATGGGTCGTGAGATCGACCGGCACGATCCGCACGGCTGGTTCGCACGCCTGCCCCTGCCGGTGAGGAAACGGCTCGTCGACAACGAGGTCTACGAATATGTCGAGATCATGCCCTGAAGACAGCGCTGCCTTGCCGAGCGCAGGCGCAGACGCACCGGAACTGACCGACGCCGACATCCTCGATGCGATGCGGCATGTCCCGGGCTACATCGATATCAGCACCGAGGATTTCCGCACCATCTATCAACTCGCCTGGCAACATGCGCGGACCCGGGTAGGCAGCACCGTGGCTGAGCGCACCGGGCCGGTGGGCAGGCGCGGTTACTGGCACAAATGGCGTGGAGTGAAGACGGGCGCACCGCCGCGTATCGATGGCGAGGAAATATTCTGGTCATGGCTCGGTGCATTGTTGGCCATCGGCCTGTTGGCCTGGCTGGGCCAACGTTTCTTGATCCCGCATGGGCTGACACTGTTGATCGCCCCCTTCGGAGCATCCGCGGTACTGTTGTTTGGCGCCCCCCGCAGTCAGCTGGCCCAGCCGCGCAATCTGCTCGGTGGCCACGCCTTCTCGGCGCTGATGGGCGTCTTGTCCTGGAAGCTCTGTGCTGCACTGCCGGGTCTGTCTGCGCCGGGTCTGGCAGAGGCGTTGTCGGTAGCGACGGCGCTCGCAGTAATGCACCTGACGCGCACCCTGCATCCCCCGGGCGGTGCGACAGCCCTGACTGCCGTCATCGGCGGGGCGCAGATCCATGCGCTGGGTTTCTCCTACGTCTTCATCCCGGTCACTCTTGGAGCGCTGATCCTGCTCGCCGTCGGCCTGGTATTCAACAATCTGCCGCGCTCACGACGCTATCCGGAGTTCTGGTTCTGATCCCTTTCAGCGATGCTCCTTGCATGCCTCCGGACTGGCGTTGCGCAGGCCGGGAAGCCGCCCCTTGCCTCTGTTTGGTTGCCGCCGCTGCGCTTGACCTTTGCTTCGCCCGTGCCGGCCTGCACCGCAACGGGTGTGCCCCATTGTCACGGGAAGGGTCGCACGCCGGTTTTCAGGGTTTCTTCCCGGGCCGATAAGGACAGTCTTCCCTGAGACAATCACAATAGAGGTAAAGCGCGTGTTCGACGATGCGGAAGCCACGCTCCTTGGCCACCTTGTTCTGTCGGCGCTCGATTTCCGGATCGATGAACTCCTCGACATGGCCGCATTGGCGGCAGACCAGATGATCGTGGTGCTTACCATCCTTGAGTTCGAACACCGACTTGCCGGATTCGAAATGATGCCGTTCGAGCAGCCCCGCCTGCTCGAACTGGGTCAGCACACGATACACGGTGGCCAGCCCGATATCGACCTTTTCGGCCAGCAACAGCCGATAGACGTCTTCAGCGGAAAGATGGCGCTCGGTCGACCTGCGGAACAGATCGAGGATCGTCATGCGTGGCACGGTTGCTTTGAGGCCGATGTTTTGCAGTTCTGCGCGGTCGGTCATGGAGGGTCGATTCGCGATCGGGTGGATGGTCGTATGATATAGCTTTGGCCCGTTTGCATACATTTTCCCATGCTGTCGCGTCTTTCGCTCCTGTTCCTGCCCACCCTGCTGCTCGCCTCCTGTGCCAACGCGCCGGACATCACCTCGCGCCTGTCGCCCTACCGCATCGATGTGCGTCAGGGCAATTTCGTCACGCAGGAGATGGTGGCGAAGCTCAAACCCGGCATGACCCGTGAGCAGGTGCGCTTCCTGCTCGGCACGCCATTGGTGAGCGACGTGTTCCACGCCAACCGTTGGGACTACGTCTATCGCTTCCAGCCGGGTCGTGGCGAGCCACAACAGCGCCGCCTGTCCGTATTTTTCGAAGACGACAAGCTGGTGCGTGTCGGCGGAGATGTGGTCGCCGCCGGCGAAGGAGGGGCAACGGAAACATCGACGGCCGCTACCGGCGCGCACATCCTCGAAGTGCCTGCGGCAGCCGAGAAGAAGGATTGATCATGGAGAAGATTCGTTACGCGATCGCCGGCGCGAAAGGCCGCATGGGCAAAATGCTGATCGAGGCCGTCGGGAACGCGCCAGATGCCATTCTCGCCGCTGCGTTCGACATCGATGACGACCCCGAGGTGGCGCTTGTCGGGGCCGACTGCCTGATCGACTTCACCCGCCCGGAAGGCACCCTGAGGCATCTGGAGATCTGCCGGCGGCGTGGCGTACATATGGTGATCGGCACCACCGGTTTCACACCGGACCAGAAAGCACGCATCATCACCGCGTCGAAAGAGATTCCGATCGTGCTGTCACCCAACATGGCGGTGGGCGTCAATGCGGTGTTCAAACTGCTCGACGTCGCGGCGCGCATCCTGAACGAAGGTTTCGACGTCGAGATCATCGAGGCCCACCACCGCCATAAAGTCGACGCCCCTTCCGGCACCGCGTTGCGGATGGGCGAAATCGTCGCTGCCGCCCTCGGGCGGGATTTGAAGGAATGCGCGGTCTACGGCCGCGAAGGGCATACTGGCGAGCGGCCGGCCACTCAGATCGGCTTTGCGACCATACGCGGTGGCGACATCGTCGGCGATCACACGGTGCTGTTCGCCGGCACCGGCGAGCGCATTGAGATCACCCACAAATCGGCAAGCCGCATGTCCTATGCGCTCGGCGCTTTACGCGCCGCGCGTTTCCTGCGCGACAAGCGCAATGGTCTTTTCGACATGCAGGATGTCCTGGGCCTGAAATAGGACCACCCTCGCGCCGAGGCAGCGCGAACCGGCAACTTCGGCTAAAATGGCGCAGTTTTGCCAACGCCCTGGTTTTGCAGGGTTGTTGCGCCGCATCAGTCACCCAGGAGCCCGATTTTGACTTCATTCCCGCCTGCATTGCTCGCACTCGCCGACGGGACGGTATTTCGGGGCAAGGGCATCGGCGCCGAAGGCAGCAGCGTCGGTGAAGTGGTCTTCAATACCGCGATGACTGGCTATCAGGAGATTCTCACCGATCCCTCCTACACGCGCCAGATCGTCACCCTCACCTACCCGCACATCGGCAACACCGGCATCAATCGCGAAGACGTTGAATCCGGCCGCATCTATGCCGCCGGCCTGGTGATTCGCAACCTGCCGCCGCTCCCCTCGAATTTCCGCTCCGAACAAACGCTCAGCGCCTATCTGCAGAATGAAAACGTCGTCGCCATCGCCGACATCGACACCCGTAAGCTCACCCGCATCCTGCGCGAGAAAGGCGCGCAGGCAGGCTGTCTGATGTGCGGCGGTAGCCTCGACGCCGACGAGGCGATCGAGAAGGCACGCGCTTTCCCTGGGCTGGCGGGCATGGACCTCGCGAAGGTTGTATCGACCCGCCAACCTTATCCGTGGTCCGAGGGGGAATGGAAACTCGGCGTTGGCTATACGGCACCCGCACAAGACAAATTTCATGTCGTCGCCTACGATTTCGGTGTCAAACGCAACATCCTGCGCATGCTCGCCAGCCGCGGCTGCCGACTCACCGTGGTGCCGGCGCAAACGCCGGCGCGTGATGTGCTGGCGATGAATCCGGATGGGGTGTTATTCTCGAACGGTCCCGGCGATCCGGAACCCTGCGACTATGCGATTGCCGCAATCCGCGAGCTGCTCGACGAGAAGCTTCCCGCCTTTGGCATTTGTCTCGGCCATCAGCTGATGGGCCTGGCTGCCGGCGCCAGGACGCTGAAAATGAAATTCGGCCATCATGGCGCGAACCATCCGGTCAAGGACCTCGATACCGGCCAGGTGCTGATCACCAGTCAGAACCACGGCTTCGCGGTCGATCCTGCCACCCTGCCTGCCAATGTGCGCGTCACCCATGTCTCGCTGTTCGATGGCTCCTTGCAAGGCATGGCCTGGAATGACCGTCCGGCGTTGTGTTTCCAGGGTCACCCCGAGGCGAGCCCCGGCCCCCATGACGTCGCCTATCTGTTCGATCGTTTCATCGGGATGATGAAAGATGCCAAAAAGAACTGACATCCACTCCATCCTGATCATCGGCGCCGGCCCGATCATCATTGGCCAGGCCTGCGAATTCGACTATTCCGGCGCCCAGGCCTGTAAGGCCTTGAAGCAGGAAGGCTACAAGGTCATTCTCGTCAATTCCAATCCGGCGACGATCATGACCGACCCAGAATTGGCAGACGTGACCTACATCGAGCCGATCACCTGGCAGGTGCTGGAAAACATCATCGCCAAGGAGCGCCCGGATGCCCTGTTGCCGACGATGGGCGGACAGACGGCACTGAACTGCGCGCTTGACCTCGCCCGCCACGGCGTGCTGGAAAAATACGGCGTCGAATTGATCGGCGCCAGCCGCGAAGCGATCGACAAGGCCGAGGACCGCGAAAAATTCAAGCAGGCGATGACCAAAATCGGGCTGGGTTCCGCCCGTTCCGGTATCGCCCATAGTCTCGAGGAAGCGCAACAGGTGCAAGGAGCGATTGGCTTCCCGGTCATCATCCGCCCCTCTTTCACGCTCGGCGGCAGCGGCGGTGGCATCGCTTACAACCAGGAAGAATTCCTCGAGATCTGCAAGCGCGGTCTCGAGGCCAGCCCGACTCACGAACTGTTGATCGAGGAATCGCTGCTGGGCTGGAAAGAATTCGAAATGGAGGTGGTGCGCGACAAGAACGACAACTGCATCATCGTCTGTTCGATCGAGAACCTCGACCCGATGGGTGTGCATACCGGCGACTCGATCACCGTCGCCCCGGCCCAGACGCTCACCGACAAGGAATACCAGATTATGCGCGACGCCTCGATCGCGGTGCTGCGTGAAATCGGCGTCGATACCGGCGGTTCGAACGTGCAGTTCGCGATCAATCCGAAAGACGGGCGCATGATCGTCATCGAGATGAATCCGCGTGTATCGCGCTCTTCGGCGCTCGCCTCGAAGGCCACCGGTTTTCCGATCGCCAAGGTCGCCGCGAAACTGGCCGTAGGCTACACGCTCGACGAACTGAAGAACGAGATCACCGGTGGCGCCACCCCTGCCTCGTTCGAACCGACGATCGACTACGTCGTCACCAAGGTGCCACGCTTCGCCTTCGAGAAGTTCCCGCAGGCGGACCCGACACTGACCACGCAGATGAAATCGGTCGGCGAGGTGATGGCGATCGGCCGCACCTTCCAGGAATCGCTGCAAAAGGCGCTCAGGGGTCTCGAAGTCGGCGTCGATGGCTTCAACCTGAAGAGCATCGATCCGGACACCATCGACGAACAGCTGGCGCGTCCCTCCGCGGAACGCATCTGGTATGTCGCCGATGCTTTTGGCGTTGGCATGTCGCTGGAAAAGGTGCATCAGCTCACCAAGATCGATCCGTGGTTCCTCGCCCAAATCAAGGAGCTGGTCGACATCGAACTGGCGATCGAGCAGCGCACGCTAGAAAGTCTCAGCGCCGCAGAACTCAGGGAGCTCAAACGCAAGGGCTTTTCCGACCGGCGTCTGGCCTATCTGCTGAAAACCGACGAGCACGCAGTGCGCGCCCGGCGCCATGCGCTGGGCATCCGTCCGGTCTATAAACGTGTCGACACTTGTGCCGCAGAGTTCGCCACGGCCACCGCCTACCTGTATTCGACTTATGAGGAAGAATGCGAGGCGCGCCCTTCGCAACGCAAGAAGATCATGGTCTTGGGCGGCGGTCCGAACCGCATCGGCCAGGGCATCGAATTCGATTACTGCTGTGTGCATGCCGCCCAGGCGATGCGCGAGGATGGCTATGAGACGATCATGGTCAACTGCAACCCGGAAACGGTGTCGACCGATTACGACACCTCGGATCGTCTCTACTTCGAACCGCTGACGCTCGAAGATGTGCTGGAGATCGTGCACGTCGAAAAACCGGCTGGGGTGATCGTGCAGTTCGGCGGCCAGACGCCGCTCAAGCTTGCTCTGGATCTGGAGGCCGCTGGGGTACCGATCATCGGCACATCGCCGCAATCGATCGACGCCGCGGAAGACCGCGAGCGTTTCCAGAAACTGCTCAACGACCTCGGCCTCAAGCAACCGCCCAACCGCACGGCACGCACCGAAGAGGAAGCGCTGCGCTTGGCGCGCGAAATCGGCTATCCGCTCGTCGTGCGTCCCTCCTACGTGCTCGGCGGCCGCGCGATGGAAATCGTGCATGAAGAAAAGGATCTCGAGCGCTACATGCGAGAGGCGGTCAAGGTCTCGAACGACTCACCGGTGCTGCTCGACCGCTTCCTGAATGACGCCACCGAAGTGGATGTCGATGCGCTGTGCGATGGCGAACAGGTGTTGATCGGCGGCATCATGGAACACATCGAGCAGGCCGGTGTGCACTCTGGCGATTCCGCCTGTTCTCTCCCGCCTTTCTCGCTGACCCAAGAGGTGCAGGACGAATTGCGCCGCCAGACGGCCATGATGGCCAAGGCATTGAACGTCGTCGGCCTGATGAACGTGCAGTTCGCCATCCAGCAAAATGCCGCGGGCCAGGGCGGGTCGACGATTTACGTGCTGGAAGTGAACCCCCGTGCTTCACGTACCGTCCCCTTCGTCTCCAAGGCCACCGGACTGCCGCTCGCCAAGATCGCCGCGCGCTGCATGGCCGGCAAGTCGCTGACCGAACAAGGGGTAACCCGCGAGGTGATCCCATCTTATTTCTCGGTCAAGGAAGCCGTCTTCCCATTCAATAAGTTCCCCGGCGTCGATACGCTGCTTGGACCGGAGATGAAGTCGACAGGGGAAGTGATGGGCATCGGCAGAAGTTTCGGCGAAGCTTTCGTAAAATCGCAGATCGCAGCCAACGCCCGTCTGCCCTCCAGCGGCAAGGCCTTGATCACGGTAAAGGATGCCGACAAAGGCAAGGCCATCGAAGTCGCGCGTCTCCTCACCAGGCTGGGGTTCACGCTCTTGGCGACGCGTGGCACTGCACAAGCCATCGAGGCGGCCGGCATTCCAGTGATTACCGTCAACAAAGTCAGCGAAGGTCGCCCGCACATCGTCGATATGATCAAAAACGAAGAAATCGCGTTGGTCATCAACACAGTGGATGAAAAGCGACTAGCGATCGCAGCTTCCCGTTCGATCCGCACCTCGGCACTGGCCCAGAAAGTGACGCTGTTTACCACCATCGAAGGCGCGCGTGCCGCCTGCATCGGCATGCAGCACTCCGGCCTAGAAACCTACGCGCTGCAACACCTCCACGCCGAGATGCAGCCATGAACAAGATTCCTCTTACTCTGAATGGCGCTAAACAGCTCAAGGAAGAGCTGCACCGTCTGAAAACTGTCGAACGTCCGGCGGTGATCGCCGCGATCGCCGAGGCGCGCTCGCACGGCGATCTGTCGGAAAACGCCGAATACGACGCCGCCAAAGAGCGTCAGGGATTCATCGAGGGCCGCATCGCCGAGATCGAAGCCAAACTCGCCAATGCGCAGATCATCGACCCGAAAGCACTCGATGCCGACGGTCGTGTGGTGTTCGGCGCCACCGTCGAAATCGAAGACATTGAGGCTGGGCAGACGGTCACCTACCAGATCGTCGGAGACGACGAGGCGGATCTGAAGCGGAACAAGATCTCGCTCAATTCGCCAGTTGGGCGCGCGCTGATCGGCAAGTTCGCCGGCGATGTCGTCGAGGTGCGCACGCCAGGAGGATTGCGGGAATACGAAATCCTCGATGTGCGCTACGAGTAAGGGATTTTCCCGGCCAGCCTGACGAAGTTCAGGACTGCTTGCCGTAATCCTTGAACTTTTCGATTACGCGCGCCATTTCCTCGGCAGGCAGGAGCTTCGGCGTACCCAGTTGCAGCACGCGCCAGTACTGTTCGCACAGCGTTTCTAATTCGATGGCGAGCGCGAGCGTCTCGGCCAGATCGCTGCCGAACACTACCATGCCATGATGCGCCATCAGACAGGCGCGGCGGCCTGCCAACGCGGCGAGAATCGCATCGGAAAGTGCCTGCGTGCCGAAGGTGGCATAAGTGGCACAACGCACCGTATCTCCGCCGAAGCGTGCGATCATGTAATGGAAAGGTGGAATCTCGAGCTCCTGACAGGCGAGCGCGGTGGCAAACGGCGAGTGGGCATGCAAGATCGCACCCGCCTCAGCGCGCGCGGCATAGATGTCACGATGGAAACGCCATTCTGACGAAGGCTTGCGCCGGCCTTGCGCCTCGCCCGTCAAGGAGACCTTGACGATGTCCGCCGGCTCGCAGGTGTCATAAGCCATGCCGGTCGGCGTGATCAGGAACCCCTCTTCACAGCGCACGCTGACATTGCCGGCCGCGCCGCGATTGATCCCGGAAGCATTCATCGCCCGGGCGGTGGCCAGCACTGTGGCAGCCAGATCGCTCATGGGGCCAGCCGCGTGAGCTCGGCAGGCCCGATCCGGCCCTGCTCGGTGATGAATTCCGTGATCAACGCCGCCGGCGTGATGTCGAAGGCAGGATTGGCGACCGGTGTGTGCAGCGCGCCGAACTCCTCGGCGGCACGCTCCTCGATCGGAATCCCCGCCCCAGTCGGACAGGCGAAGTCGACCGTCGACAATGGCGCAGCGACATAGAACGGCACCTGGTGAGCCTGCGCCGCGAGCGCCTTCAGATAGGTGCCGATCTTGTTCGCCGTGTCGCCATTGACGGCGATGCGGTCGGCGCCGACGATCACGACATCCACCCTGCCCTGCATCATCAACAGGCCGGCAGCATTGTCGGCGATGAAGGTGTGCGCCACCCTGGCTTGGGCAAGTTCCCAGGCGGTGAGCCGCCCCTGGTTGCGGGGCCGCGTTTCCGACACCCAGACATGCACGTCGATGCCTGCCGCATGAGCGGCATAGACAGGTGCCAGCGCCGTGCCATGGGCGACGGTGGCGAGCCAGCCGGCATTGCAGTGCGTCATCACCGCCACCCGCCCTTTGCGCTGCGCAATGGCTTCAAGGATCGGCAAACCGTGGCGGCCGATCGCGGCATTCGCCTCGGCATCTTCGCGGGCAATCGCGCGTGCCTCCTCCCAGGCATCACGGCCTGCGGCCACAGCCTTTTTCATCCGCTGCAGCGCCCAGTGCAGATTCACGGCGGTTGGCCGTGTCGCCGCCAGTGTGGCAAGGATCTCGTCGAGCGGTTTGCTTTCGGCGAGGCCGAGCGCGACTCCATAGGCCGCCGTGGCACCGATCAGCGGTGCGCCGCGCACCTGCATCGCGCGGATCGCATGCGCCGCGCCGGCCAGATCCTTAAGCCGCACGAAGACCGTCTCCTGCGGCAAGCGCGTCTGATCGAGGATGACGACGCTACCATCCTTCTCCTGGATCGGACAGAGCGCGTAGTTCACGATTCAGCTCAGTTTGCCGTGGCAGTGCTTGTATTTCTTGCCGGAACCGCAGGGACAGGGATCGTTCCTGCCAATCTTGGGCATCGTGCGCTCCTGCGGCAGCGGTTTCTTTTCACCCTTAGCGGCGCTGGCCAGCGCTTCGTCATAGTCGGCATGATGGTATTGCACGTTGTCGACCTGTGGATGCGCCTGCTCGGCCTCCTGCATCTGTGTCTCGCTGCGTATCTCGACCGTCATCAACAGGCGGGTGACCTCGTTGCGCACCGTGGTCAACAAGGCCTCGAACAGTTCGAAGGCCTCGCGCTTGTATTCCTGTTTCGGATTCTTCTGCGCATAGCCGCGCAGATGGATGCCCTGGCGCAAATGATCGAGCGCGGCCAGGTGCTCGCGCCAATGGTTGTCGAGACTCTGCAGCATCACGCTGCGCTCGAAACTTTGCCAGGCGGCGAGATCGACCTTGGCCACTTTCTCCGCATAGGCGGCATCGGCGGCAGCGAGGATGCGCTGGAGCAAATCGTCGTCGCCGAGTTTCGGCTCGTCCTTGACCCACTGGACGATTGGCAGCTTGAGGGCCAACTCGCCCGCCAGCGCCGTCTCCAAGCCGGGAAGGTTCCATTGCTCTTCGACGCTGTCGGCCGGCACGAACTCCCGGAACAGGTCGTGAATCACGCCCTGGCGCATCGCACTGATGGTATCGGAGATGTCGTGAGCATCGAGTAGTTCGTTGCGCTGCTGGTAGATCACCTTGCGCTGATCATTGGCGACGTCGTCATACTCGAGCAGCTGCTTGCGGATGTCGAAATTGCGTTGTTCCACCTTGCGTTGCGCCGATTCGATCGAGCGCGTCACCAGCGGGTGTTCGATCGGCTCGCCCTCGGGAATCTTCAGCCGCACCATGATGGCATTCAGGCGGTCGCCGGCGAAGATCTTCAGCAGCGGGTCTTCGAGGGACAGATAAAAGCGTGACGAACCGGGATCGCCCTGCCGCCCGGCGCGACCACGCAACTGGTTGTCAATACGGCGCGATTCGTGTCGCTCGGAGCCGATGATATGCAATCCGCCGGCGGCGATCACCTGGTCGTGCAAAGCCTGCCATTCGTTCCGCAGTGCGGTGATCTTGGCTTCCTTCTCCTCGGGCGAAAGCTTGGCATCGGCACGGATCATTTCGATCTGCTTTTCGACATTGCCACCGAGCACGATGTCGGTGCCGCGACCAGCCATGTTGGTGGCGATCGTGATCATGCCGGGACTCCCTGCCTGGGCGACGATCTCGGCCTCGCGCGCATGCTGCTTGGCATTCAGCACCTGATGGGGCAAGCCTGCCTTGCTAAGCAGCTTGGAGAGGAGCTCGGAATTCTCGATCGAGGTGGTGCCAACCAGCACGGGCTGGCCGCGACGATGACAGTCCTGGATGTCGGCCAGGATGGCCTGGTATTTCTCATTTGCGGTGCGATAGATCTGGTCGTTGAGATCTTTGCGGATCATCGGTTTGTTGGTCGGGATGACCACCGTCTCCAGGCCGTAGATTTGCTGAAATTCATAAGCCTCCGTATCCGCCGTGCCGGTCATGCCGGCGAGCTTCTCGTAGAGGCGGAAATAGTTCTGGAAGGTGATCGAGGCCAGCGTCTGGTTCTCGGACTGGATCGGCACGCCTTCCTTCGCCTCGACGGCCTGGTGCAGGCCATCGGACCAGCGCCGGCCGATCATCAGGCGGCCGGTGAATTCATCGACGATGATCACCTCACCGTTCTGCACCACGTAATGCTGATCGCGATGGAACAGGTGATGGGCGCGTAGCGCGGCATAGAGGTGATGAATCAGCAGGATGTTGTGCGGATCGTAGAGACTGCTGCCCTCCGGCAGCAGACCGAGCTCGACGAGGATGCGTTCGGCCTTTTCGTGCCCCTGTTCGGTGAGCAACACGGAGTGGTTCTTCAAATCGACGATGAAGTCGCCGGTATCTTTTTCTTCGGGGCTCTGGGCCGCAACCCCCTTGTCCAGCAGCGGCGGCACGGCGTTCATTTTGATGTAGAGATCGGTATGCTGCTCGGCCTGGCCGGAGATGATCAACGGCGTCCTGGCCTCGTCGATCAGGATCGAATCCACCTCGTCGACGATCGCGTAGTGAAGTCCACGCTGCACACGGTCACTCGCGGCATAGACCATGTTGTCGCGCAGGTAGTCGAAGCCGAATTCGTTGTTGGTGCCATAGGTGATGTCGGCAGCATAGGCAGCCTGCTTCTCGGCGTGGCTCATCTGTGGCAGGTTGCAGCCGACCGTCAGGCCAAGGAAGTGATAGACCTTGCCCATCCATGCCGCGTCGCGGCTGGCCAGATAGTCATTGACAGTGACGACGTGCACCCCCTTGCCGGTCAGTGCGTTCAGATAGGCCGGCAAAGTGGCCACCAGGGTCTTGCCCTCGCCGGTGCGCATCTCGGCGATCTTGTTGTCGTTAAGCACCATGCCACCGATCAGCTGCACATCGAAGTGCCGCATGCCAAGCACGCGCCGTGCCGCTTCGCGCACCACGGCGAAGGCTTCGGGCAACAGGCTCTCGAGCGTCTCGCCATTCGCCAGGCGTGCTTTGAAGGCAGGGGTCTGGGCGGCCAGTTCCTCGTCGCTCATCGCCTGCATGCGCGGTTCCAGCGCATTGATGGCCTTGACGACGACGGAATACTGCTTCAGCAGCCTGTCATTGCGGCTGCCGAAAATCTTTTTCAGAAAACCGGAAATCATCGGATCGCGCCTTGAAATGCGGGAAGCCGCCGTGCGCCAGGCGCTGCGGCAGCGAAGTATGGAATCTTACCACGCGGGGGCTGGCGCGCTCCGGCCGTCAGCGGCGCGCGAGCTTGCTTTCGCTTCTACCGAGGAAACGTTCGGGGTTCTGCGCTACCCCTTTCAGGCGCACCTCGAAATGCAGATGGGGACCGGTGCTGCGCCCAGTCGAGCCAACCGTGGCGATCTGCTGGCCGCGCTGCACAAATTCGCCGGGTTTGACAAGCACGGTGGCGGCATGGGCATAGCGGGTGACGAGTTCGTCCCCATGATCGATCTCCACGACATTGCCATACTCCGGATGACGTTCGGCACTCAGCACGATACCCGGGGCGGCGGTCAGGATCGGGGTGCCGGGCGGCGCGGTAAAATCGATGCCTTCGTGCAGCGCCATCTGACCGGTAAAGGGATCAGTGCGCCAGCCGAAGCCCGAGGCACGCACACCATCGGGCACGGGATTTGCCGAGAAAAGCAGGCTGCTACGGAGACGCTCTTCGAGGATGCGGTTTTCCAGGCTCGCCAAAACCTCGCTCTTCGCCTCGACCTGCCGCGTCAGATCGTCGAGGGCGCGTTGCAAGGCTTGTTCATCCAGCTTGTCCGGCGCCACCAGCGGCCCCCCACGGGCTATGCCGCTGACCAGCGGCACCGGCTTGAGTTCCTTGATCTTGACGCCGGCGAGTCCAGCCAGACGTTCGCCCAGGGAGTCGAGTTCCAGGAGTTGCGCCTGCATCTGGCCCAGCCGGGTGGCCATATTGACAAGGTTCTCGCGCACCATGTCGCGCGTCTTCGCGGCCTCTTCGAGGCTGATGCTGCGCAGCGTTTCTTCCAGGAATGACAGACGCATCGAGGCGGCATGGCGCAGGGTCAGAAAGGAAAACGTCGCTGAGAGCGTCACGACCATGACGATCAAGGCAGTTGCGGCTAGAAGCAGATGACGCCCGGTCAACGTGATGCTGCGGGCAGTCGCCATGCGATCGGAGACGAGAATTATCTGCACGCGTATACTCCCTCATTGATCCGACTAACCAGATGCGCCGACTCGACGCTTCACCAGGAAACCCGCACGCGCCAAATGCTGCCTGCTCGCCCACGTGGATCGCTGACCGATCATCTGGCCAGCAGTAAGACCTTCGCCCGACTGGCCGATCAGGCGCAACGTCTGCATCGGCTTCAGATGCTTCTCGAAGCGATGCTGCCAATCCACTTGGCAAGCGCAGCGCGCATCGCCAACCTGAAGCGTGGCAAGGTCATCATCCACGCCGGCAGCGGCGCGGTCGCGGTCAAGCTCAGGCAAATGGCGCCACGGCTCACCGCAGGGTTCGTGCAACAGGGGCAGGAGGTTAGCGGAATCGAGGTACGGGTGCAACCCGGCGGGCGAATTTCCTTACCTTCCAGAAAAGTTTCTCCAAGGAAACTGGGGGTTCAGGCGAAGCGCTCACTCACATCGCTGGCTGCCGGCTTGCCCGAAGATTCGCCGTTGCGCGCCGCCATCGTCAGACTGATCGCCAGCGCCGAAGGCAAAAAAGCTGGCGAGAAGGACCTCAAACGATGACCAGCAGCCGTTCAAACGCCAGTAGCGCGAACAACACGAGGGCGAAGACCAGCGCGTATTTCGCGATCCGCCAGGCAAGACGCAGATAGCGTTTCTCGCCGGTAAACAGGAATGCCAGGATGCCTGCGCCGATGGCGATCGCTGCCAGGATGCCGACGATGCGCAGGAACAGCATGGTTCAATCCATTGGAAAGAGCCAGAACTTCATGCGAATTGCACGTCTGGATACAGCCGCGCCACGCGCGCCGGCGTCATTGCGGCGTGCTCGAAGGTCACCCACTCCCAGGCCGTGGCATCCGCCAGCAAGGCGCGCAGCAGGCGGTTGTTCAGCGCATGGCCCGATTTGTGGGCGCTGAAGGCGGCCAGCAGCGGCGCACCGAGCAGGTACAGATCGCCGATCGCATCCAGCACCTTGTGGCGCACGAACTCATCGGGCACGCGCAGCCCGTCCGGGTTGAGCACGCGGTATTCGTCCATCACGATCGCGTTCTCGAGACTGCCGCCGAGGGCCAGGCCCTGGGCCTGCATGGTCTCGATGTCCTGCATGAAGCCGAAAGTGCGCGCCCGGGCAATGTTGCGGATGTAGGACTGGTCGGCGAAATCGATCGCCACTTGCGTGCCGGATTTGTCGACGGCGGGGTGATTGAAACGGATCGAGAATTCGAGCCGGAAACCTTCATAGGGCGAAAGACGCGCCCATTTGTCGCCCTCTTTCACCTCGACGGATTTCTTGATGCGCAGAAAGCGCTTGGCCGCGTCCTGCTCCTCGATGCCGGCCGACTGGAGCAGAAACACGAAAGGCGCGGCAGAACCATCCAGGATCGGAATTTCCTCGCCATCGACATCGACATGCAGGTTGTCTATCCCTAAGCCCGCCAGCGCGGACATCAGATGCTCGACAGTACCCAGTTTGGCACCCTCCTTTTCCAAGCACGAGGCCAGCCGGGTATCGCCGACCGCGAGTGGACTGGCCTTGATATCGACGACCGGAGTCAGATCGACGCGATGGAATACGATGCCGGTACCAGGCAAAGCGGGACGCAGCACGAGCGTGACCTTGGCGCCGGAATGCAAACCGACACCAGTGGTCTTGACGATGGATTTGATGGTGCGCTGTTTGAGCATGCCTCGATTTTACCCGCCTGATGGCCTGAAAAGTCCGAAAAAACGGACAAAAAACGGCGTGCACAGGCACGCCGTCGCAGGATGGGAAACCGAGGCTGGAGATTATTTTTTCTCGGTGGGGCAGGTACTGATGCCCAACAGCGGATAGAGCGCACAAAAGCCGACCAATCCAGTCGCCAGCGGCACGACGCCGATCCAGGCCCAAACGGGACCCCCCATCAGCGCCCAGACGATCAGGGCCAAGCCGACAACGATGCGCAGGATACGATCGACACCACCAACGTTCTGTTTCATCTTCGTGCCTCCTAGGGGGTTGTAACGACATGAATTAGAACATGTGCGCAGGATTTCGTTCAGTAACCATTGTCACAGAGGGTTCACCCGGCGATACGGCGTAAGCCGGCCGGGTCGAGAATCTCGATCTGTTCGCGGCCGAGACGCACCAGCCCCTGCTCGGCGAAGCCTTTCAGCAAGCGGCTGACCATCTCGCGCACACTGCCCAGCTCGTCGGCGAGCTGCTGGTGGGTGACGTTCAGCATCCGTCCCTTGCCGAGCAGCAGATTCGCCAGTCGCTGGTCGAGCTTGCGAAAGGCGACTTCCTCGACGAGCTGCATCAACTCGGCGATGCGCTCGGCAAACAGCGAAAAAACGAAGTCACGGAACGCCGGGGTTGCGAGCAGCGCATCGAAAAGCTCGGGGGGCAGCAGGATCAGCTCGCTGTCGGTTTCCGTCACCCCAAGGGCGTTGTAATTGGTGCGCCCGAGCAGGCAGCTCGAGGTGATGATGCAGCTTTCTCCGGGCAGCACCTTGTAGAGTGGCAACTCGCGGCCGTTTGCAGCCCTCTTGAGGACGCGGATGGCGCCACTCATGACGAGAGGGAAACCCTGACAGGGCTGGCGTTCGTCGAACAGCACCGTCCCGGCCGGTACGCGCAGGCGCTGCCCTTCGGCAGCCAGACGCTTCGCCAGCGCAGCGGGTAATGCCTGCATCACCGGATACAGCTCGGCGAGGGCGGCCATCAGGCAAACTCCGCGATCACCGGCGCATGATCCGACGGGCGCTCGCGCTTGCGCAGCGCGATATCGATCGTGCAGGCACGGCAGCGCTCAGCCAGCGGTTGCGAGACCAGGATGTGATCGATGCGCAACCCATGATTGCGCCGGAACGCCATCATCCGGTAATCCCACCAGGAAAAGCTCTTCTCAGGCTGGGGGAAGAGCCGGAAGGCATCGATGAGGCCGAGTTCGAGGAAACGGCGGAAAGCGGCACGTTCCGGCTCACTCACCAGCACCTGCCCCTGCCATGCCTGTGGATCATGCACGTCCCGGTCTTCCGGCGCGATGTTGAAATCGCCGAGCAGCGCCAAGTGCGGATGACGCTCCAGCTCGTCTTTCAGCCAGCGGGCGAGTGCCTCGAGCCAAGCGAGCTTGTAGGCATATTTGTCGGAGCCCACCGCCTGACCATTCGGCATATAGGCACAGATACAGCGCACGCCATCGACCGTCGCGGCGAGCAGGCGTTTTTGTCCATCCTCGAAACCCGGCAGATCGCGCACCACCTCGCTCGCTTCGTTCCGCGTGAGCAGCGCCACGCCATTGTAGGTCTTCTGCCCGTTATGTAACCCCTGGTAACCCGCGGCAGCGAGTTCCGCGAATGGAAAGCCGGCGTCTTCGGTCTTCGTCTCCTGCAGACAGACCACAGCCGGCTGCCTGCTGGCCAGCCAGTCCAGCAGATGTGGCAGTCTGACCTTCAGCGAATTGACGTTCCAGGTGGCCAGCTTCAATGCGTTAGCGCCCCTTTTCCTTCGGATAGCCCGCGGCATCGAGCAGCCGCTGCCAGTCGGATAGCCGCCAGCCGACGACGTTCTTCGTGCCGGCGGTGAGCACGGGCACGACAGCCTCACCACCTCCCACGACTTTCCTCAGCGCTTCGACGTCTTCCTTGGTTGTGACACTTTTCTCGGTGAAGGGAATACCGCGCGATTTCAGGTAGTCCCGCCCTTCGTTGCACCCTTCCTTGCAATCGGGACTGACATAGAGGGTCACCGGGAAATTCGCCATCGCCTCGCGCACCACATACGGGAGGGTAGGATCCGCCGCCGGCGCTCCGTGACGCATCGCCTGGGCTTTCCCGGCCATCGAGGGCGGCGGGCGATCGCCATAATGCACCTTGCCGTGTTCATCGACCCAGCGGTAGTACTGCGCAGCGCAAACACCGGCACTCAGGCTCAACACGCAAAACATGGCAAAGCGTTTCATGACGCCTTCCTTTTTCGTTCAGGCAGCAGGCTCGACCATGCCATTATGGCGCAACAGCGCCTCGAATGATGGCTCCCGGCCACGGAAAGCCTTGAAGGATTCGAGCGCCGGGCGCGAGCCGCCGACGGCGAGAATCTCGCGCCAGAAGCGCTCGCCGGTCACCGCATCGAGCACCGTGCCGACCTCGGGGACGACCTCCTCGAACGCGGCATAGGCATCGGCGGAGAGCACCTCGGCCCATTTGTAGCTGTAATAGCCCGCCGCATAACCACCAGCGAAGATGTGGGAGAAGCTGTGGGGAAAACGATTCCACTCGGGTGGCACGATCACCGCGACTTCGCGGCGCACCTCGTCGAGTAGCTGCATGAAATCCTTGCGATTCTCCCAATGCAGGCGCAGATCGAAGAGCGCGAACTCGATCTGGCGCAGCATAAACAGCCCGCTTTGGAAGTTCTTCGCCGCGATCATCTTGTCGAACAGGGCGCGCGGCAATGGTTCGCCCGTGTCGACATGGGCGCTCATATCCTTGAGCACGTCCCATTCCCAGCAGAAGTTTTCCATGAACTGGCTGGGCAGCTCGACGGCATCCCACTCGACCCCATCGATGCCGGAGACCGCAAGCTCATCGACTTCGCTGAGCAGGTGGTGCAGGCCGTGGCCGGTTTCGTGGAACAGTGTCAACACGTCGTCGTGGGTGAGCAGCGCAGGCTTGCCCGCCAGCGGTGGCGTGAAATTGCAGCACAGGTAAGCGAGCGGCGTCTGGATCGTGCCGTCTTTCCAGCGCCGACCGATCGCATCGGCCATCCACGCGCCGCCGCGCTTGGTCTCGCGCGCATAGAGATCGAGAAAGAACTGGCCGACGAGTCGCCCTTGCCGCTCGATGCGGAAAAACAGCACATCGGGATGCCAGGCCGGCGCCTGATCCGCCACGATCCTGACGCCGAAAAGGGTTTCGATGCAGCGGAACAGCCCCCCGAGCACCTTGGGCAGAGGGAAGTACTGTTTCACTTCGTCGTCGGAAAAGCTGTAGCGCGCCTGTTTGAGCTTTTCGGACGCCCAGGAGATATCCCAGCTCGCCAGTTCTTTCAAACCCAACTCGCGCGCCGCAAAGTCGCGCAGCTCGGCGAGATCGCGCTCGGCAAACGGTCTGGCGCGTGCCGCGAGATCGCGTAAGAAAGCGGCTACTTGCGCAGGCGAATCGGCCATTTTCGGTGTCAGCGAGAGCTCGGCATAGTTCGCAAAACCGAGCAGGCGAGCTTCCTCGGCGCGCAGTTCGAGGATGCGCTCGATCAATGGCCCGTTGTCCCATTCAGGCTTGCCGAACTCGGAGGCACGCGTCGCGTAGGCGCGATACATCCGGTAACGCAAATCACGATCGTCGGCGTACTGCATCACCGGCAGATACGACGGCGCATGAAGGGTGAACTTCCAACCCGCTTTGCCTTCTTTTTCGGCAGCCGCCCGCGCCGCCGCCTTGACATCCTCTGGCAGACCAGCGAGGACAGCCTCGTCGC
Organism: uncultured Methyloversatilis sp.; assembly: GCA_964478415.1. Classification (GTDB taxonomy): domain Bacteria; phylum Pseudomonadota; class Gammaproteobacteria; order Burkholderiales; family Rhodocyclaceae; genus Sulfuricystis. Next base: position 44,590 of record CAYZII010000003.1, read on the forward strand.
TGACCCATTCCAGATGGGCATTGGTGGCATCGAGCAGATTCTCGGCGAACTTCGCGCCCAGCGCCGAGAGCTCCTGCTGGATGGTGAGGAAACGCGGCTTCTTCTCAGCCGGCAATTCCGCCCCCGCGAGACGGAAATCACGCAGTTCGTGAGCGACGATGCGCCGGCGCACCGGGTTCAGATGCGCATACTCGGAACTAGCGGCGAGCGCCTTGTATTTCTCATAGAGCGTGACATTCTGGCCCAGTTCGGCGTAAAAGCGCGTCACTTCCGGCAACAACGCGTTATAGGCATCGCGCCATTCGGGAACATCATTCACGCCGTGCATGTGCTGCACCAGCCCCCAGGCGCGCCCGAGCCGCTCGCCAGCATCGGTGAGGGGCTGAACGAAAGCCTCCCAGGTCGGCGGGGAGTCAGGGCGCTCCAGCCGTGTCAGCAATCCACGGTATTCATCGATCAGCTGGCGGATCGCCGGGGCGACGTGTTCGGGCCGGATTTCCGCGAAACGCGGCAGCCCGCTGAAATCGAGCAATGGGTTCATGGTGTGTTGATGAAGGCAAAGAGAGGGATTTCAACACCTCGCGGCAGGGTGCCGTCTAGCCAGCGCCGAATTTCAGCGCGTTAAACGTTGCAACGCTTCCCGATACTTCGCCGCCGTCTTCTCGATGATCTCGGCCGGCAGATGCGGGCCGGGCGCCTGCTTGTTCCAGTCGAGCGTTTCCAGATAATCGCGCACGAACTGCTTGTCGAAGCTGGTCGGACTTACGCCGACGGCATAGCTGTCGGCCGGCCAGAAGCGGGAGGAATCAGGGGTCAGCACCTCGTCGATCAGGTACAGAGTGCCTGCCGCATCTAGACCAAACTCGAACTTGGTGTCGGCTATGATGATGCCGCGCGTCAAGGCATATTCGGCCGCTTCGCTATAGAGGCGCAACGCGACGTCGCGCACCTGTCGGGCGAGCGCCGGCCCGATGGTCTGTTCGACCGTGGCGAAATCGATGTTTTCATCATGAGTGCCGAGCTGCGCCTTCGTCGAGGGGGTAAACAGCGGCTGCGGCAGCTTTTCCGCGAGACGCAGCCCCGGCGGCAACGTGATCCCGCAGACCTGACCCGTTTTCTGATAATCCTTCCAGCCGGAACCGATCAGGTAACCGCGCACCACCGCCTCGATTGGCAGGGGCTCGAGCCTCTTGACGACGATCGCGCGGCCGCGCACCTGCTCGCGCTCACCGGGCTGTACGACGGATTCCGGATCGATGCCGGTCAACTGATTGGGAATGATGTGCGCGAGCTTCGCGAACCAGAAGTTGGCCAGCGCGGTCAATACTTCACCTTTGCCGGGGATCGGGTCCGGCAGGATCACGTCGAAGGCGGAGAGCCGGTCGGTGGTGACGATCAGCATCTTGTCGTCGCCGACCGCGTAGATGTCACGCACCTTGCCGCGGTTGATCAGCGGCAGGCTGTGGATCGAGGATTCGAAGAGGAGCATTTCAATACGGATGGGTCTCAGGTTTCAGCGATTCTAGCAACCAGTGAGCAACGAGAACTTTCCCACGCATCCTGTTGGCCACCTCCGTTCACACCCCCGCCTGCAAAGTGATGGCGAGTTCCACTTGCCGGCCTTCACGCAGAACGCCGATCGTGACGACCTCGCCCACCGCGTGATCATCGAGCCTGGCGAACAGCTCCCGGACATTGCGCACCGCCTTGCCGCCCACCGCGACGATGATGTCACCCGGTACCAGCGAGCCATCCGCTGCGATCTGGACACCACGCAGGCCGGCAGCTGCAGCGGACGAATCCGGCAACACGCGCAGCACCACGACGCCCTCGACACCCAGCTGTCGCGTCAAACGCAGGTTGATCCCTTCATCGACCTCGATGCCCAAGGCCGGCCGGATGTATTTCCCCTTGGCGATCAATTGTGGCACGACGCGATTGACGGTATCGACCGGCACCGCGAAACCGATCCCCGCGCTGGCCCCGCTGGGACTGTAGATCGCGGTGTTGATGCCGATCAGGCGTCCGGCGGAATCGAGCAGCGGCCCGCCGGAATTGCCGGGATTGATCGCGGCGTCGGTCTGGATCAGATGTTCGATGCTGCGGCCATTTTCTGCGCGGAGCGAGCGGTCCAGCGCCGAGACGATGCCGGTCGTCAGTGTCCAGTCGAGACCGAACGGATTGCCGATCGCGAACACCTTCTGCCCCACCTTCAGATCATGACTGGAGCCGAGCGGCACCGGCGGGGGGCGCTTGAAACCGACACCGATCTTCAGCACGGCGATGTCGTGACTGGGCGAGGCACCCACCAGCGCGGCGCGGAAGCTGCGTCCGTCGGCCAGTTTCACGAGCGCCTCGCTCGCCCCTTCGATGACATGGTAGTTGGTCACGACGTGACCTGCGTCGTCCCAGATGAATCCCGAGCCGGTGCCACGCGGCACCGTGAAGACGTTGCGCGTCCACACATCCATCACCGCGGCGCGTGTGCTGATATAGACGACACTGTCCTTCGCGTTTTCGAACAGCGCTATCGTGGCCTGCTCATCGGCCGCCAGATCACCGCGCGCAGTCACCGTACGGGGCTGGGCCTCGCGGCCAGATTCCAGAAACAACCTAGCACCCTGCCAGGTCAGGAGAACGATAACGATCAACAGCGCCGCACGCCATAGGCTGGTAGTCTTCATTATGGTTTGCGTTCCTCCAAGAGCTGATCGTGCTCATCACGTTCGCGCATCGTCCAATAGACGATGCCCAACGCCAGCACCGCGCCGGCCAGCGCCGCGATCTTGTCCGCGCCGGTGACTTCGGGATCGAGTGACTCGAAGGCATTGAGCCAGAGCAGCATGAACACCTGCTGGATGAGCTGGAGCAGGGAAATTACGACGATCACCGCGATGACCACGGACAGGACGATCGCGATGATCTGCCCGAATCGAAGCGTTCGTAAAAACTCAGCGGCGCCCATTCCTGACAAAAGCGCTCGAAGCGGGAAAGTCGTTGCTTGTCCATTGCCAGAACGAATTTGCACTCAGGAAGCTGTCGGGTGCGGCGTCTCACCCGAAAAAGCAACGGTTTTGTCGAGATCGGTGGTCAGTGCGGCGATCGCGCTTTCATCGAGGGTTTCCCTGGCGAGCAGCTCGTTCGCACAACGCTCGAGGATGGCGCGGTTTTTTTCCAGTATCCGGTAGGCACGCTGGAACACGCCCATCACAATGCTGCGGATCGCTTGGTCGATGCGCCCTTGGGTGGCTTCGGAGACACGACAGCCGCCGGAGACCATCTCAGGCACGTCGAGGAAACGTGGCCGCTGGGCGTCATAAGCGATGTAGCCCAAATCTTCATCCATGCCATAACGGGTGATCATGTCGCGTGCGATGTCGGTCGCCTTGGCGAGATCGTCGGCCGCGCCGGTCGAGAGCTTGCCGAAGACGAGCTTTTCCGCCGCCCGCCCGCCAAGCAGCACGGCGATCCTGTTTTCCAGCTCTTCGCGTGTCATCAGATAGCGGTCTTCGGTCGGACGCTGGATCGTATAGCCGAGCGCGCCGATGCCGCGCGGAATGATCGACACCTTATGCACCGGATCGGTACCCGGTAAGGAGAGTGCGACCAGCGCATGACCCATCTCGTGATAGGCCACGGTGCGCCGCTCCTGCTCGTTGAGGACGCGGCTCTTCTTTTCCAGACCGGCAACGATGCGCTCCACCGCGGCGGTGAAATCTGCCATGCCCACGGCATTGGCGTGGCGCCGCGTGGCGATCAGTGCCGCCTCATTGACGAGGTTGGCGAGATCGGCGCCGGAAAAGCCGGTGGTCAGCGCGGCCACCTGCTCCAGATCGACCTCGGGCGCCAGCGTGATCTTGCGCGCATGGACGCGCAGGATGTCGAGCCGGCCCTTCTTGTCCGGCCGGTCGACCAGCACCTGGCGGTCGAAGCGGCCAGCTCGCAGCAGCGCCGGATCGAGGATTTCCGGCCGGTTCGTCGCGGCGAGGATGATCAGGCCCACCGAGGAATCGAAGCCATCCATCTCGGTGAGCAACTGGTTCAGGGTCTGCTCGCGCTCGTCATGACCGCCGATGGGACCAGCCGCGCCGCGCGCCCGGCCGAGCGCATCGAGCTCGTCGATGAAGATGATCGCCGGGGCTTTCTCGCGCGCCTGCTCGAACAGATCGCGCACCCGTGCCGCACCGACCCCGACGAACATCTCGACGAATTCCGATCCGGAAATCGAGAAAAATGGTACCCCCGCCTCACCCGCCACCGCCTTGGCAAGCAGGGTCTTGCCGGTGCCGGGCGGGCCGACCAGCAACACGCCTTTCGGGATGCGTGCGCCGAGGCGGCCGTATTCGCGCGGGTTCTTCAGGAAATCCACCACTTCACGCAATTCCGCCTTCGCCTCATCGACGCCGGCGACGTCGTCGAAGGTCACCCCGGTATCCCTCTCGACATAGATTTTGGCGCGGCTCTTGCCGATCGTCATGAAGCCGCCCATACCCTGCTTCTCGGCGAACTTGCGGAACAGGAAGAACCACACCGCGAAGAAGGCCAGCGCGGGGACAATCCACGACAGCAGATCGCGCAGGAAAGTGCTCTCGATCACCCGCCGGTAGGGCACACCGTATTCCGAGAGCCGCGCCGCGAGATCGGGTTCGACACGCGTGGCGACGATCATCGTCTTGCCTTTGGCATCAGGCGATTTGAGCTTGCCGGTGAGCACCTTGTCGGTGACCATTACTTCGGCCACCCGCCCTTCTTTCAAAGCCTGTTCGAATTCGCTGTAAGGCACCTGCTCGATGCTGCGGCTCGCTTGCCACCAGTCCTGCGCGATCAGCAGCATGATGGCCGCAAAAACCCAGTAGAGCATGTTCCATTGCTTCTGTTCCATCTTCGTTTCCTTTCAGCGCCAAATACCACCCACGCGCCAACGTGGCCTGGTTTGGAGAGGCAGACCAGACCAGCGCCAATCTTCTTCAGCGATGCGCTGCCGCGAACTTTCCATCGTCAGCAGGCGAGCGATGCGCTCTTCAGTCGCCGGGTGGGTACGTAACCATGAAGGTTCGGGGTTGCCCCATCCCGGCAACAGCCAGGCGCGCCACGAGCGCGTCGCCTGCTCGATGCGACTCAAGGCAGAGGCTAGACCCAGCGGATCGCCGGTCAATCGCACGGCTGTCAGATCGGCATCGAATTCTCGCACCCGCGACAGGCCAAGTTGCACCAGCAAAGCCAGATGCGGAGAAAACAGCAGCAGTAACAAGCCATACCATTGCAGCTCGATCGCCCCGGCGAGCCAGGCCGGCAAGGAGAAGAGCAACAATACCTGTGCGGTCAGCGCGAACAAGGATGTCAAGCGGCTGACGTAATCGGCCATCCCCATCACCCTGAGATCACCGTGGGCGATATGCGCGATCTCGTGGGCGAGCACGCCGGCCAGCTCACGCCAATTCAGCTGTTGCAGCAGACCTTCGGTGAGCGCGATATGGGCGTCATCGCGCGAGCCTACCGCAAAAGCATTCGCCAGCGGGCTGGGAACGCGGTATAGGCGCGGAACCTGCGTCAGTCCGGCACGGCCAGCGAGTTCCGCCACCAGTCGATGCAACGCAGGCGCCGCGGCAAACGACAATGGCCTAGCCCGATACAGCGTCAGCGTCAGACGCCCAGCCGCCGCCGGTTCGATCAACAGCACCAGCAACGAAGCACCTAGCGCGAGCCACATCCCTTGCGTCCCGAGCAACAGCCAAGCGGCCATTGCGGCGATGGCCAGCAGCACGCCAACGAGCAGCAGCGTCTGCAGCCGATTGATCAGCGCATGACGCTGAAGATTCATTCGCTCCCCAGGCAGCGCAGCTGGGTGCGCAATCGGTCGATTTCTTCGAGCAGGTCGGCGACCAGTGCGGCCAGCTCCGGTTGGGCATCGAAATCGCGCTCCAGCTGATGCATGCGCCGCGCGCGGCGCAACGTTTCTTCAGCCAGGCGCCACACGCCCGCCACGCTTTCGGCATGCGGAAACAACCCCGCTTCGAGATGGGCGAGCAGCCAGTCGGCTTCCACGTCGCAAGCGGCGGCAGCCTGCTCGAGGGTGAGCCAGCTTTCCTCGAGCAACGTGCCGATCAGAACATCATTCTCGTTCATACTCATCTCCCGGCGCGCGGATCGAAGGCCAGCTCACGCGCCATCGTTTCGTAGAGTTCGCGCGCCCGTGGCGTATCGGCCGGCGGCACCCTGATCTGTAGGTTCAACAGCAGATCCCCTGGCGGCTCGGCAGGCAGGCCTTTGCCACGCACGCGCAATTGCTGACCAGGCTGAGCACCAGCGGGGATACGCACCTTGACACTGCCGTCGGGTAGCTCGATCGGGATCACCGCGCCGAGCGCCGCTTCCCAAGGGGCCAGCGGCAAACTCATATGCAGATCCCGGCCAGCGACGCGAAAACGGGGGTGCGGATTGAAATGCACCTCGAGCAGAAGATCCCCTGCCGGCGCATTGCCGATACCTGGCACGCCTTGTCCAACCAGCCGGATGATCTGTCCCTCCCGGACGCCTTTGGGAATCTTCACGTTCAGCACGCGGGTATCCAGTATCAGATGCCCCTGCGCATCGAGCCGTGGCGCGCGCAGGCTGATCTGGCGCGTGGCGCCGCGATAGGCATCCTCGAGATCGAGATAGATTTTCGCGTGATGGTCTCCCCCGCGTGCATGGAAGCCGCTGCCGCGATGGACGCGCCCGCCTAAGCCACCAAACAGTTCGGCGAAGAAATCCGAAAACTCTGCCGCTTCGTGAGGAGAGAAACCCTGTCCGGAAAACTCGAAGCCGGCATCCCAGCCGGGCGGCGGACGGAATTCCTGACCGGGCCGATAGCCCTGGGCCAGCTGATCATAGGCGGCGCGCTTTTCCGGATCGGACAGCACGGCGTAGGCCTCATTGACCTCCTTCATGCGCTGTTCTGCATCCGGCTCTTTCGAGACATCGGGATGGTACTTGCGCGCCAGCCTGCGGAAGGCTTTCTTGATCTCATCCTGTGTCGCATCGCGCGCCACGCCCAATACATCGTAATAGTTCTTGAATTCCATACCTGCCCCGTTACTCGATTCAGTCGATGATCAGATGGGGGTTGCTCGGTCTGCCTATCAAGTCCCTTGAATTGGATTACTCTACTCCCATTTGAAATGCATCATCGCCGAAGGAGACGGATATGAAGCTCGACAATCTGAAGGAAAATGTGAGCTCACTATGGGACAGCGTCGCCGAGGGGTGGCGGCATTTATGGCATTCGGCACGCAATGCCCTGACACGTTTTCGGCCCAGCGAGAAAACGCAATTGCCAAAAGCCGAGGAGATCGATGATCGCGCCTTCGAGCCATCCTTCGGCTGGGCGATGGTAGGCGGCGAGGTCTTCGAGGACGAGAACCGCGTCATCGTGCGCGTCGAACTGCCTGGCATCGACAAGCGTGACATCGATATCCGCGTGCAGCAGGGTGATCTGGTGATCAGTGGTGAGAAGCGTTTCGCCAGCGAATCCACCAGTGGCTGCTGGCACCGGATAGAATGCGCCTATGGCAGCTTCACGCGCGTGATTCCGCTGCCTGCCGCGGTCAGGAGCGACGAAGCGCGTGCCTCTTACCAGAACGGCATACTGCGCATCGAGTTGCCGAAACTCTCGCCGGGTTTACACAAGTCGCGTCCGATCCCGATCGACTAGGAGGCCGGCCACCCAGGCCTGACCGAGCGACAGGCCACCGTCGTTAGGCGGTACTGCCTGCGCCTCGATCAGTGCGATGCCGTGGCCCGCAAGCCCGCTGCGCAATGCTGCACTCAGCAGGCGGTTCAGCAGGCAGCCGCCGGCGGCGGCGACGGTGCGGATGCCAGTGCGTGCGGCAAAGGCGCTGAGCCAGTCAGTCAGGGCGGCAGCGAACGTCGCATGGAACAGCGCCGCACCGGCGCTGGCATCCTCGCAGTCTTCCAGCCAGCCGAACAACGTCAGGAGATCGAGACCGCCCTCGGCAGTGAGTCGCCATCCTCCTTCCAGCGGGGCAGCCGGTCCATGCCGCGCAGCCAGCCCCTCGAGCAGCATCGCGGCCTGCCCCTCGAAACTGATACGCCGACGTACTCCCAACAATCCCGCCGCGGCGTCGAACAGCCGGCCCGCGCTCGCGGTCGGCGGACAATGGAAGTCGCGCTCGAGCATCTGAGCCACGGTTCCCGCCGCCGGTTCGTCAGCAAACCGCCGCACGATCTCCTCTCCCCGACCCAGGCAGTGCAGCACGGCAGCTGCCATGCGCCAAGGCTCGCGGGCCGCGACATCGCCTCCCGGCAGCGGCAAAGGTCGCAGATGTGCAAGGCGCTCGCAATCCGCACCATCGACGCGTAACAGCTCGCCGCCCCAGGCCGTGCCATCCGTGCCGAGCCCGACGCCGTCGAGCGCCAGTCCCAAGACCGGCGACGTGATGCGATGTTCGGCACAGACCGCAGCGATATGCGCATGGTGGTGCTGCACCCCAAGTGCCGGAATGCCGTGTTCCGCTGCAAAAGCCGCGGCGAAACGCGTTGAAAAGAAATCTGGGTGCAGGTCGTGGGCGACCGCCTCGGGCCGCACCTCGAGGATGTGCAACAGATGTGCGACGGTCTCCTCGAAGAAGCCGCAGGCGGCGGCATTGTCGAGATCGCCGACATGCTGCGAGACGAAAGCCTCTTCCCCGCGCGTGACACAGATCGTGTTCTTGAACCAGCCGCCGACGGCGAGCACCGGTGGCAACGGCTGTGGCAGCCGGATCGCCCGGGGCACATAGCCGCGCGCACGACGGATGAAGCCCCCGCCAACACTGGCGCGCCGCACCGAATCGTCGCAACGGATCACGATGTCCCGATCGTGCAGCAAAAACGCATCGGCGATACCGGCAAGCCGCTCCCGGGCTTCCTCGTTGCCGATCACCAGCGGCTCGCCATGCGGATTGGCGCTGGTCATCACCAGCGCCATCTGCGGCGCGTCGTGAAAGAGCAGATACTGGATCGGGGTGACCGGCAGCATCAGCCCGATCTCGGCGAGCCCTGGCGCTACGCCGGGCAATTCGTTTTTCTTCTCCAGCAAGACGATCGGCCGCTCCGGCGAGGTCAAGAGTGCCGCCTCGCCAGCGCAGAGTTTTGCATGACGTGCGGCTTGCCCGAGATCCCCGACCATCACCGCGAAGGGCTTTTCCTCGCGCTGCTTGCGCGCACGCAAGGCCGCGACGACGGCGGCGTTCGTCGCATCGCAGGCGAGATGAAAACCGCCCAGTCCTTTGATCGCGACGATCCGGCCGGCTTGCAATAGCTCGAGCGCCGTTGCGATCGGATCGCCGGCCAAAGGTCGGCCCGAAGCATCGCAAAGCGTCAAACGCGGCCCGCACTGCGGACAGCAGATCGTCTCGGCATGGAAGCGTCTGTCGCGTGGATCACGATATTCCCGCTCACAGTCCGGGCAGAGCGGGAATACCGCCATGCTGGTCTGCGGCCGGTCATAGGGCAGCCGCCGCGTGATCGTGTAACGTGGCCCGCAGTGGGTGCAGGTGATGAACGGATGACGGTAGCGGCGATTGGCGGGATCGAACAGTTCGGCAAGGCAGTCGCTGCAAGTCGCCGTGTCATGACCGATCGCGGTGACGATCCGTCCGCCGGCACTCTCGATGATGCGGAATTCGCGCAGGTGGAGCGGCTCGCTGGATGTCACCTCCACCGCATCGATGCGTGCCAGCGGTGGCGCTGCGCTTATCAGCCGCGCAATGAAGGTCTGCAACGCCGCATCTGCGCCTTCGAGATGGATCTCGACGCCCGCGGCGTCGTTCCTCACCCAGCCGGAGAGTCCGAGTTCCTGTGCCAGCCGCCACACGTAAGGACGAAAACCGACCCCTTGCACGACGCCCCTGACACGTATGCGTATCGCATCAACCACGAAGCCCCGCGACGCCTTTCTCGATCCAGGCAAACCACGTGTCCATGCCCGCGCCGGTCTTCGCCGAGACCTGCAGCACTTCGAGCAATGGATTGACGCGGCGCGCGTTGGCAACCGCCCTGTCGGGATCGAAATCGACGTGTGGCAACAGATCCGTCTTGTTGATCAGCATCAGCCGCGCGGCGCGGAACATGTCCGGGTATTTGAGCGGCTTGTCCTCGCCTTCGGTGACCGAGAGGATCACCACCTTGCCGGCTTCGCCGAGATCGAAGGCCGCCGGGCAGACGAGATTGCCGACGTTCTCGATCATCAGCACGCCGCCGTTTGCCAGCGGCAGCTTCTCCAACGCATGGCCGACCATGTGGGCATCAAGATGGCAGCCCTTGCCCGTGTTGATCTGCACCGCCGGTGCGCCGGTGGCGCGGATACGTTCGGCATCGAAGCTGGTCTGCTGGTCGCCCTCGATCACCGCGATCGGCACCTTGCCTTTCAGCCCCTCGATGGTCTTCACGAGCAGCGTCGTCTTGCCCGAGCCGGGGCTGGAGACGAGGTTGAGAGCCAATACGCCGCGGGCGGCGAAAAAATCGCGGTTCTGCGCGGCGAAGGCATTGTTCTTCGCCAGGATGTCCTGCTCCAGACGCAACGTACGGCCGTGGTCGTGCGCATGCCCCGTCGGGCGGTAGCCATGTTGCCCCTCGGCGGCATGGGCATGCGTGTGATCATGCTCGCTGCCGTGGCCATGCGTCTGGGCATGGTCGTGCGGGTGACTGTGGGTCGTGCCGTCCGCATGGGTATGTTCGTGGGTATGGACGGTTTGCCCTTCGATTTTCGTTTCGCCTTCGCCGCAGCCGCAGGTCGTGCACATGATGCTTCACTCCACTTCCAGGTCGATGATGCGCAGCGCGTCGCCACCGGTCACCTGCACCGGAAAACCGCCACAATGCGCGCAGGGATCATAAACGTTCGCCAGCGGCGTGTCCCGGCCGCACTGCACACACCGTCCCGCCCCCGGGGTCGCGACGATCTCGAGCCGGGCGCCCTCGGTAATGCCACCTCGCATCACGACGTCGAAACAGAACGCGAAGGCCTCGCGCTCGACACCGGAGAGCTGGCCGATCTCGACGCGCACGCTGCTCACATGGTCAAACCCTTCGCGTGCCGCCGCCTCCTCGATCAGCTCGCGCACACTCACGGCCAGCGACATTTCATGCATGAAACAATTTTACTCGCCCAAGCCAAGGAGCTTGCGGCGTGTCCCGGAAACGGGCGAGCCATCCTCGGCCTGTGGCTGCACTGCCGGCATGTCGAGTGCGATCAGGCAGGCACGCGCGGTGGCCAGTGCGGTCTCCTGATCGGCGAAAGGTTTCATGTCGGAAATCAACGGGCAGGCAAGATAGTCGCCGAGCCCCTCTTCGTGGTTCGGCAAAAAGGCGAAAGTGCCAGCCGGATACTCGCGGAAAACACGTTCATGCGGTGCTGGAACCGGCCACTCTGCGACCGCCGGCAACAGCAGCAGCTGGATGCCCCAAGGGGTGACCAGCACACCACGCCAGTCGTCGCCCTGGCGCGCGAAACCGACCACGGCGACGGTAAGCCTGGGATTCAGAAACGGCAATCCGGCCATACGCTCGGTCTCGATACGCCGGAAGGTGGCTTCGATCAGCGGGCCGGGGTTTTCAACGTGAAACATGCCGTTCTGCCAGCGCCGATTTTCAGCGGCGCGCCGGTGGGAGGCCACGCTGCGCCAGCACGTCCACGGTACACGCGACCAGTTCCGGCACCCGAGCGGCGAGGGTCGGGGTCAGCTCCATGCCGAGGTCGAGCGACAACGGCTGGGCGCCGAGCACGATTGTCTCTTGCGGCGCGGCGCCGATGAATTCGAGCGCCGCCAACACATCGGGCAGACCGATGCCGTGCGGCGAGAGGTTGCGGCGGAAGAACACCGGCACCTCGGCGCCGGTCAGCTCGATCAGCGTGCCCGGCGGCCTACCGTCGTCGATCGCGTCGATCACCACCAGCAGGTCGAGATGGGAGAGCTCCTCGAGCATCTCCATGCTCGAAGTACCGCCATCGATGGCAACCACCCCCGTAGGCAGCACGTAATCGCGTTCGAGGGCTTCGATAACGCGCACACCCAGCCCTTCATCGGCGCGGATCATGTTGCCTACGCCGAGTATGACGGCTTTCATGCCGACCTACACCACCTTCACCGAAACGCTACTGCGCTTGTCCTTGTCGGTCAGATGGATCGCACAGGCGATGCACGGGTCGAACGAATGCACGGTGCGCAGCACCTCGAGCGGCTGCTCGGGATCGGCGATCGGATTGTCAAGGAGTGAAGCCTCATACGGGCCCGGCTCGTCCTTCTCGTTGCGCGGACAGGCATTCCAGGTCGATGGCACGACGCACTGGTAGTTCTTGATCTTGCCGTCGTTGATGACGACCCAGTGCGACAGCACGCCGCGCGGCGCCTCGTGGAAGCCCACACCCATCACCTCGCCCTTCGGGAAACTCGGCGCATTGAAAGTCTTGGTATCTCCCTTGGCGATGTTGTTGACCAGCAGCTGCCACTGTTCGGCGAGCTGATCGACCATCACCGCGCAACGCACCGCGCGGGCGGCATGGCGGCCGATCGTCGAATGCAACGCTTCGAGACCGACCTTGGTCTTGGCCAGTGAAGACACCAGGTCGAGCGCGGCGGTCGCATATTTCTTCGTCGGCTCGTGGCCGGCGGCGAACATCGCCAGCACGTTCGCCAGTGGCCCGACCTGCGCCGGCTTGCCGTAGAAAGTCGGCGACTTGAGCCAGGAATACTTGCCGTCGGCCTGGAAGTCGGTGTATTTCGGTTTCGTCTCGCCCTGGTAGGGATGCAACGGCTTTTGCGTGCTGTAGTCGTACCAGGAGTGCTTAACCGACTCTTCGACCCCCTTGCCCCAGAACTGGTCGTCGAAGGCCACGATCGGCTTGAATTTCGCGATGTTGCCACCTTCGATGTATCCCCCAGGCAACGCGAACTGCGTCCCTTTCGTATCGAGCGGAATGTCCGGCACACACAGGTAGTTCGTCACACCCGCGCCATACTTGGTCCAGTCGGCATAGAAGGCGCCGACCGCGGCGACATCGACCAGATAGACGTTCTTGACGAAGTCGGCCAGTTCGTCGATGTAGGCCTTGATCGCCATCAGCCGCTCGACGGTGAGCACCGACTGCGCGTCGGTGGCGATCGGGTTGGCCACGCCGCCGACCGCCAGGTTCTGGATGTGCGGCGTCTTCGAGCCGAGGATCGAGACGATCTTGTTGGCCTTCCTCTGCACTTCGAGCGCCTGCAGATAGTGGGCCACGGCGAGCAGATTCACTTCTGGCGGCAGCTTCATCGCCGGATGGCCCCAGTAGCCGTTGGTGAAGATGCCGAGCTGGCCGCCATTGACGAATCCGGCCAGACGCTCTTTGACCGCGCGCATCTCGTGCTTGCCGTTGCGGTTCCAGGACGACAGGCTCTCGGCGAGGCTCGCGGTCTTGTCCGGATCGGCTTTCAATGCCTGCGTGACATCGACCCAATCGAGCGCCGACAGGTGATAGAAGTGCACGATGTGGTCATGCACCGCGTGCGCCAGGATGATCAGGTTGCGAATGTACTGGGCGTTGAGCGGCACCTCGAGCTGCAGCGCATTTTCGACCGCGCGTACCGAAGCGATCGCATGCACGGTGGTACATACGCCGCAGATGCGTTGCGTGATCGTCCAAGCGTCGCGCGGATCGCGGCCGAGCAGGATCAGCTCGACGCCGCGCCACATCTGGCCGGACGACCAGGCTTTCTTCACCCGGCCGCCGTCGACATCGACGTCGATGCGCAGGTGGCCCTCGATGCGGGTAATCGGATCAATCGTAATGCGTTTCGCCATTTTGTTATCTCCAATCGATCAGGCTTCACGCGGCAGCACCGGGAAGCGGCGGGTGATGATGACATAGCCGAGCACCTCGATCGAGAACATGCCGACGGTGACGAGGATCTCGGTGAGCGACGGGAAGTAGTGGAAATTCACGCCGGAGGTCTCGGCGCCGATCACGGTCTGATAACCGATCAGGTAGCCATTGAGCCGCAGCAGTGAACCGGCGAGCATCAACAGGATGCCGGCGATGAACAGGCGCGCCGGGTTGCGGCGCTGCGCCTGCGTACCGATGACGAAGAACGGCAGGACGAAGCAGAGCATTTCCAGCCAGAAAAACAGCGCTTCGAGCGTGGCTGCAAAAGCGAGCGACAGCGCACCGCGCACGAGCAGGTCGCCGACACGCACGATGAGATAGGTCGCCAGCACGCCGAGCATCACCTTCGCCAGCGGTGTCAAGAGGTGCATCTCGATCGAGCGCCGGTAGGCAGACGAGGCCAGGCAGGACTCGAACAGCACCACCGCATACCCCATCGTGATCGCGGTGAGCAGATACAGCGCCGGCTGCAACGGTGTTTGCCACAGCGGATGGATCTGCGGCCCCATCACGACGAGCAGCGTGCCCAGCGACGACTGGTGCATCATCGGCAGCAGCGTGCCCAGCGCGACGATCGCGAACATCACCTTGGAGAGCTTGCGTTTCGCCTCGGTCATGCCGAACTTCTCGAGGAAGGTCGGCGCGAATTCGATCCACATCACGATGATGTAGAGCGTGATGCAGATCGCCACCTCGAACATCACCGAGTTCGGGTTTACCGACCAGGGCCAGTACATATTCCAGACGTTCCACCAGCGGCCCAGATCGACGATCACTGCCACACCGGCGAGCGTATAGCCGAACAGGCTGGCCAGGAGCGCCGGCCGCACCAACGGGTGATACTCGCCGCGGTTGAAGATGTAGACCAGCATCGCGACCGAAAAGCCGCCGCAGGCGAAGGCCGAACCGATCATCACATCGACGACGATCCAGATGCCCCACGGGTAGCCATCGTTCAGGTTTGTGACGCTGCCCAGGCCATAGAGGAAACGCACCAGCAGGATGGCCGCCATCACGGCGATCAAGACGCCGGCGGTGAGCGTCACCGCGTTGAAGAGCGGACCACCGACTGGAGCCGGTTTGGCATGATGGCTGCTCATGACTCGTCTCCTTCATCCGGCTTGACATTGCGCTTGGCGACCCAGGTCAGTGCGCCCAGCACGGCGATCGGCATCACCAGTCCGCCATAGAGCGTGTGCTGGATCGTTTCCGACGTCGCCGCCGACGAAGAGGGCGGCAGCTTCGGCATACCAACCTTCTCAAAAGGCACGCCGGAGAGCTTGAGCACTTGTGTACCGCCGTATTCGGTCTCGCCGTAGATATGCTGCTGGTAGTTGCCGACCACGCCTTCATACCGTTGATCGGGCTCCTCGCGCCACTTGACACCGGGGGCGGCGGCATCGCCAAGGCGGCCACGCGGATAGGTGGTGATGCTGCCAGGTTTCAGGGACAGGCGGCGCTTCGCTTCGGCGAGTAGATCGGCGGTGCGGCCGAACAGCGTCGCGCCGGTCGGACACACCTCGGCACAGGCCGAGTAGTGGCCATCCTTGTGACGATGCCTGCACAGCTCGCATTTGCCGATGCGGCCGGTCGGGCTGTCGTATTGATACTTCGGGATGCCGAACGGACACGCCGCGACGCAGTAACGGCAGCCGATGCACTTGTCCGGGTTGTATTTGACGATGCCGGTCACCGGATCCTTGGTCATCGCCGAGACCGGGCAGGCCGAGACGCAGGACGGATCCGCACAATGCATGCACGAAGTCTTCATGAAGGCATAACCGTTCTTCTCGGCGTCCTTTGTTTCCATCGTGCCGTGGCGGTACATCTTGATCAGGTTGAAGGTGTAGCCGCTGGTGTCGAGCGGCGTATCCCAAAGATGGTCCACGGTGTTGAATTCGGGCGGATTGCCGTTCGCCTCCTTGCAGGCCGCCACACAGGCCTTGCAGCCGACACACAGCGTCGCGTCATAGAGCAGACCCAGAGCGCCTTCCGGCACCTTGTGGGTTTCGCGCGCCTCGGCCAGCGGAGTGGCGGTACCCGCCACCATGCCGGTAACGGCGAGCGCCCCTTTGAGAAATTCGCGTCGCGTGCTCATCTCACGCCTCCGCTTTGGGCTTGGCTTCTTTGGTCTTTTCCAGTTCGGCGGCCTGATGCGACAGGCCAAGATTCCTCGCCAGCATCGCCGCACCGCCCGCCGCCGCACCGGCGATCGCCGCCAGCGCCGCCGCCGAAGCGAAGCTCGACCCCTTGCCGACCTCTTCGCTGATGCGTGGATACTGCAAGGGCGGCGCGACATTGAGCATCTTTGCGACGGTGTGGATCGGCTTGGTGAAACCGACACCCTTCTCGGTACAGCCGATGCAGGGGTGACCGCAGCCGACCGGCCAGTTGCCCTCGCCGGCATCGCCGAAGCCAATCGTCGGGCAGTTGGCATAGGTTTCCGGCCCCTTGCAGCCGAGCTTGTAGAGGCAATAACCTTTCCGATGTCCCTCATCGCCGAAGGCCATCGCGAAGCGGCCGGCGTCGAAATGGGCACGGCGCTCGCAGTTCTCATGGATCAGGCGACCGTAGGCGAACAGCGGCCGGCCAAGCTTATCGGTTGCCGGCAAGCTACCGAAAGTCAGAAAATGCACGGCCGTGGCGAGGAAGTTGTAGGGGTTGGGCGGGCAGCCGGGGATCGTCACCACCGGTTTGCCGAGAATCTCTGCGGCACCCGCCGAACCGGTGGGACTCGAATCCCAGCCGGAAATCGATGGCACCGTGGAAGGCATGCCGCCCCACGAAGCGCAGGAACCGATCGCGATCACCGCCGCCGCATCCGCCGCACATTCCTTGAGCAGATCGATCGCGGTATGGCCGCCGATCTTGCAGTAGATGCCGTTTTCCTTGGTCGGGATCGCGCCCTCGACGACGAGGATGTACTTGCCCTTGTTCGCGGCCATCGCATCCTTGCGCGCTTTCTCGGCCTGGTGGCCGGCCGCCGCCATCAACGTCTCGTGGTAATCGAGCGAGATCACGTCGAGGATCAGCTTCTCCAGTGTCGGATGCTCGGCACGCAGTAGCGACTCGGAACAGCCAGTGCACTCCTGGAAATGCAGCCAGATCACCGATGGCCGCTTCGCCGATTCGATTGCCTTCGCCACCGACGCTTCGGCGCCGGCAGGCAACCCCAGGGTGCCGGCAAGCCCGGCACAGAATTTGAGAAAGTCACGGCGCGGCATGCCGAGCCGCCGTTCGAGATCTTCCGGTCCCTGCCAATCGAAATCGGACTGGAACCCAATGCCAGTCGTGTTCGGCTTCATGGTGTGGCTTTCCTCCTGTTTTTTCCGCTCTAACGCCGCATCGCCGACCTCGGGCCACCCGCGGTCAATGAAACGCAGGCGGCCACGGTCGGCAGTTCAGGCGTTCCACGCTACGCGGCCCCCTGGATGCGTATGCAGGATTTAGGCCAGGCTGTCAAAGACAAGGCGGAAATCAAAAATTCAATGTCTTACGCCCGACCAAGCACACCCGAAAAGACCTCGAATGATTATTTACTAATCACTCCTGATAACCAGTTTCCGGAAGTGGCAGTGTGAGCCGAAACACCGCCCCCCCATGTGGATGGTTGGCGGCGGCTAGCTCTCCGCCGTGGCGCTCGACAATACCGTAACTGATCGCCAAGCCGAGCCCCGTGCCTTGACCGACCGGTTTCGTGGTGAAGAAAGGATCGAACAGTCGTGGCAGGTTTTCCGCCGCGATGCCAGGGCCGTTGTCGTGGAATTCGATGATGGCGTGTCTCTCTTCGCTGCGGCCGCTGATTTCGAGCCGCGGTTGAAGAACCTTCGCGGTGGCATCGGCAGCGTTCTGCACCAGGTTCATCACCACCTGCTGAATCTGGCCGGGAATGCCTTCGACGATCAGCTGCGGCGGCAGATCACGCACGATCTCGAGCCGCGCACCTACGCCCTTGCCAACCCAGTGCAAGGCGCGTTCGATCACCGCGACGAGATCGAAACGCTCACGCTCGCCGCCACCGCGTGCCGAAAAGCGTTTCAAGGCATCGACGATGTCACGCGTGCGTTCCGCGCCTTCGAGCAGGCCGTCGATCAGCGAAGGCAGATCGGCGAGCAGCCGGTCGATGCGCAAATCGCGGCGCAATTTGGTTAGCGCGGCGGCCTCCGTGCCTCGATGCACGGCGTCGAGATAACGCTGCAGCCGCTCAGCATAGCGCTTCAGCGTCACCGCATTGCCATAGACGAAGCTGATCGGATTGTTGAGCTCGTGCGCCACACCGGCGACCAGACGGCCGAGCGAGGCCATCTTCTCCGACTGCACGAGCTGTTGCTGCGCGGTCTTCAAGTCCTCGTGCGCGCGGCGCAGCGCCTGATAGGCCCGCCGCAACTCGCCGATCGGGCGCCCGGTGATCACATAGCCGAGCAACTTGCCGGTTCCCCCAAAGCGTGGCGTCCAGTTCATCGAGACAGGGATCACGCTGCCGTTGGCCGCCTTGAGCCGCATTTCGCAATCTTCGACCGGCGCATCACGCTGTTCGGCAAACAGTTTCGTGGCATGGGCGCGCGATTCTTCGTCGGCGAACAGGTCGAACACCGGTCGCCTCTTCAGCGCCTCGGCTTCCATGCCGAGCATCGAGGCGAGCGCAGGATTGACGCTCTCGATGATGCCGGCGCGGTTGCAGACGATCAGCATGTCGGACATCGCGGTGAGCACCGAGGCGATGAACTGCTGCGATTCCTCGAGCGCGGCGTTTTTCTCTTCGAGCGTCACCTCGTATTGCAGGAGATCGTTGTAGACCTCATCCATCTTGCGGATGACGTCGAGCCAGACCTCTTCGCCCGCCGCGGCGCCGGCACGCGCGACGAGATCATCGAAGGCGGCGATGGGCGAATCTTTTTGTGACCTTTTCATGCCGAAATTCTGCGCTGGTAGGACGGCACAGTGACGGGGATACGCCTAGAGCGCAGACCAGTCGAGCACAGGCAAGCCCGGCACATGGGCAAAAGCGTGATCGGCACTGACGAGCGTGCAACCGGCGGCCAACGCATGCGTGGCGATGAGCAGATCCATCGGAGCCAGGGGTGTGCCGCGCGTCTCCAGATCGCTACGCAGGCGCGCATAACATTGTGCGCACTCCGAATCCCAAGGCATCACTGGCGCGATGATCAGGAACTGCTCGACGATACGGCGTAAATTGGCGTTGATCGGCCGGCGCACCAAGCCGTAGCGAAGCTCGGCTTCCGTGATGACCGAGATGCAGAAGGACTGCTCGGCGATGCGTTGGGCAAGCCGGGAAGCAGCGCCTTTGACCAGCGCAGACACGGCATTGGTGTCGAGCATCAGCGTCGGGCTCATGGCCAGTCGCGTTCGCTGGCTGGACCCTGATCCCGCAAATCATCCAAAGCGGACAACTCTTCCTCGGAAATTCCAGCGAGCAATTGATCACGCAGCTTCAGCCAGTCGAGGAACTTACGGTTGCAGGGGCTCAGGATCACCTCACCCGTCTCCGGATCGCGGCGGATCAGCACTTCATCGCCCTCGAAGCGAAACTCCGCCGGCAGGCGCACCGCCTGACTGCGGCCATTCTTGAACAATTTGGCGGTTTGCATCGCGAGACCCCCTTCATGATGGTATATACCATGTCTTATACCACCGACAGGAAAAGGTTGCAAGAATTCAATGCACCGTGCACACCATGCAAGGATCGAAGCTGCGCACCACGTGATGGACGGCGGCCGGGATCGTGCCATGCTCCGGCACGGATAGACCGACGAGCGCCTGCTCCAGGGGGCCGGGCTGGCCGATAGCGTCGCGCGGCGAGAAATTCCAGGTGGTCGGCGCGACGATCTGGTAGCCGTGGATCACACCGCGCCGCACCGTGAGCCAGTGGCCGAGCGCGCCACGTGCCGCCTCGACGAGGCCGACGCCGCTGCAATCGTCGGCCAGCGGCTTGTGCCGACACCAGGGCGCGGCGACATCGATTTCGGCAAGCCAGCGCTCCATTGCCGGGACCACACGACAGAATTCCAGCAGACGCGCCAGCACCCGTGCCCCCACGCCGCCCCCATGACGGGCGACGACGCCGCGCACCAGCGGATGCCCATCGATGAACTGCCGCGCGAGCGCCCCGGTCTCGCAAACCGCACCATCGAGACGCGGTGCCTTGCACCAGGAATAAGCCCCCGGCTTGTCGATCAGCGGCACGGTATTGCCCTGCGCCGGTGCCTGCGGCTCGGTGCCAGCGGCATAGCGCGCATGGCTCAGATCCTCGCGCACCGCCCCCGCATCGAAAGCCGATAGCTTGCCTTCCGCCCAGACGCCGCGCGCGAAGAGCGGCGCATCGCCCTCGTCATAGGCGCCGACACTCAGGTAACGCCCGCTCGCCCTCCCCAACGACCACAGATCAAGTGCATCGGCAAGCGAGAGAAAGCGGCGCAGGTCGCCACCCTGCCCGGAGGCCTGCCAGTGCGCCAGCGCATCCCAACCATCGAGTTCGGCGATCGCTTCCAGCGGTGCAGCAAAGAGCCGGTGCTCAAGGAAAGCGCGGAAATCGCGCACGATGCGTTGCAGGCGAAAGGTCTCCGATTCGGTGAGCGGCCGAGTCGATCCGCCGGGTTGCAGCGCAAGCGTGTGCGGCCACTTGCCGGCCAGCACTCCCATCGCCCGCATCCAGCGCGCCCGGCTGGCAAGCACCTCTGAGCTGGCCGTCCCCGTCTGCGCACGAAAGCGTGTGGCGATTTCGTCGTACCAGGGCTGCTGGGCGTATTCGGGCGCAGCGAAGTCGGGCATGAAGAACAGATAAAAATGCGTCAGGTGATCGGCGAGGTTTTCGACCGCGAGCGTCAGATTCGCCGCCCGCCGGCCGTTCGCAGTCGGCATAAGACCCGCCGCATTGGCCAGCGCCCGCGCCGCGGCCGCAGACTGCGCGACTGAACAGATGCCACAGATGCGCGGCACGAACACCAGGGCGTCCAGCGGCGTCTTGCCCTCGAGGATCTGCTCGAAGCCGCGGTAGAGCGGCGAATTGACATAGGCGGCCGCGATCTGTCCGTCGACGATGTCGAGGGTCACTTCGAGATCGCCCTCGACGCGGTTGAACGGGCCGACGATGCGCCTTACGCTCATTTGTCGTTGCGCCTGATGCCCGGCGCACGCACCAGACGTTCCGCGGTCGCGTTTTCCTTGACGCGCGGCGGCGTGGCCGACTTGGACAGTGCCGCCAACGCGACGAACCAGGCTTTCGGCATGTCGGCCGGCAGGCCGATCGGAATGCCGGCGACCTTGGGTGTGACGTTGAACGGATGGCCCGGTTCCTCGAAATCCGGCTCGGTGCAGCGGATGCAGGGGAACCCCCCGCGCAGGCAGGAACCGGAGCCGTTCCACAAACGCAGATTACAGTCGGCATGGGCCTGGGTGCCCTTGCAGCCCAGGTTTTCCATCAGGCAGCCCTGCTCGCCGGGTTTATGCGCGCCGGCCTTGAATTCGTAATACTCGTTGCGTGGGCAGCCGTGATGCACCAGACGATCGGCAAAGAAGCGTGGCCGGCCGAATTCGTCGAGATCTTCGGGCGAAAGCCGCCCGCGCGCAAGGAGCGCCAAAGTCTCGGTGATCCAGTCCGGATGCGGCGGGCAGCCGGAGACGTTGATCACCGGCAGGCCGCTTGCGTCGCGGAAATACGGCCCGAGCACACCGCCGCCGATTTCACCATCGTGCTGCAGCCCGGCCGCGTCGGTCGGGTTGCCGCCTGCGGCGAGAATACCGCCGAAGGCCGCGCAACTGCCGATCGCGACGACATGCCGGGCGCGCATCGCGAGCCGCAGAATCCAGTCGAGCATCGGCTCACCGCCACCAAAACGATGAAAACCTCCGCTCATCGCGTGAGCGACATAAGGACCGCGCAGCACCGCCCCCTCGATGCAAAGGATGTCGAGCTCTTCTTTGCCGCCCGCGCAGGCTTCGAGCAAAGCGAGGACATCGTCGAGGCCATTGGCCGACAGGCTCGGGTGGTAGATGAGCTCGATGTCGAGCTCACGTAAAACGTCGATCAGCGGCCCGCCCTCATAACCGAGCCAGGAGAGCGTGCAGCCGCCACAGCCACCGGATTGCAGCCAGAGCAGTTTCATTGCGTTTCGATCCCGAGCCGTTCGAGTTTCATGCGCAAACCTACGCGGGTGAGCCCCAGTTCGTCGGCGACCCGCGATTTGTTGCCACGATGCCGGCTGAGCGCCTCGCGCAGGATGGCCGCTTCGAATACCGCGAGCCGCTCCTTCAGCGTGCCTTGCCCTTGCTCGCCACCATTCACCGCCACGCTTGCCACGTTACGCAGACGCGGCGATAGCGCCTCCGGGCCCAATTCTTCTTCGTTGCTGAGCGCCAGCGCGCGCAATACCTCATTGTGGAGCTCGCGCACATTGCCCGGCCAGCGATGACGCATCAACAGTGCCAGCGCCTCGGGGGAAAAGTGCCGTCCCGCCAGCGCCGACTTTTCGAGCTGTGCGGAAACGAGCAGCGGAATGTCCTGCGGCCGCTCTCGCAAGGGGGGCATCGTCAGCGTCACCCCGGCGATCCGGTAATAGAGGTCCTCGCGAAAGCGTCCCTGGGCGACCTCGGCCTCGAGATCACGGTTCGTCGCGGCGATGATGCGTACATCCACCTTGACCGGCCGGGAACTACCGATCGGGCGCACCTCGCCCTCCTGCAGCGCACGCAGCAGTTTCACCTGCATCGCTGGCGAGGTATCGCCGATCTCATCTAAGAACAGCGTGCCACCATCGGCCTGTTGGAACAGACCGATGCGATCCTCGTAAGCGCCGGTGAAGGCGCCCTTCTTGTGGCCGAACAACTCGGCTTCCAGCAGCGTGTCGGGCAATGCGCCGCAGTTTTCGACGACGAAGGCGCGCTCGGCACGCGGGCTCGCGTAATGGATCGCGCGCGCCAGAAGCTCCTTGCCGGTACCGGATTCACCGGCGATCAGCACCGACAGATCGTGTAAGGCGATCTTCTGCGCCAGCGCGCAGACCTCGTTCACCGGGCTGTCCGGCGCGCGGATCAGCGTATCGAAACCATGCAGGGTGCGCACCGTCTGCTTGCGCTCGTGCACGCGCGAAGCAAGCACCGCGGGGCTGGCGCGCAACTCGAGCGAAAGGCGCTGATTCTCCTGCTGCAAACGCCACAGCTCGCCGGCGCCTTTCAACGTCAGCAACAGCTGGTCGGGATGCCAGGGCTTGAGCAGGTATTGCCAGATACCTGCCTCATTGACACCGGCAATGATGTCCTCGGCCTCGGTGTAGCCGGACAGGATGATACGTATCGTATCTGGCCAGCGGTCGCGCACACGCTTCAGAAACTCGACACCCGAGGTGCCGGGCATGCGCTGGTCCGAAACCACGATCTGGATGAATTCGCGTTCCAACAGCGTTTCGGCCTCTTCCGCCGACGCTGCGGTCAAGACCGTGAAATCCTCGTCCAGCGCACGACGCAGCGCTTCCAGCGAACGCGGTTCGTCATCGACGAGCAGGACGGCGAGCGGCTGTGTCATACGGCTTGGTGCAATTCGCGGTGGCGGGCAAGGTGTCTGGGCGTCCACGAGTGCGGCGATTTGTTGACGAAATGCCAGCGCGCAACATGGTAGCTCGGATCGAAGCCGTAGAAATTGCGCTGCATCCGGGCAAGCTCCTCGTCACGGTAGGCGGTGAGCGGCTTTTGCCATTCGTCGTGGGCGCGGCGCGCACGTTTGGCGGCCACGCGCGCATCGAATTCAGCAGCCAGTTCGACCGCACGCTGCTTCAATTCTTCATCGAAAGTCGGCGCTGGCAACGCGGCATCGTAGAAACCGCAGCGCACCGCCTCGTCGGCGAGCATCGGCAGCCGATGACGCATGATCTTCATCGCGCCCTCGCACCCCACGCGCGGCGGCAACAGATAAGTCCAGAACTCGGAGCCGTAGAGGTTGCCCATGTTCTTGTAATGCGGATTGAGCACCACGCCCTCGCGCACCCAGACCTGATCGCAGGCGCGCGCGAGAAAGCAGCCTCCGGCGCCGGCATTGCCAGAGAGCGCCGCGACGGTCAGATGCGTTTCACAACGGATGATCGCCTCCGCGAGATCGTCGATCGCGTTGATATTGACCCAGGACTCGTCCGCTGGACTTTCTGCGTTCTCGATCAGGTTCAGATGGATGCCGTTTGACCAGAAGTCACGTCCGCCCCTCAGCACGATCACCCGTGTAGGCCGCTGAGTAGCCCACAGAAAGGCCTCACGCAACCGCTGACACTGCCTTGAGCCCATCGCGCCGTTGTAGAACTCGAAATGCAGGAAGCCGACCCCCCCAACTTCTTCGTAACGGATGTCCTGCCACGTCGCATGATCGGCGGACCACCAGCCGGCAAGCGACACTTCGGGCACCGCCACGGACTCGGTATCGAACGCGACCGTCGCCGGCAGCTTGATGCCGCCGGGACGTTTGACATGCCCGATCCAGATCGCCCCGTCGACGGTGGCGCGGCACAATGCCGTCTCGCGCCGGGCAATGATTTCGCCTGGAGAGCCGCGCAACTTCGCCTCCGGCCAGGCATCGAAAAGATGGCAGGGCTGGCCGAAGAATTGATCCGCCACGCCGGGGAACCCGTCTGCCGCATCGATCTTGCGCAGCACGGTCGCAGTCTCATCGCGCTGCCAGTCGATCGCTCTGTCGGCCTGCTTCATCACCGGCCGCAGCCTTCCGCGCGCGGCGGGATGTCCGGCCAGCGGCACCGGACGCTCGCCACGGATGAATTTCTCCAGCGCCGCTTTCACCGCGGCCACCGCCGCTTCGGTAACTTCATGCCGATAGAGGCTCGCCTTCCTTGCTCTGCGCATCGGGAAATTCGCACTTGCCCAGATCGGGCCGGCATCCATCTCGGCCTCGGCCTGTAACACTGTGACGCCCCACTCCGTTTCATCATTGAGAATCGCCCAATCGAGCGAGGAAGGACCCCGGTCGCCGACGATGCCTGGATGGACGATCCAGCACGGATGGCGACGCCAGATCGAAGCCGGCACTGCGCGCTTGAGGAATGGCGCGATGATCAGGTCGGGCTGCCACAACGCCACCGCCTCCTCGCTCACCGCGTCGGCAATGTCGAATTCGACCGACACCTCGTGCCCCAGTGCCGTCAGTTCGGCGAACAATCGCTGGGTGAGGCTGTTGAAACTGTGCGTGAGAAACAGGATTCTCATGCGCGCGCCCCTTCCCGATGTCGGCCATAAGTGTAATAGGCCGCGCAGGCGCCCTCGGAAGAGACCATGCAGGAACCGATCGGATTCTCCGGCGTGCAGACGGTGCCGAACAGCTTGCAATCACGCGGTGCCTTGACCCCGCGCAGGATCGCGCCGCACTCGCAAGCCTTGTGATCGAGCACGGGTCGATAGTCGAGACCGAAGCGCCGCTCGGCATCGAATGCGGCAAAGTCGTGCCGGATCTTGAGCGCCGAATAGGGAATGGAGCCCATGCCGCGCCACTCGAAACTCTTACGCAATTCGAACACTTCGGCGACAAGCGCCTGCGCCTTGACGTTGCCCTCGCGCGTCACCGCGCGAGTAAATTCGTTCTCGACCTCGGCACGGCCAGCATTGACCTGCCGGATCAGCATCAGGATCGCCTGCATCACATCGAGCGGCTCGAAGCCGGCGATCACGACCGGTTTGCGGTATTCCTCGGCAAAGAATTCATAAGGCTCGCTGCCGATGATCGTCGACACATGCGCCGGTCCGACGAAGCCATCGAGCGGCACCGTGCCCCAGCGGCGCACTTCCGGAGATTCGAGAATGCTCTGAATCGCCGCAGGCGTCAGCACATGACAGCACAGCACGCTGAAGTTCTCTAGCCCCAATGCCGCCGCCTGCTTGATCACCACCGCGGTCGGCGGCGTGGTCGTCTCGAAACCGATCGCGAAGAACACCACCTGCCGCGCCGGGTTCTCCTGCGCGATGCGCAACGCGTCGGCGGCCGAATAAACCATGCGCACATCGCCACCGTGCGACTTCACCTTCAAAAGCGACAGGCCGTCGGAAGCCGGCACGCGCAGGCAATCGCCATAGCTGCACAGGATCACGCCATGCTCGAGCGCAAGGCGGATCGCCATGTCGATGCGCCCGATCGGCAGCACGCAGACCGGACAGCCCGGCCCATGCACCATGCGCACGTTTGGCGGCAGCAGATCAGCCACGCCATAGCGCGAAATCGCGTGGGTATGCCCGCCGCAGAACTCCATGAAGGCATAGCTGCGCTGCGGCTGCGCCTCGGCCGCGATCGCCGCGGCGAGTCCCTGCGCCAGCTTGCCGTCGCGGAATTCGTCGACGTATTTCATCCAGCGCTCTCGCTGGCATCGAACGCCGCGACGGCCTCGCCCATCTCGGCGAACAGCGCGAGCGTGCGCTCGGCCTCCTCGGCATCGAGCTTCTGCAGCGCGAAGCCGACATGCACGATCACGTAATCGCCGACCGCCACATCCTCGATGAGTGCCAACGAAATCGCTTTTTTCACTCCCCCCAGATCGACGAGGGCCGTTTCCGCATCAGGCAGTTCGACGATGCGGGCGGGAATGGCAAGGCACATGGTTCCACTCTCCTAGTTTTTCGCGATTCTAATCGCTCAACGTCAACACCACCGGCTGATGATCCGACGCAGTCGTACCTTCATCGACCCCGACATCGACGACGCGGCGGGCGCGTTGTGGCGCTGGCCATCGCCCAGGGGCAGTTTTGGGGCTATTCTTCAAACCCTACCGCGGCGACCGGGTGCGGGTGGCGGTGGTCAATCTCGACCGGCAGCGTTACGTGACGCTGAACATCCGGCGCGGCATCGAGAACGAGCGCGTCTATGACGTGCAGCCGATTGTGCTGCCGAAGGCGCGCGCAATCATGAGGTGGTGGCGATGAGAACGGTTCAGGATTTCGACGAGGCGGTGGCTTTCATGCTGGAGCGGCTGTCCTGGGCGACGGAGGTCGATGAGGCGGCCATCGCCTGGTGGGATGATGGCGGTTTTGCCGTGGTGGATGAGGAGGTGCTGCGCGCGCGTTCATCCTTGGAGTTGCTGTGGGATGACGGCCAGCGGCTGCCGGCGGCGGCGATCGAGGCGATGACGGCGGCCGACCGGCAGTGGCGCGCGCACCCCAAGGCATTCGATCATATGTTCCGCTACGCGCTTGCCCGCAAGACCCACGATGAGCTTTCCGGCTGGATCACTGACGATGCGGGCCTGGCGCCGGAGATTCCGGCATCGCACTGGTGGTGGCGGCCGTCTAGTCAGTGGTGAGTCAATTGGAGGTTGA
>CAYZII010000004.1:0-53221 GCA_964478415.1 uncultured Methyloversatilis sp.
ACCGTGCCGCTTCGCGGCGAAGTCACCAAGATGCCGTTCCGCCCGCGCCGAATTTACGCCCGCCGCCAGGTTGTGCCCTGCGGGCCGTCCTCGAGAATGATGCCGGCGGCTTTGAGTTCATCTCGGATACGGTCGGCGGTGGCGAAATCCCGCGCTTTCTTGGCGGCCGCTCGTGCAGCGATTTTCTCCTCGATGGCGGACTCGTCGAGGCGGCTGCTCGCGGGACCGGCACGCAGAAAGTCAAGCGGATCGCGTTGCAGCAGCCCCAACACGCCACCTAAACCTTTCAGCTGCGCGGCTAGACGCGCGTCTTTGCTGCGATTGACTTCGTTGGCGAGATCGAACAGCACGGCAATGGCTTCCGGGGTGGAGAAATCATCATCCATCGCCGCCTTGAAGCGTTGCGCGTGAGGCTCCTGCCAATCGATTTCCGCTGCGACGGTAAAGCCCTTCAACGCGGTGTAGAGGCGGACGAGCGCGGCGCGGGCATCTTCGAGATGCGCATCCGAATAGTTCAACGGACTGCGGTAATGGGCAC
Organism: uncultured Methyloversatilis sp.; assembly: GCA_964478415.1. GTDB lineage: Bacteria > Pseudomonadota > Gammaproteobacteria > Burkholderiales > Rhodocyclaceae > Sulfuricystis. The sequence continues at coordinate 539 of CAYZII010000004.1, forward strand.
GCAGGATGAAAAAGCGCACCACTTCCGCATCGAAGTTTTTCAGCACGTCGCGAATCAGGAAGAAGTTGCCGAGCGATTTCGACATCTTTTCGTCATCGACACGCACGAAGCCGTTGTGCATCCAGTAATTGACGAAGATGCCGCCGTGCGCTCCTTCCGATTGGGCGATTTCGTTCTCGTGATGCGGAAATTGCAGGTCCTGGCCGCCACCGTGGATGTCGAAATGTTCGCCCAGCAGCCGCGAGCTCATCGCGGAGCATTCGATGTGCCAGCCGGGTCGTCCCGTGCCCCAGGGCGAATCCCATTTGACCTCGTCCGATTCGTCGGCCTTGGCGTGCTTCCAGAGCACGAAATCGAGCGGATCCTGCTTGCCCTCCATGATTTCGACGCGCTCGCCGGCGCGCAGGTCTTCGAGCGATTTGCCTGAGAGTTTGCCGTAGCCCGGAAACTTGCGCACCGCATAGCAAACGTCGCCATTCGCAGCCACATAGGCGTAGCCGTTCTTTTCCAGCTTGGCGATCAGTTCCAGCATCGCCGGCACGTATTCGGTGGCACGCGGCTCGAAATCCGGACGCAGCACGCCGAGGGCGTCTGCATCTTCGTGCATCGCAGCGATGAAACGGTCGGTGAGGCTGCGGATCGATTCGCCGTTCTCGGCGGCGCGTTTGATGATCTTGTCGTCGATGTCGGTGATGTTGCGCACATAGGTGACCTGATAGCCGCTGGCGCGCAACCAGCGCACCACCATGTCGAACACCACCATTACCCGGGCATGACCGAGATGGCAGTAGTCGTAGACGGTCATGCCACAGACATAGAGGCGCACCTTGCCGGGCTCGATCGGGACGAATGCCTGGACGGTGCGCGTCAGCGAGTTGTAGATTTTCAGCATCGCAATCCGGGGGTGTCGCACAAAAGGTTAGAATCATACGTCGTTTGTTCTCGTTTGTTCCCTCACGGAGTCCTCATGAAGCGCCTGTTTGCCTCACTTTCCGCCCTGCTGTTTTCGTGTGCCGTGCTGGCGGCCAATCCGCAGGTCGAATTGAAGACCAGCCTGGGCACGATCGTCGTCGAGCTGGCTGCCGACAAGGCGCCGAAAACCAGCGAGAACTTTCTGCAGTATGTCAGGGATGGCTTCTACGTTGGCACGATCTTCCATCGCGTGATCGACGGCTTCATGATCCAGGGCGGTGGTCTGACTCCGGACATGAAGGAAAAACCGACGCGCGCACCGATCCCGAACGAGGCGAAGAACGGCCTGAAGAACGTCATCGGCAGCATCGCGATGGCGCGCACGCGCGATCCCCATTCCGCGACGGCGCAATTCTTCATCAATGTCCAGGACAATGCCTTTCTCGACTATCCCGGCCAGGATGGCTGGGGCTATGCGGTGTTCGGCAAGGTCGTGCAGGGCATGGACGTGGTGAGAAAGATCGCCAAGGTGCCGACCGGCAATGTAGGCTACCACCAGAACGTCCCGCTCACCCCGGTCATCATCGAATCGGCCAGAATCCTCAGCCAGTGAAGGAGTCCACATGATCAAGCTCACCACCAGCCTCGGCGCCATCACCCTCGAACTCGATGCCGACAAGGCGCCGAAGACGGTCGCCAATTTTCTCGATTACGTGAAGGCTGGCCATTACGATGGCACGATCTTCCACCGGGTGATCGACGGTTTCATGATCCAGGGAGGCGGTTTCCTGCCGGGGATGCGCCAGAAGCCCACCCAGGCGCCGATCGAGAACGAAGCGGCCAACGGATTGAAAAACCTGCGTGGGACGATCGCGATGGCGCGCACCTCCGATCCGCATTCGGCGACCGCGCAATTCTTCATCAACGTCGCCGACAACGACTTCCTCGATTTTCGCGCCCCGTCCGGCAATGGCTGGGGTTATTGCGTATTCGGCCGCGTCGTCGAAGGCATGGATGTCGTCGACAAGATCAGGAGCGTCAGAACCGGAAGCCGAGGCTTCCATCAGGATGTGCCCCTCGAAGACATCGTGATCGAAAAGGCGGAGATCGTCTGAGCGAGCTGTTCATTTCCGACCTGCATCTGTCTCCCCACGCACCGGAGACCGTGCAGGTCTTTCTCGACTTTCTCGCCGGCCCGGCGCGTGCCGCCGAGCGTTTGACGATCCTCGGCGATCTGTTCGATTACTGGGCCGGTGATGATGACCTGGGCGATCCTTTCAATGTGCGGATCGTCGCCGCTTTACGTTCGCTCGCCGATGCGGGTGTCGAGATCGCGTTCATGGCCGGCAACCGCGATTTCTTGATCGGCGACGCTTTTGCTGCTGCCGCCGGGCTGTGTCTCTTGCCCGATCCAACGGTACGCGAGATTACTGGCATCCGGACCCTGCTGACCCACGGCGATCTACTCTGCACCGATGATCACGCCTACCTGCGTTTCCGCGCCAAAGTGCGCGATCCGCATTGGCGTAGCGACTTCCTGGCACGCCCCTTGAGCGAGCGCAAACGCGCGATCGAAGCGTTGCGCCTCGAGAGCGAAACGGAAAAACGGCAGAAATCCTCGGCGATCATGGATGTCAATGCCGCAGCCGTCGCCGCAGCTCTGACCGAGCATCGTGCCGATGCGCTGATCCACGGGCATACCCATCGACAGGGCCGCCATGAACATCGGCTGGCAAACAGAACCTGTGTACGCTGGGTGCTTGGTGACTGGCACCCCGGCCAAGGCAACGCCCTCGTCTGCACAGCAGACGAGTGGCGCTGGCTGGCACTACGAAGCTGACAAACGACGGCTGAAGCTCATTTCCGGCGGCGACGCAACCCCGCCATTCCCAACACCCCCAGGCCGAGCAGCGTCACCGTAGCAGGTTCTGGAACATACTCCGGCGGATCGACGATGATGCTGTCGTTGGCACAATTCATCGTCCAGTGGATGTTGAGAGGTTCGTTTTGCCAGCCCGCTGCGGTGAGCAGTGTCAGATCGAGGCTCATTTCGTAGAAGTAATGCGTATCGCTCGGCTTGCTGCCAAAACCTGTGACGGGCCCAGACACGGCGAGGGATGCAACGCCAATCAGCGAACCACTTTGCATGTAGGTCGGATGATCGGATTTCACGTAGCCTGGAACGGCGTTGTCATTCCAGATGCCATAATTCCAGACCGGATTCATGTAGACGCCGCCTACGATACCGAGCGGATCGGCATTGCCGTTCGTGCCGGCATGGACGATATTGATGCCCAACTCGTAACTGCCGTCTTTGCCGAAATCGATCGCGAAATCGCCGGCCCCGTAGCTGTTGCTGGAGGGCTTTTGAAGCGTCGCAGGGTTATGGCCGGTTGCCAGAGCGATGAAAAGTTTTCCGCCACTCATTTGGGCGTAGAGCGCCTCGACATCGTAGGCCTGACCACCCCAGCCGGGATTCAGGTAATAGGCGCCGCTACCCGTTTGATCTTCGATCGTGACATGGATACCGCTAGCGGGCACCCATGTCATGGGATTGACACCCCAGTCGGAAAGATTGCCATCGATCGTGATCGCGCCGGCCGGTGAGCCCCAGAACGCAGTCATCACGATGCCGGCAGCGGCGTATTTCTTGAGCAAATTCATACGGCACTCCATCAAAACATGCGATGCCGCAACCGGAGCACAAATCGTGCCAGATTTATATTTTTACATGTTGTCAGTATGTTACAAGATCGTCAGCTCCATGATCATTATTTATCTGTCTTTTTTTCGACACCCGATGTAAATCTTTCGACGGCCCCATCGGCGTGACGGGGAGATGGCCGCACGACTTGAGGATTTCGTCTCGAGGACGGATCAGTTCAGCCAGCTCATTTGGCCAGGGTCACGGAACGTCATCAACGCCTGCCTCTGACTCTACTTGTTTCACCGCGCTTCGCACCGACAGTCTGGCGCCGCGTGGAAAGTGACTTACCCCCCTCCCCCGCCTGGGCAGGACGGATCTTCAGAGGCAACTGCCTAACCCGGGTGCGTTTGAGCGTGGCGAGCACATCGGCAGGCAGTGCCGGCAGTTCGACTGTGCTGTAGTCGTCGAACAGGTTGATCTGGCCGATCAGTCGGCCATCGATGCCGCCCTCGTTGGCAATCGCCCCGACGATTTCTTTCGGCAGCACACCGTGTTTTCTGCCGACTTCGATGCGATAGCGCATCAGCGGAGCAGCGGTGAAATCGCGCTGGACCACGGGTTTCTCGCGCCGCTGGCGCGTCTTGGCTTGCGCCGGTTCGAAAATCGGCGCTGGCGACACGGCACCCTCGACGTCTTCGCCGCCCTCTGGCTGCAACGGCCGCTCACGCTGGGCAAGATAGGCCAGCGCAGCGGCGATCTGCCGGGTGGCCAACCCGTCTTCGCTTTCCATGCGCCGCACCACGTCATAGAAGAAGTCGAGGTTCTCGCTGGCCAGGGTGTCGATCACCTGCTGGCGGAATTGCTGCACGCGCCGTTGCGTGACTTCACCGCGCGTCGGCAGCCCCACCGGCTCGATCGGCTGACGCGTCGCGCGTTCGATCGCCTTGAGCATGCGCATCTCGCGCGGACTGACGAACAGGATCGCCACCCCCGCCCGCCCGGCCCGGCCGGTGCGGCCGATGCGATGCACATAGGCTTCGGTGTCGTAGGGAATGTCGTAGTTGATCACGTGGCTGATGCGCGGCACGTCGAGGCCGCGCGCCGCGACGTCGGTGGCGACGACGATGTCGAGCGCCCCTGCTTTCAGACGTTCGATCACCTGTTCGCGCAAGCCCTGTGTCATGTCCCCATTGAGCGCTGCAGCCTCGAAGCCACGCGCTTCGAGACGTTCGGCGAGCTCGACGGTGGCCGTCTTGGTGCGCACGAAGACGATCGCGGCTTCGAAATCCTCTTCGACCTCGAGCAAGCGGGTCAGCGCCTCGAGCTTGTCGGCGCCGGTGACTTTCCAGTATTTCTGCCGGATCGTCGCCACCGTCGCGGTCGCGGCACGAATCTTCACCTGTTCGGGATTGCTGAGGTAGCGCTGGGCGATGCGGCGGATCGCTTCCGGCATGGTTGCCGAAAAGAGCGCCGTCTGGCGCTCTGCAGGAAGGTGCTGGAGTATCCACTCGACCGCGTCGATGAAGCCCATGCGCAGCATTTCATCGGCCTCGTCGAGCACGAGGGTGCGCAATCGGCTTAAGTCGAGACTCCTGCGCTCGAGATGATCCATCACGCGGCCGGGCGTGCCAACGATCACTTGCGCGCCACGCGACAACGCGCGTAATTGGATCACCATGCTCTGGCCACCATAGAGCGGCAGCACATGGAAGCCAGGCATTTGATGGGCATATTTCTGAAAGGCTTCGGCAACCTGGATCGCCAGTTCGCGTGTCGGCACCAGGACCAGCGCCTGCGGATGCTTGTCGCCCAAATCGAGTCGCGCCAGGATCGGCAAGGCGAAAGCTGCCGTCTTGCCGGTGCCGGTCTGCGCTTCGCCGAGCAGGTCGCGACCGGCCAACAGATGCGGAATGCAGGCCGCCTGGATCGGCGAGGGGGTTTCATAGCCTATCTCGCCAAGGGTGGCGATGAGCGGCGCAGGCAATTGCAGGGCCGCGAAGGAATCTAACGTCTGTGTCATGGGAATGCCCGTTCTATGACGGGTGCGGTGAAAAAGAAAGCGCTGCCTGGCAGCGCATCGACATTATGCCCTCAAATCGCGTAGGGCGCCGGATCGATCGCCGGTTGCCGCCCGGCGATCAGGTCGGCGATCAGCTGGCCGGAGCCGACCGCCATGGTCCAGCCCAGTGTACCATGGCCGGTGTTGACGAACAGGCGCGCAATGCGCGTCGGCCCGATCAGCGGCACATTGCCCGGTGTGGCTGGGCGCAGGCCGGCCCAGCGTTCGATGGCTTCGTCCTGGAAGACAAGACGGGGGAAAATCTGTCGCACCCGGTACACCAGCGCCATGATGCGCTGCGGATTGAGGGATACGTCGTAGCCGGTGAATTCCGCGGTACCGGCCACGCGCAGCCGCTGCCCAAGCCGCGAGATGACGATCTTCATCCCGTCGTCGGTGAGGCTGACGCTCGGCGCTGGCGCATCGGCAGTCAGCGGAATGGTGATCGAATAGCCCTTGGCCGGATACACCGGCAAGCGAATACCCAAAGGCCGCAACATGAGCGGTGAATAACTGCCCAGCGCGACGACGCAGGCGTCAGCCTTGATGCGTTCGCCGCTGGCCAGACGCACGGCGGTGAAACGCTCCCTTTCCGTCTCAAGAGCCAAGATTGGTGCGCCAAAGCGGAAGACGACGCCACGACTGACGCAATGCGCTGCCAACGCTTCCACGAAACGCCGTGCATCGCCGGACTCATCGTTGGACGTATAAGTGCCACCGACGATCGGCACGCTCGAATCTTTCAGCGCCGGCTCGATTTCCAGACATTCGGCGGCCGACTTGACGAGACGCTCGCACCCATAGCGGCGCATCAGTTCGGCCTGCGGGATCGCATGCGCGAATTCCCGGGAATCGGTGTAGTAATGCAGGATGCCGCGTTCCAGACAGTCGTACTCGAGTCCCAGCTCGCGCCGCAAGGTTTTGAGCCGTGCGCGGCTGTCGAGCGCAAGCGCAAGGATCGCACGGATGTTCGCGCGCGTGCGCTGCGGCAGACATTCGACCAGAAAACGCAGGCCCCATGCCCATTGGTGCGCATCGGCGCGCAGCCGCCACAAAAGCGGCGCATCCTCGCGTCCCAGCCAGCGCAACACCATCAGTGGTGCCGCCGGATTCGCCCACGGCTCGGCATGGCTGGTGGAAATCTGCCCGCCGTTCGCGAAGCTGGTCTCGCGCGCCGGCTGAGGTTGGCGTTCGACCACGACCACTTCGTGACCATCCCCGGCCAAATGCCAGGCCGAGGCGACGCCGATCAATCCGGCGCCAAGCACTAGAATACGCATCGAGTGTTCCTGCCCATCGAATCGCGGACATTATAGGCAGCCCGATGAAGCTTCTCTTCGATCTGTTTCCCGTCATCCTGTTTTTCATCGCCTACAAGGCCGCCGACATCTATGTCGCGACCGCTGTGGCGATCGTCGCCACCTTTGCGCAGATCGGCTGGGTGCATTTCCGGCATGGCAAAGTCGACAAGATGCTCTGGGTCAGTCTCGTACTGATCATCGTCTTTGGCGGCATGACACTGCTGCTGCACGATCCGACTTTCATCAAATGGAAGCCGACGATTCTGTATTGGCTCTTCGCTGTAGTACTGGTGGGCTCCGCCTGGCTGTTCGACAAGAACCTGATGCGCAGCATGCTCGGCCAGCAGATGAGCCTGCCGGAAACGGTCTGGGCCCGCCTCAATCTCGCCTGGGCGGGCTTCTTTGCCTTGCTCGGGGCGCTGAATCTCTATGTCGCCTACACCTTCAGCGAGGAAGCCTGGGTGAATTTCAAGCTGTTCGGCGGCATCGGCCTGATGCTCGTCTTCGTCCTCGCGCAGGGGGTGATGCTCGCCAAGTACCTCGAAGAAGACAAGGAGCCCTGATGCTTTATCTGATCCTCGGCAACGACACGCCCAACAGTCTCGACAAGCGCCGCGCCGCCCGTCCGGCCCATCTCGCCCGTCTCGAAGTCCTCAAGGCCGAGGGTAGACTCATCCTCGCCGGTCCCTGCCCGGCCATCGACAGCCCCGATCCCGGCCCGGCCGGCTTTACCGGCAGCCTGATCGTCGCCGAATTCGACTCTCTTGCCGAAGCGGAAAGCTGGGCGAAAGCCGACCCTTACGTGGCCGCCGGCGTTTATGCCGACGTGATGGTCAGGCCCTTCAAGAAGGTTTTGCCATGAACACCGTCGAGCTGATCCGCGCCCGCCTGGCGACACTTTCTCCCAGCGAACTCGACATCCGTGACGACAGCGCGCAGCATGCCGGGCACGCCGGCAGCAAAGAAGGCGGTCATTACGCGATCCGGATCGTCGCGCCCTGCTTCGCCGGCCTGTCGACATTGCAACGTCACCGGCTGGTGTATGATGCCATCGGCGATTTGCGTGCGCAGCGCATTCATGCGTTGAGCATCGTTGCGAAAACCCCCGAAGAAACCCGTCCCTGATTTTTACCTGGAAGACCTCTCATGAAACGCTCCCTACTCCCCTTAGCCTTTCTGTTTGCTTCCGCCACCGCCCTGGCTGCCGATCCGATCGCCAAGGTGAATGGCAAACCCATTCCGTCGAGCCGCGCCGAGGTGCTGCTCGCTCATCAACTCGCCCAAGGCCAGACCAAGACACCGGAACTCGAAAAAGCCGTCAAGGAAGAACTGGTGCGCCGCGAAGTGCTGGCCCAGGCCGCTAGCGCCAAGGGGTTTGACAAGAAACCCGACGTGCAGGCACAGATGGATCTAGCACGCCAGGGCGTGCTGATCGGCGCCTATCTGAACGACTACGCGAAGTCGGTCAAGATCGGCGACGAGGAGATCAAGAAGGAATACGACGCGATCAAGAATGCGCTCGGGGACAAGGAATACAAGGCCCGTCACATCCTCGTCGACAAGGAAGAGGAAGCCAAGGACATCATCGCCAAGCTGAAAGCCGGCCAGAAATTCGAGGACCTGGCCAAGGTCTCGAAGGACCCCGGATCCAAGGACAAGGGCGGCGAACTCGGCTGGGCGAACAAGGCCAGTTACGTCGCGCCCTTCGCCGATGCGCTCGTCAAGCTCGGCAAGGGCAAGTTCACTGAAACGCCGGTGCAAAGCAATTTCGGCTGGCATGTGATCCAGCTCGACGACGTGCGCGAACTGAAGGCCCCGCCGCTCGACGAGGTGAAGCCGCAGATCGTCCAGCGGCTGCGCCAGCAGGCCGTCGAGAAACACATCCTCGATCTGCGCGCGAAAGCCAAGGTCGAATGAAACTCGGCGCTGGCGGCACGGCACCCGTTGCCGCCAGCGTGAGTCGAAACGCCCATGTTCGATGCCTGGCGCAAATGGCGGTTACGGCACGCCGCCGGGCAACTTCCCATCACCGACGCACAATGGCAGGAAGCCGAATGGCACCTGCCGTTTCTCGACCGGCTGAGCGCTGACGAGCGGCAACGACTGCGCGGCTTGGCCCGCGAGTTTATCGCCAGCAAGGAATGGAGCGGCGCCCAGGGTCTGCGGCTCACCGCCGGGATTCAGCTGTCGATTGCATTACAAGCCTGCCTGCCGATTCTGAACCTCGGCCTCGACTGGTATGACGGCTGGGTGGGCATCGTCGTCTACCCCGGTGACTTCGTGATCCCGCGTCGCGTCGTCGATGCTGACGGCATCGTGCATGAATACCACGACCCCGTGCTCGGCGAAGCCTGGGAAGACGGGCCGGTGCTATTGTCGTGGTTCGACGATCCGGGCGAACCAGGCGATGTCAGCATCGTCATCCATGAATTCGCTCACAAGCTCGACATGACCAATGGCGCGGTCGATGGCATGCCACGCCTGCATCAAGGCATGTCAGCCGCTGACTGGCGTGCTGCCTTCTTGCCCGCATACGAAGATTTCTGCGCACGCGTCGAGCAAGGTGAAGAAACCGACATCGACCCTTACGCAGCCGAGCATCCGAGCGAATTCTTCGCCGTGACGAGTGAAGTCTTTTTCGAAGCCCCCGCGCTGCTGAACACCACCTACCCCGCCGTCTATCGGCAATTGAGCGCGTTCTATCGTCAGGATCCGCTCGGCGGAAAATCTCTCGATGTTGCGTCGCAGCATTTTCAAGGTCAGAATACCGCCCACGTTCGCACCGAGTCCGAGCCATGAGCCAAGATTTCATCGACACGATCGAAAACCGCACTTTCGACGAGATCCAGGTCGGCGATTCCGCCACGCTAACGCGCACGCTGCGTGCCGAAGACATCCAGATGTTCGCGATCATTTCCGGCGACATGAACCCGACCCACGTCGATCCGGAATATGCGCGCTCCTCGCAGTTTCGCGAAGTCGTCGGTCATGGCATGTGGGGAGCGATGCTATTCTCGAACATTCTCGGCACGCAGTTTCCCGGCCCGGGCACCGTCTATGTCGATCAGAACCTGCATTTCGACCGCGCCGTGCGCATCGGCGACACACTCACCGCCACCGTCACCTGCAGCCGCAAGTTCCCACACCACCATCACATCCTGTTCGATTGCCGCTGCACTAACCAGGATGGCGAGCTGGTCATCAGCGGCACGGCGGAGGTGATCGCGCCGACCGAAAAGATCAGGCGCGCCAAGGTGCCGCTGCCGGAAATCAGACTCTCGGCAACGAGAACCGCCCGCTACGAGCACCTGCTGGAGATCACACAGGGGCTGACGCCCATCGCGATGGCCGTGGTGCACCCCTGTGATGCCGAATCGCTGAAAGGAGCGCTGCTAGCGCGCGATCGCGGTCTGATCGAACCGACACTGGTCGGTCCGGAAAAGCGCATCCGGGCACTCGCCGACGAGCTCGGGCTGAATCTGTCCGGCTGCCAGTTCCTCGACGTGCCGCACAGTCATGCCGCGGCGGAAGCCGGCGTGGCCCTGGCGCGCGAAGGTCTCGTCGAGGCGCTGATGAAAGGCTCGCTGCATACCGACGAGCTGATGAGCGAAGTGGTCAACAAGGCCACGGGACTACGCACCGACCGGCGCATCAGCCATGTCTTCCTAATGGATGTGCCGACCTATCCTCGTCCGCTGTTGATCACCGATGCCGCCGTCAACATCGCACCCGATCTCGAAACCAAAATCCACATCGTGCAAAACGCGATCGACCTTGCGCGTATGCTGAAGATTCCCGAGCCAAAAGTGGCGATTCTTGCAGCAGTCGAAACCGTCAACCCAAAAATGCAGGCCACCCTCGATGCCGCCGCATTGTGCAAGATGGCCGACCGCGGACAGATCAAGGGCGGCATCCTCGATGGCCCGCTCGCCTTCGACAACGCGATCTCGGTCGTTGCCGCGCGCACCAAGGGTATCAAGTCGCCGGTCGCCGGCCAGGCCGATATCCTGCTCGTGCCAGACATCGAATCGGGCAACATGCTCGCCAAGCAACTCGAATATCTCGCCGATGCGCTTGCCGCCGGCATCGTGCTCGGCGCGCGCGTGCCGATCGTACTCACCAGCCGTGCCGATTCGGCGCAGACGCGCACCGCCTCGACCGCGATCGCGGTCGTGATGGCCCATTGCAAGCGTGTCAACTGCCGATGAGTGTGCGGCATGGCTGACGTTCTGCTGACTCTCAATGCCGGCTCCTCCTCGATCAAGTTCGCACTGTTTCGACTGGAAGACCCCCTGCCGGCCCAGCCCGAACTTTCCGGCCAGATCGACGGCATCGGTGCAACACCTCATTTGAAGGCAATGGATGCGCAAGGCCGCGTACTCGACGATGACGACCTGGCGATCACAGGCGATGATGGCCAGCACCGCGCCGCACTCGCGCATCTCATCACCTGGCTGCACGACCATGAAGCCGGCTGGCGCATCGTCGGTGTGGGTCATCGCGTCGTGCATGGCGGGCAGGATTACGCGCAGCCGATCCGGCTCGACGATGCGCATCTTGCCCGTCTCAAGGCATTCATCCCGCTGGCGCCCTTGCATCAGCCGCACAATCTTGCTGGCATCGAAGCGATGCGCGCCGCCCTGCCCGGCATTCCACAAGTCGCCTGCTTCGACACCGCCTTCCATCGCAGCCAGCCACCGATCGCGCAACTGTTCGCGTTGCCGCGACGGATCACCGCAATGGGGGTGCGCCGCTACGGCTTCCATGGCCTTTCCTACGAATACATCGCCCAAGCCTTGCCACGCTACCTACCACCGGAAAAAGCCGACGGCCGCGTGATCGTCGCCCACCTGGGCAACGGCGCCTCGCTTTGCGCGCTACTCGGCCGCAAGAGCCAGGCGACGACGATGGGCTTCACCGCGCTCGAAGGGCTGATGATGGGCACGCGCTGCGGTAGCCTCGATCCCGGCGTACTGCTCTATCTGATCGACTACCACGGGATGGACAGCGCCGCCCTGACGCGGCTGCTCTACCAGGAATCGGGACTGCTTGGCGTCTCCGGCCTCAGCCAAGACATGCGCACCCTGCTCGCTTCCGACCGCCTCGAAGCCAGAGAGGCCATCGACCTCTTCTGCTACCGGATCGTGCGCGAGATCGGCTCGCTGGCGGCAGCGCTCGGCGGCCTAGATGCGCTGGTCTTCACCGGTGGCATCGGCGAACACGCCGCACCGGTGCGCGAAAAAGTCTGCATGGCACTGGCGTGGCTCGGTCTGGAATTCGATCCTGCTGCCAATACTACACGTGCCCAGCGTATCTCGACGACAACCAGCCGCATCGCCACACTGGTGATCCCGACCAACGAGGAATGGATGATCGCGCGACACACCGCCGCACTGCTGTAACACCTCGGACTCGAGCCAGAGGGACGGGCCTATAATTCGCCCCTTTTTTCACAGTCGTTCCGCCATGTCGAAACTCGCCCACGAGATCGCCCGCCGTCGCACTTTCGCGATCATTTCTCACCCGGACGCCGGCAAGACGACGCTGACCGAGAAGCTCTTGTGGTTTGGCGGCGCGATCCAGGTCGCCGGCGAGGTGCGGGCGCGCAAAGCAGCCCGCCATGCGACCTCGGACTGGATGGAGCTGGAGAAGCAGCGCGGTATTTCGGTGACCAGCTCGGTGATGCAGTTTCCCTACCGCGAGTGCATGATCAACCTGCTCGACACTCCCGGCCATGAAGACTTCTCCGAGGACACTTATCGCACGCTGACTGCCGTCGATTCGGCGGTGATGGTGATCGACTCGGTCAATGGCGTCGAAGCGCAGACAATCAAACTGCTCAACGTCTGCCGGTTGCGCGCCACACCGATCCTCACCTTCATCAACAAGCTCGACCGCGAGGGGCGCGCGCCGATCGATCTCATCGACGAGATCGAAGAGGTGCTGAAGATCCAGTGCGCGCCGATGACCTGGCCGATCGGCATGGGCAAGAGTTTCCGTGGCGTCTATGACCTCTACGACGATTGCGTCTACTTCTTCGACCCGCAGGCCGAGAAAGGCACAGCACGCATCATCGAACGGCTCGACAACCCCGAACTCGACGCACTGCTTGGCTTTCAGGCCGAAGAATTACGCGCTGAGGTGGAGCTGGTAAAAGGCGCTTCGCATTCCTTCGATAAAGAGGCTTACCTTGCAAGCCGGCAGACGCCGGTGTTCTTCGGCTCGGCGATCAACAACTTCGGTGTGCAGGCCTTGCTCGATGCGTTGGTCGATCTGTCGCCACCGCCAAAGCCGCGTGCGGCGATCAGCAATGGCAGCGAGCGGATGGTCGAACCGCTGGAGCCGAAATTCACCGGCTTCGTCTTCAAGATCCAGGCCAACATGGACCCGAAACACCGCGACCGCATCGCCTTCGTGCGCGTCTGCTCCGGCCATTACACGCGCGGCATCAAGCTGAAGCAATTGTCGACCAGCAAGACGCTGGCGGTGAATAACGCGATCACCTTCATGGCACAGGACAGGAGCACCACGGATGAAGCCTGGCCCGGCGACATCATCGGCATTCCGAACCACGGTACCGTCGTGCTCGGCGACACCTTCAGTGAAGGCGAAGACCTGAAATTCACCGGCATCCCGTGCTTCGCGCCGGAACACTTCCGCCGTGCCCAGATCAGGAATCCGATGAAGATCAAGCAATTGCAAAAAGGCCTGCAACAGCTCGCCGAGGAAGGCGCGACCCAATTGTTCAAGCCCTTGCACGGCAACGATCTGATTCTCGGCGCGGTGGGGCTGCTGCAATTCGACGTCGTCGCCCACCGGCTGGAGCACGAATATGGCGTCGACTGCGTCTTCGAGCCGGTGAATGTCGCCACGGCACGCTGGCTGCGCGGTTCTGAGAACGCACTGAAGGCGTTGATCGACAAGGCACCGGCGAACATCGCGATCGATGGCGCCGGCGACTATGTCTATCTCGCGCCCAACCGCGTCAATCTGCAGATGACGCAGGAACGCCATCCCGAGATCACGTTCCTGGAGACCCGGGAAATTCACTGATCCCGTCGCTATAATCCGATCCTCATGATTCTGAAAGAATTCCATGGAAGCTGAACGCCTCAACGCCGTCACCCACCGCATCGCCGACCTCGAAGCCCGCGGCGATCAACTGCGGAGGTATCTTTGACTTCGACGCGAAGTCCGAGAAGCTCGCCGAAATCGATCGTCTGATGGAGGACCCCGGCATCTGGAACGATGCCGAACGCGCCCAAAGCTTGGGCAAGGAAAAGAAATCCCTCGAAGCCGTCGTGCTCACGCTGGAAAACGTCAAGCGTTCGCTCGCCGATGCGCGCGAACTGCTCGAAATGGCCAAGGCGGAAGACGACGAGGCGACGCTGGCCGGTATCGAGGCCGATCTGGCCAAGGTCGAAGCTCAGGTGGCTGAGCTCGAGTTCCGCCGCATGTTCTCGAATCCGGCCGATCCAAACAACTGCTTCATCGACATCCAGGCCGGCGCGGGCGGCACCGAGGCCTGCGACTGGGCCGCGATGCTGCTGCGCCAGTATCTGAAATACTGCGAGAAGAAAGGCTTCAAGACCGAAATCCTCGAACAGACCGATGGCGACGTCGCCGGTATCCGCAGCGCGACGATCAAGGTCGAGGGAGATTACGCCTATGGCTTCCTGCGCACCGAGACCGGCGTGCATCGCCTGGTGCGGAAATCCCCGTTCGATTCATCCGGAGGCCGGCACACCAGCTTCGCCAGCATCTACGTCTATCCGGAAATCGATGACTCGATCGAGGTCGAGATCAATCCCGCCGATCTGCGCATCGACACTTTCCGGGCGTCAGGTGCCGGCGGCCAGCACATCAACAAGACCGATTCGGCGGTGCGTATCACGCACATCCCGACCGGCATCGTCGTGCAATGCCAGAACGACCGATCGCAGCACAAGAACCGCGCCGAGGCGATGGCGATGCTCAAATCACGCCTCTATGAGCTCGAAATGCGCAAGCGCCGCGAGGAGGCCGACAAGCTCGAAGCACAGAAGACCGACGTCGGCTGGGGTCATCAGATCCGCAGTTATGTGCTCGACCAGAGCCGCATCAAGGACCTGCGCACCGGCGTCGAGATTTCCAACACGCAGAAGGTGCTCGACGGCGATCTCGACCCATTCATCGAGGCGAGTCTCAAACAGGGTGTCTGAAAGTGCCGCCCTGCGGGCGTCCAGCCAGTTTGGCTTCGCCCAGGGAACTCACCTGCCGGCGCACAGGCGCGTTGTCGGCGCTGGCGGGACGGCAGCGGTTGTGACACAATAAAAAAAATTGTGTCACGAGGAACGAAGGATGCGCACCGTCACCATCCGCGAGGCCCGCGAAGGGCTTTCGCATCCCGAACAGCTCTTTGCCGGCACCGACGAGGTGATCGTCACCCGGCGGGGCGAGCCGATCGCGCGCATTTTGCCGATAACGCCGACCAGGCCGAGATTTCGCTCGCTGGCGGCGTTTCGCGCCAGCCAGAAACCGCTCGATCCCCCGCTTTCGAAAACCGTGGTCGAAGATCGGGAAGATCGTTGCTGATGATCTATATCGATACCAGCGCACTCGTCAAACGCTACATAGAAGAACCTTTCAGCAGCGATGTCGATGTGCTACTCGAAAGCAGCCCGGTCGCCATCAGTCACTTGAGCATCATCGAGGTGCGCTGCGCACTGGCGCGCCGACGCCGCAACCGTGAAATCGACGCGCTGCGCGAGAGCCAGGTGAATGCCGAACTGGCCGCCGATATTCAGACGGGGAGTTTGCGCCTATACGACATTGGCGCTGCCCACTTCACAGCCGCCTATCACCTGATCGGTCGCTTGGCCGAGTTCCCGCTGCGCACCCTCGATGCTTTGCATCTGGCGATCGCCGAGCAAATCCAGGCCACCGCCTTCGCCACCGCCGACAGAATCCAGGCCGACGCTGCCGCAGCGCTTGGCCTCACCGTTCATCGTTTCTACTGAAAGCCAATCATGACTGAGATTGCACACGCACAGGATGACAACCACATCATCGCCGAACGCCGCGAGAAGCTGAAAGCCTGGCGCGCTACCGGCCGCGCCTATCCGAACGACTTCCGGCGCGAGAATACCGCCGAGAAGCTCGACGAGCTCTACGGCGAAAAAAGCAAGGAAGAGCTCGCAGCCACGCCGATCGAGGTCAGGGTCGCCGGCCGCATCATGTTGAAGCGCGTGATGGGCAAAGCGAGCTTTATCACGGTCCAGGATCTCTCCGGCCGCATCCAGTTCTATGTGACACGAGACAATGTCGGCGAAGCCGTCTACGAAGATTTCAAGAAGTGGGACTTGGGCGACATCGTTGGCGCGATCGGCACGCTGATGAAGACCAAGACCGGCGAACTCACCGTGCAATGCAGCGAGATCCGTCTGCTCGCCAAATGCCTGCGCCCACTGCCGGAAAAATTCCACGGCCTGACCGACATCGAGCAGAAGTACCGCCAGCGCTATCTGGACCTGATCACCAGCGAGGCGACGCGCTTCACCTTCGTGGCCCGCAGCCGCATGATCGCCTCGATCCGCCATTACATGGTGCATCACGGTTTTCTCGAAGTGGAAACGCCGATGATGCATCCGATCCCGGGCGGCGCCGCGGCGAAGCCATTCGTCACCCACCACAACGCACTCGACATGGATCTGTTCCTGCGCATCGCGCCGGAGCTGTATCTGAAACGCCTCGTCGTCGGCGGCTTCGAGAAGGTGTTCGAGATCAACCGCAACTTCCGTAACGAAGGCCTCTCGCCGCGCCACAACCCGGAATTCACGATGATGGAGTTTTATGAAGCCTATGCGGACTACCGGACGTTGATGGATTTCACCGAAGGGCTGCTCCGCCATGCGGCGCGCGAGGCGCTCGGCACCGAGGTGTTCGAATACCAGGGGCGCACGCTCGATCTGTCCAAACCGTTCCGCCGCATGACGATCGTCGAGGCGATCCACGCCTATCATCCCGGTTACAGCCTGACGATGCTCAATGATGCCGGCTGGCTCAGACACAAGCTCGCCGACCTCGGTGTCGAGGTCAAACCCAATGCGGGCCTGGGCACCTTGCAGATGCAGCTCTTCGAGGAAACCACCGAGGCCGAGCTGTGGGAGCCTACTTACATCATCGACTACCCGACCGAGGTTTCACCGCTCGCGCGCCGTTCCGACACGAATCCGGACATCACCGAACGCTTCGAGCTCTACATCGTCGGTCGCGAGATCGCCAATGGCTTTTCCGAACTGAACGATCCGGAAGACCAGGCGGCACGCTTCCTCGAACAGGCGAAGGCGAAGGAAGCCGGTGACGAAGAGGCGATGTATTTCGACGCCGATTACATTCGTGCGCTCGAATACGGCCTGCCTCCCACCGGCGGCTGCGGCATCGGCATCGACCGGTTGGTGATGCTGCTGACGAACAGCCCGAGCATCCGCGACGTGATCCTGTTCCCGCAAATGCGCCCTGAATGACCCGCGAGGTCCTCGTTCCCGCCGAACTGACCTTCGACGGGAATGGCGTGCCCTATTCCACCGCTTACGGTGATGTCTATCACTCCACGAGCGGTGGACTCGAACAGGCGCGTCAGGTCTTCCTCGCCGGCAATGACCTGCCAAGGCGTTGGCAGAAGCGCGATTTCGCGCTCCTAGAAACCGGTTTCGGCCTCGGCCTCAACTTCCTCGCCACCTGGCAGGCGTGGCTGAAGACGCCGGGGCAGCGGCTGCATTACGTCGCGATCGAGCGCCACCCGTTTCGCCTCACGGATCTCGTGCGGCTGCATGAACGTTACAGTGAGCTCGCACCGCTGGCTGTTCGTCTACAAGCCGTCTGGCCGAGCCTGATCCCCGGCTTTCACCGGCTGCATTTCGGCAGCATGACGCTGACGCTGGTTTTCGGCAGCATCGAAAGGGTGCTCGGCGACATCGCCGGCCGTTTCGACGCCTTCTATCTCGACGGGTTCTCGCCGGCGAAAAACCCGCAGATGTGGTCGACAGAAGTCTGCGACAACCTGGCCTGGCTGGCGGCGCCACGGGCGACGCTCGCCACCTGGTGCGTCGCCGGCGAAGTGCGTCGCAACTTGACTGCGGCTGGCTTTCGCGTCGAACGTCGGCCGGGCTTTGGCACCAAGCGCGAAATGCTCGTCGGCGAATTCACCGCTCAGGCCGACGGTGCCGTTCCACCAGCGCCGAGTTTCGGCGACAAACGCATCGCGGTAATCGGCGCCGGCATCGCCGGGCTTGCCTGTGCCGAGCGGCTGGCCGCACGCGGCTGTCACGTGACCCTGTTCGAACGGCGCGGGGGCATCGCCCAAGAAACCTCCGGCAATCACCAGGCAATCCTGCTACCCGCCCTGGCTGCCGATACCACCCGGCTGTCGAGGCTCAACCAGGTCGCTTTTCTTTACGCATTGCGGCAGCTCGTAGACTTGTGCAATGCCGGTCTGCCAGTGGAAAGCCATCTGTGCGGTGTTTTCCAGATCGCCCGGGACGACGCGCATGCACGAAAACAGGCGACGATCGTCGAGGAACAGCGCCTGCCGGACGATTTCGTGCAGTTTCTCGACATCGAGAAAGCCAGCGAGCGGGTCGGTGTCCGCGTCGCGGGTCCCGGCTGGTGGTTTCCCCGCGCAGGCTGGGTCTCACCCGCCTCTTTCGCCGCCGCGTTGCTGGCGCAGGCTAGAGCGAACGTCGAGCTGTGCCTGGACACCGAGGTCTGCGCACTCGAACCGTGCGATGCCGGCTGGCGGCTCCTCGATACGAACGCATATCCACTCTGGGAAGGCGCCGCGGTGATCCTCGCCAATGCGCATGGCATCACGCATGTTGCCCAGGCCAGCCATCTGCCGATCCTCTGTTTCCGTGGTCAGACCAGTCATTTGCCGGCCAGCGAGCTACCCGCCGTCCCGCATTGCGTAATCTGCCGGGAAGGCTATCTCGCTCCGCCGCATCGGGGCATCGCCAGCCTCGGTGCGAGCTTCAAACGCAGCCGCGAGCTGGCGCCTTCGCTCGACGAGCATGCCGCGAATCTCGCCCGCCTTTATGCGATGTTGCCGGAATGGACGGGGCGCTTTTCCGCCGAGCGGCTCACAGGCCGTGTCGGTCTGCGGCCGGTGTCACCGGACAAATTGCCTTTGGCTGGGGCGCTCCCTTTGGCGAACTGCGATCCGCGCCCGCTCGCACATGTCGAATGGCCGCGCTGGCCGGGGCTGTTCGTCGCCACCGGCTATGGCGCACGCGGCTTCGTCTGGGCGCCACTGATGGGCGAGCTCATTGCGAGCAAGATTTGCGGCGAGCCCTTGCCAATCGGCCATGAGCTCGATGCCGCGATCGATCCGGCCCGTTTCGTCTGGCGGGGGAAAATGTAACCATCTGTTGCACGTGTCCCACACCGGTCACGGTTCGGCGTTATTCTTGTCAATTGTAACGAGCCGAGGAGGAAATCCATGAACACTTCCACTCCCAATATGCCCGCCAAATCCCGTCTTCACCCACTCGTCGCGGTTGCCGCGATCTCGGTGACGGCCTTCTCACTGTTCGGCATTGCCGCGATCAACGGTTGGCTTCCCAGTGGCAAAGCCACGTCGGGTGATACCGCCGCCGTCACTACTGCCGCTGCGCCGCCCGCCGAGGTGAAGCCACAAACTCTGCCAGAGGCCACCAAAACCCCAACCGCCCCCACCGAGACAGCCCCGCTCCAAGAATCCAGCCCGCCGAAACCGGTCGTGAAGGCAGCCCCGAAGCCGGCATCGAAACCGGCGGCCAAACCGGCGCCGGTCGAGATCGCCCAGGCGCCAGTCGCCCAGGCACCCGTTGCACCGGTCACCGCGCCGCCCGTCTGCAGCCATTGCGGCGTGATCCACGACATCCGGGAAATCACGCAGCCGGGTGAGGCCACCGGGTTGGGCGCAGTCGCCGGTGGTGTGATCGGGGGTCTGCTGGGCAGCCAGATCGGGGGCGGCACTGGCAAGAAACTGGCCACCGTGGCCGGCGTGGCGGGTGGCGCCTATGCGGGTCACCAGATCGAGAAATCGCAGCGCAAGACCACACGCTATGAAGTCATCGTGCGCATGAACGATGGCAGCCTGCGCACGGTCATGATGGACAGCGTAGCCGGCTGGCAGGTCGGCGAGCGCGTGCGTATCGAAAACGGCCTGCTGGTGCGCGACTAACCCAAGATCGCATCCAACCGCCTGAGCACTTCCTCCCGTCCCATCACCGCCAGCACGCGGTCGATGGCCGGGCTTTGTGTCTGGCCGATCAGCGCGACGCGCAACGGAATTGCCACTTGTGGCATCTTCAGCCCGGTGGCGGAGAGCGTTTCTTTCAGGGCCCGTGACAACGCTTCCGGCACAAACTCGGCGCTGACAAGACGGCAGCGCAGATCGCGCAACGCGGCTTTCGCCGCATCGGTCAGATGCTGCGCCGCCAGTTCGGCCAGCGGATGGGGCGCGACATAGAATGGATGCGCCGCATCGGCAAGCTCATTCAAATTCGTCACCCGATCCTTGTATAGCGCGGCGATCGCGGCTGGATCGGGAACGTCTCCCGCCGTGACACCCTCGCGGGCCAGGCGGCGGCGGATTTCCTTACCCAAGCGAGCATCATCGGCCTGTTTCAGGTAATGGGCATTCAGCCAGTTGAGCTTCTCGGTATTGAACTGAGCAGCCGACTTAGTGATGTGATCGAGATCGAACCACTCGATGAACTGCTCGATGCTGAAGATCTCGTCATCCCCATGTGACCAGCCCAGCCGCGCCAGATAATTCAGCACCGCCTCTGGCAGGTAGCCATCCTCGTCGTACTGCATCACCGAAACCGCGCCGTGACGCTTCGAGAGCTTGGTGCCATCAGGACCGAGGATCATCGACAGATGGCCATAGCGCGGCAGCGGCGCGCCGAGTGCCTGCAACAGATTGATTTGGCGTGGCGTGTTATTGACATGATCATCGCCGCGCAGCACATGGGTGATTTTCATGTCCCAGTCATCGACGACGACGCAGAAGTTGTAGGTTGGCGTGCCATCGGCGCGCGCGATGATGAAGTCATCGAGTTCGGCATTGGCGAACTCGATGCGTCCCTTGACCAGGTCATCCCAGGCGACGATACCCTCGAGCGGGTTCTTGAAGCGCACCACCGGCTTGACACCCGGCGGAGGCGGCGGCAATGTCTTGCCGGGTTCGGGACGCCAGCGTCCGTCGTAACGCGGCTTCTCCTTGCGGGCTTCCTGCGCGGCACGCAAGGCATCGAGCTCTTCCTTGCTCATATAGCAATAGTAGGCCGTGCCCGCTGCGAGCATCTGCTGGATCACCTCCTGGTAACGTGCCATGCGTCGGGTCTGGTAATACGGCCCTTCGTCATAGTCGAGACCCAGCCAGTGCATGCCGTCGAGGATAGCCTGCACGGCTTCCGGCGTGGAACGCTCGAGATCGGTATCCTCGATACGCAGGATGAACTGCCCGCGATGATGGCGCGCATACGCCCAGGCGAACAGCGCGGTGCGCGCGCCGCCGATGTGCAGATAGCCGGTGGGACTGGGAGCGAAACGGGTACGGACGGTCATCGAATAGATTGCCAGACAAACCGCGCTCGGCGGCGGGGCCGGAATGTTAGCATGCGGCCATGCAACACCAACAGTCGCGTTTCCCTGCCTTCCAGTTCCGCAACTTTCGTCTGTTTTTCGCCGGCCAGCTGGTCTCGCTGATCGGCACCTGGATGCAGCAGATCGCCACGACCTGGCTCGCCTACCGGCTCACCGATTCGACCGTGATGCTCGGTCTGGTCGGCTTCTCCAGCCAGTTGCCGATCCTGTTGTTCGCGATTCCCGCCGGCGTCTGGAACGACCGTCTCGACCGCCGGTTCCTGCTGTTGATCACCCAGTCCCTAGCGCTGCTGCAAGCCCTGTTGCTCGCCGTGCTGACCCTCACGGGAGCGATCGGGCCGGTGCCGCTCCTCCTGCTGGCCTTCCTGCTCGGCTGCATCAACGCACTGGATCTGCCGGCGCGGCAGGCTTTCATCGCGCAACTCGTTCCCGACCGGCAAGCCCTGCCGAATGCGATCGGTCTCAACTCCTTCCTGATGAATGGTTCACGCTTCGTTGGGCCGGCGCTCGCTGGCCTCGTCGTCGCCGCCTGGGGAGAAGTAGCTTGTTTCCTGCTCAATGCACTGTCGTATCTCGCCGTGCTCATCGCGCTGGCGATGATCCGCACGCCCCAGCAGCTGGCGACACGACGGCAATCGGCCTGGGATGCGTTGCGTGAAGGCCTTTCCTATGTGCGCCAGCATCCGCGCATCCACCGCACCCTGCTGCTGGTAGCCAGCTTCAGTTTCTTCGTCACACCCTATGTGGTGATGATGCCGGTCTATGCACGCGATCTGTTCCACGGCAACGCCAGCACCTATGGTCTCCTAATCAGCAGTGCCGGTGCGGGTTCGCTGTGTGCGGCGCTCTGGCTGGCCTGGCGCGGCGGCAGACGCCCCGGTGCGGGCTTGGATCGTCTGGTCGGTCACGCTGCCCTCTTCGGCGGGCTGATGCTGGCCGGTTTCGCCTATCAGCCCTCACTCGGTCCTGCCTATCCGCTGCTGATGATGCTGGGTTTTTCCGTCGTGACCACCGCCGCCGGCAGCAACACGCTGATCCAGCTCGAAGTCGAGGAACGTTTCCGCGGCCGGGTGATGGCGATCTTCTCGACCGCATTTCTCGGCATCGCGCCACTGGGCAGCCTGGCGGCGGGATTGTTCAGCGCACGCTTCGACGTGCGACCGACCCTGTTTTGCTGTGGCCTGCTGGCGTTCGCTGCCGCGCTGAGCTATCGCCGCTCGATGGCACGAAGCGGCTGAAAGAAAAAAGGCACGCCCGGGACGTGCCTCTGATAGAACGATCTCTTTCGCGCGCTTACTTCTTGGCGGCTTTCTTCTTGCCCGCGACGGCAGCCTTGAAACCGGCGCCAGCAGTGAAACGCGGCACCGTGGTGGCAGCGATTTTCAGCTTTTCACCGGTCTTCGGATTGACGCCGGTGCGCGCGGCACGCTTGGCGGCCTTGAAGGTGCCAAAACCAACCAAAGTCACGGCATTGCCTTTCGCGACAGACTTGACGATGGCATCGATCGCTGCATCCAGCGCCTTGGCGGCTGTGGCCTTGCTGATGTCAGCACCCTTGGCGACGACTTCGACGAGATCCCCCTTATTCATTTCAATCGCTCCTCAAGTTGGATGTCCCAATTGCCGAAATGATTCTAACTGGATGACTGCCCCGGACGTCAAGGGGAATGCAAAGGTTTGCGGCATTATTTGAATTGGCTGTCGTGAAATGCACACCCTGCCACCCGTAGCGTGGGGCATGACAACGGCTCTTCACGGAGCAGGAATACCTCGCTCGGTTGTGGAAGGGTCGGACCGGGAACACTTCAGACGACGTTCAGCGTTGTCATCCACAGGCGCGGTGCTGTCGAAGGCTATAACGAAAACGAAAAAACCTTGGCGCGCGCTCAGTCCAGGAGGAGTCGAGTTTGATGCTTTTCATCCTTTACTACATCATCGCCATCACGATTCTGGTGCTGCACTTCACCGGTTTTCTGGCGCGCCACAACCTCGAATGGCTGGTGCTGGTGCTTGCGGTGACCGTTTTTCCGGCGGTCATTTATCTGTAGCACAAACATTCTCGATCAATGCCTTGACGGCCGCCGTATCGGCATCGAGGACGATGACGTGCTGCGGCAGGTTTTCGAGGCCTTCCAGTTCTTTTGGCCGCATGGGCTCCTGCCCCAGTGCTTCCATGATCGTCTCGGCGAATTTCACTGGCTGCGCCGTCTCCAGCACGATCATCGGCACACCAGGAAGGGTGTGCTCACGCGCCACTTTGACTGCATCTGCGGTATGGGGATCGATCATCACCTGATAGCGTTCCCAGACGTCGCGAATCGTCGCCAGCCGGTCGGCATGCGTGCTCTTGCCGGAGACGAACCTGAAATCGGGCAGCCGGCTGATGAACGGCGTCGCCGAGAGATCGAAACCCTCCCCACCTTCCACTTTGCGCCAAAGCTCGCGCACTGCTTCGGAGTCGCGGCCGACCAGATCGAAGACGAAACGCTCGAAGTTCGATGCCTTCGAGATGTCCATCGAGGGGCTCGAGGTGACATGGGTCTCGCTGCTGCTGCGTGGCCGATAGCGCCCAGTCCTGAAGAATTCGTCGAGCACGTCGTTCTCGTTGGTGGCCAACACCAGACGCGCGATCGGCAGCCCCATCATGCGGGCGATGTGGCCGGCGCAGATGTTGCCGAAATTGCCCGAGGGCACAGCAAAAGCTACCTCTTCGTCATTCGACTGCGTCGCGGCGAAATACCCCTTGAAGTAATAGACGATCTGCGCCATCACGCGCGCCCAGTTGATCGAATTCACCGCACCGATGCGATATTTCGCCTTGAAGGCGACGTCACTGGCGACTTCTTTGACGATGTCCTGGCAGTCGTCGAACATGCCGCGGATCGCGATGTTGATGATGTTTCCGTCCTGCAATGAATACATCTGCGCACGCTGGAAGGCGCTCATCTTGCCGTGCGGCGAGAGCATGAAGACGCGCACATTCTTCTTGCCGCGCATCGCGTATTCGGCCGCGGAACCGGTATCACCCGAAGTAGCACCGAGGATGTTGAGCGTCTCGCCGCGTTTTTCCAGCACATACTCGAACAGGTTGCCGAGCATCTGCATCGCCATATCCTTGAAGGCGAGCGTCGGGCCGTTCGACAGCTCCAGCAGGTGAAAACCCGCTTCCAGCGTGGTGAGGGGCGTGATTTCCGCGGCATCGCGGCCGGGACGGCAATACTTGTAGTTGCGCGCGGTGTAGGTGCGATCGACGAGGGATTTCAGGTCACAGGCGGGAATGTCGTCGACGAACTTCAGAAAGATCTTCAGTGCCAGCGCCGGATAAGGCAGTTCGCGCCACTCGGCCAGCTCGTCAGCCGAAACCTGTGGGTAATGCTCGGGCAGATACAGGCCGCCATCGGGGGCCAGCCCACCGAGCAGGATGTCGCAAAACGCGGCAGGAGCCGCTTCGCCACGCGTCGAGATGTATTTCATCGCTTTGCAGGAAAAAGGTCAGGAATGGCGCGGATTATAGAAGGCGGTGAAAAGGCGCAGGACGAAGTCGATCAGCGCAAGCCCGGCGAGCACAGCGGCGAAGGACACTTCGCCGAGCAATGCGATGCCGGAAACGAAAAACAACCCCGCCCGCGCCAACCCGCCGCGTACCAGACGGCGCTGCATTGCCTGACGCACGGGTGAATCCGCTCCGGGATGACGCCAGACCGGCAGCAACTGGGCAAGCGCCCCGGTGACCAGCGGCAGCAGAAAAATTACCAGATACGCTGACAGGGTTGTACGTGCGGACAACCAGCCCGCGCCATGACCAACGCCGAAGACGACGAGCAGCAGCAAGCCCATTGTTGCCGCCGTGAGCGGCCCCCCGGCCGGTGAAAAGACTTTCCAGCGATAGGCGAGCCACCAGGCGAAGAGATTGCGGACGATCACCCCGCCGAGCAGCAGCCCACCCGGCACGGCGAGCCAGTAACCGGCTGCCGCACCGGCGGCGATCAGCAGGGCACCCGTCAGTGCCCATACCAGATCCGCATGCAGCCGCGCCGTTGCGGTCGGATCGGGCCGCTGCAACGCAGTCGGCAAAAGCACTGGCAGCGTCCCGAGTGCCGCCAGTCCGATGAAGCCCAGCGTATTCAGATGCAGATGGAACAGGCGTAACGCCATGCGCAGTTCGGGAATCGCCAGCCAGACCGGCACGAGACTCACGGCGAGAAACAGGCAGAGCAGTACCGCGCCATACCAGTGGGCGCCGGGATGGGGTGTGTCCAAAGACTGCCGGATCCGGCGGGTCACCCAGAACAGCAGCAGCAGCGCGGCCGTGGCATCGAGGCCGGCAGCCAAATGCAGACTCCAGGGTGGCAAACTGCCCATCAGGCCCAGGGGAACCAACAACCCGGCCGCCTGCACGGCAAGTGGCAGGAAATGGATCAGTGCTTCGGGCTTGCGGCTGCGCGTCAATACCGGCACGAAATGAGCAATTGCACCGAAGATCAGCGGCAAAGCCCCGAGCGCGAAAGCGAGATGGAAGGCAGCGGCTGGCGAAAGAAGCGCGTCCGCTGCTCCATCGGCACCCACGGGGCTACCGAAAATCGGTGCTGGCAGCACGGCACCCCAGCCCGCTGCGAGAGCCACGACGAAAGCCGCAACGGCGCTGAAGCCGAGCCAGACCAGCATCGGCGCAGCTTGCGTCAGCTCAGTTCTTCGAGCCGCAGGCGGATGATCTTGTCACGCACCACCGGCAGGGCCTCGATTTTCCCGATCGCGGCATCGATCTGCTTCTCACGCACGATGTGGGTAAGCATGATGATGTCGGTCTGCTGTTCACCTTCAGCCGGTTCGCGCTGCACCATCGCATCGATCGAGATCTGCTCGTCGGCAAGGATGCGCGTGATGTCGGCGAGCACGCCCGGCTTATCGTCCACACGCATGCGCAGGTAATAGCCGCTGTCGACCTCGGCCATCGGCAGGATCGGCAGATCGCTGACGGCATCGGGCTGGAAGGCGAGATGCGGCACGCGGTTCTCCGGGTCGGCAGTCGCCATGCGCGTGACATCGACGAGATCGGCGATCACCGCCGACGCCGTCGGTTCCGCCCCGGCGCCCTTGCCGTAGTAGAGCGTCGCACCGACCGCATCGCCATAGACCAGCACCGCATTCATCGCCCCTTCGACATTGGCGAGCAGGCGTTTGGAGGGAATGAGCGTCGGGTGCACGCGCAGCTCGATCGCGGTCTGGCCATCGAGCCGGCGGCGTTTCGTAATGCCGAGCAGCTTGATCCGGTAACCGAGCTGTTCGGCATAGCGGATATCCTCGGCCTGCAACCGGCTGATGCCCTCGATGTAGGCCTTCTCGAAGCGCATCGGGATGCCGAAAGCGATCGCCGCCATGATGGTCAGCTTGTGCGCGGCATCGATGCCCTCGATGTCGAAGGTTGGATCGGCTTCGGCATAGCCGAGCCGTTGCGCCTCCTCGAGCACCGCCGCAAAAGGCAGGCCCCTGTTGCGCATCTCGGAGAGAATGAAGTTGGTCGTGCCGTTGATGATGCCGGCGATCCACTCGATACGGTTGGCGGTCAGACCCTCGCGCAACGCCTTGATGATCGGGATGCCTCCGGCGACCGCCGCCTCGAAACCGACCATCACGCCTTTGCGTTGCGCGGCGGCAAAGATCTCGTTGCCATGCACAGCCAGCAGCGCCTTGTTGGCCGTGACGACGTGTTTGCCGTTTTCGATCGCCTGCAACACCAGCTCCTTGGCAATGCCGTAACCGCCGATCAGTTCGACGACGATATCGATCTCGGGATTATTCACCACCGCGAAGGCATCATCGGTCAGAGCGACCGCACCGCCGGTCAATTGCCGCGCCCGATCGAGATTCTTATCGGCCACCTGGACGATGCGTATCGGTCGTCCGGCGCGCCGGGTGATTTCTGCTTCGTTGCGGGACAGCACGGTAAAGGTGCCGCCACCGACGGTGCCAATGCCGAGCAGGCCAACTTGAATGGGCTTCATGGACTGTCTGTCAAAGTGGATGAGTTGAATCAGGTGCCGTGACGCTTGCGATAGATTTCCAGAAAGCGCGCGATGCGGCCGATCGCTTCGGCCAGATCATCGACGTTGGGTAGGAAAACGACGCGGAAATGATCCGGCTGCGGCCAGTTGAAACCGCTGCCCTGTACCAGCAGCACTTTTTCTTCCTCGAGCAATTCGAGAATGAACTGCTGGTCGTTCTCGATCGGATACATCTTCGGATCGAGGCGCGGGAAACAATACAGCGCCGCTTGCGGTTTGACGCAGGAAACGCCCGGCAGCGCAGAAAGCATTTCCCAGGCGAGATCGCGCTGTCTGCACAGTCGGCCATGCGGCGCGACCAGCTCCTCGATGCTCTGATAACCGCCCAGCGCGGTCTGGATCGCGTGCTGGCCCGGCACATTCGAGCACAGCCGCATCGAGGCGAGGATGTTCAGTCCCTCGATGTAATCCTGGGCATGGCGCTTTTCACCGGAGACGATCATCCAGCCGGCACGGAAACCGCAGGCGCGATAGTTCTTCGACAGGCCGTTGAAGGTGATGAACAGCACGTCATCGGCCAGACTGGCGATCGAAGTGTGTTTGTGGCCGTCATAGAGCACCTTGTCGTAGATCTCGTCGGCGAAGACGATCAGTTCGTGCTGGCGGGCGATCTCGACGATACCGGCGAGCAGATCGTCGGGATAGAGGGCACCGGTCGGATTGTTCGGGTTGATGACGACGATCGCGCGCGTCGCCGGCGTGATCTTGGCGCGGATGTCGGCCAGATCGGGCAGCCAGCCGGCACCCTCGTCGCACAGGTAATGGCGCGGCGTGCCGCCGGAGAGGCTCACCGCGGCGGTCCACAGTGGATAGTCCGGTGCCGGCACGAGCACCTCGTCGCCGTTGTTGAGCAGGCCCTGCATCGCCATCACGATCAGCTCGGAAACGCCGTTGCCGAGGGTGATGTCGTCGATCGTCACCCCGGCAATCCTTTTCTGCTGGCAGTAGTGCATCACCGCCTTGCGGGCCGAAAACAAGCCCTTCGAATCCGAATAGCCAGAGGCATCGCGGATGTTGTGGATCACATCGACGACGATCTCTTCCGGTGCTTCGAAACCAAAGGCAGCCGGATTGCCGATGTTGAGCTTGATGACGCGGTGACCTTCTTCCTCCATCTGACGCGCGCGTGCCAGCACCGGGCCGCGGATGTCATAACAAACGTTGGCGAGCTTGGTCGATTTGAGAACGGGCTGCATGACGGCTGAAGAGGGAAAAGGGCGAAAAGATATAATGCTACCGAATGACCCGCGCTGCGGCAAATCTCCCGACAGAACCGATTTGAAGCTCCACCCCGACCCGCAAGGCTCAGACAATCTCGTCACCGCCTACGCCAGCGACTCGATCACGGTCAACGGCCGCGTGCTGACGCGCAGCCTGCTGTTGCTGCCCGATCGTGTCGACCCGCAGTGGGGCCCCGATTCATACGCTGCTCTGAACGTCCAGCACATCGAGCAGATCGTTGCCGTTACCTGTGATGTCATCCTGATCGGCACCGGCCAGCGCCAGCGTTTCCCTCCCCCGGCCCTGCTCAAACCACTCATCGAGACAGGTCGCGGTTTCGAGATCATGGACACCGCGGCCGCCTGTCGCACTTACAACATCCTGGTCGGTGAAGGGCGTCTGCCGCTCGCCGCCCTGATCATCGAAAAAGACCCGGCATGAATTCGGCAATCGGGTTGCGCATCGAGATACCTGATCACCGCGCCTGCGCCGCGCTGCCGGCGCTCATCGACCTGTTGCAAAGCCATCGGGCCGGCGCAAGTTT
Source organism: uncultured Methyloversatilis sp. (assembly GCA_964478415.1). Taxonomy (GTDB): domain Bacteria; phylum Pseudomonadota; class Gammaproteobacteria; order Burkholderiales; family Rhodocyclaceae; genus Sulfuricystis. Next base: position 29,916 of record CAYZII010000004.1, read on the forward strand.
CCTGTTGGGAATGGGTGCGGACTGGCTGGGCCGCTCCCCCGTCAGACACTGCCGCTCCACCCTCGAACGGCTGCATGCCGCCGGCTTCGAGCCGGGCATCCTAGGCTGGCAGCCGGGCGAATGGATCAGACGTGCTGCGCGCGCACCTGCGGAATGGATCGCCGCACAATTTTCGCTGGCCTGCACGGCCTTCGAAAAAATCTTCGGCCATGCGCCGCGCCTGACGGCCGCGCCGGGCTGGCAGGGCAATCCCCATGCGCTCCGCCTGACACAGCGTCTCGGTTTCGCTTGCGCCAGCGACACACGCGGCAGCCATCCCTTCATACCTGTCTGGCATGGCGAGATCGTCCGCTGCCTGCAGATTCCGGTCACGCTGCCGACCTTTGCCGAACTGTCCGCCACTTTGGGCAAGGACACGGCGGCGGTAGACGCCCTGCTGAAACTGACCGACACTCCCCCCACCGGCACCTACCCTGTCTTCAGCCTCGCAGCTGGCGAAGTGTCGGGAAATACGCTCGACGATTTCGGTCGCTTGCTCGCCAGCTGGCAGAAACGAGGTTTCCGTATCGTCGCGCTCGGGACGCTGGCTAGCGAATGCACGATCGACGCCCTGCCACGCCATGAGATCGTCACCGGCACGCTGCCTGGCCAACCTCGGCCGTTACTCATGCAGGGCAATGAATTCCTCGCCGAATGGAGAACCCCGCAATGAACGATAGTCACCCGCCTTTCCCCGTCATCGGCCAGGAGGTGCCAGATTTCACGCTCCCGGCCACCAACGGTCAAACCTTTCAACTCGCCCAGCAGCGCGGCAAGATCGTGGTGCTGTATTTCTATCCGAAAGACAGCACGCCCGGCTGTACCACCGAGGCCAGCCAGTTCCGCGACCTCTACGACGCATTCGTCGCCAGCGGCGCCACCCTCTGGGGCATTTCGCGCGATGGTCTGAAATCGCACGAAAATTTCAAGGCCAAGCTGGGGCTGCCTTTCGAGCTACTAAGTGATGGCGAAGAGACGGCCTGCCAGCTCTTCGGCGTCATCAAAATGAAAAATCTCTACGGCAAACAGGTGCGTGGCATCGAGCGCAGCACCTTCCTGATCGATCGCGATGGCCGCCTGGCGCGCGCATGGCGCAACGTCAAGGCGGATGGCCATGCCGCCGCAGTGCTCGAAGCCGTGAAATCGCTCTGCCCCCCTAGCCGCTAAAAAATGAACGCCAAACGGCATCCCAAGCCTACCAAGCTGTTCGTGCTCGATACCAACGTGCTGATGCACGATCCGACCTGCCTGTTCCGCTTCGAAGAACACGATCTGTTCGTGCCGATGATGACCCTGGAAGAGCTGGATGCCAACAAAAAGGGCATGTCGGAAGTGGCGCGCAACGCCCGCCAGGCGAGCCGCATGCTCGACGAGATCGTCAGCGGCAGCGAAGAAGACATCCAGAACGGCATCGATCTGGCCGGCCCGTCGCGCCAGCAGGCCAGCGGCCGGCTGTTTTTGCAGACCGAAGCGATCAATGGCCTACTGCCCGCATCACTGCCGACCTCGCGCGCCGACAACCAGATCATCGCGGTGGCCCTGCATCTGCGCCAGAAACACCCGAAACGCCCGGTGATCCTCGTCACCAAGGACATCAACATGCGCATCAAGGCCCGCGCGCTGGGCCTCGAAGCGCAGGACTATTTCAACGACAAGGTGCTCGAGGACACCGATCTGCTCTACAGTGGCAGTATCGAGCTGCCCGCCGACTTCTGGGAAACGCATGCCCAGGGTCTGGAATCCTGGAAGAAGGATGGCCGCACCTACTACCGGATCAGCGGCCCGCTCTGTGCCGATCTGTTGATCAATGAATTCGTCTGGCAGGAAGGTCCGCAACCGCTGCAAGCCTGGGTGCGCGCAAAATCCGGCAAAACGGTCGAGCTGGAAACTTTGATCGATTACTCACACGGCAAGAACGCCGTCTGGGGCATCACGGCACGCAACCGCGAACAGAACTTCGCGCTGAACCTGCTGATGCACCCGGACATCGATTTCGTCACCCTGCTCGGCCAGGCCGGCACCGGCAAGACGCTGCTGACCCTCGCCGCGGCGCTGACGCAGACGCTTGAACACAAGCGCTTTTCCGAAATCATCATCACGCGCGTCACCGTGCCGCTCGGAGAAGACATCGGCTTTTTGCCCGGCAGCGAAGAAGAAAAGATGACGCCGTGGATGGGTGCGCTCGAAGACAATCTCGACGTGCTCAACAAGCCCAGCGATGAAAACGACAAAGGGAGTTACTCGGGCGACTGGGGCCGTGCCGCGACCATGGACCTGATCCGCAGCCGTATCAAGATCAAATCGCTCAATTTCATGCGCGGCCGTACCTTCCTGAACAAGTTTTTGATCATCGACGAGGCGCAGAACCTGACACCGAAGCAGATGAAGACACTGATCACCCGCGCCGGCCCTGGCACCAAGGTGGTCTGCCTGGGCAACATCGCGCAGATCGACACCCCTTACCTGACCGAGGGCTCCTCGGGCCTGACCTACGTCGTCGATCGTTTCAAAGGCTGGCCACACGCCGGTCACATCACGCTGCAGCGCGGCGAACGCTCGCGGCTGGCGGATCATGCCGCGGAAGTGCTTTAACCCAGATTGTTCATTGGAACGCGAGTGGATTGGGTAGCCGAGGGCGAGCAGATTTGCGGCCGCGCGACGAGCCAATAGCAGTGCTTATTGGCGAGGAGCGCGGGTGCGAAGATGCCGCCCGCAGGTCCCAAGCCACCGCGTAGGGCTGGGAATTGCATGTTCGGAAGGTTCATCATCTGCTCGCCCGGTCGAATGGACAATCTGGGTTTAACTGTGCCGCGTCACCAGCGCCGACATTCAAACGGCCAAACCGAAACCATGACACGCTCGACGATGCGCGCGCCGCCTCGGTTCAGTACGATCCGGGGGCGGCGAAATTATGGCTACGGCCGGCGCTGCGCGCCTTAACTTCGCTGTGCGAAGTTGGCCTGCGCCAATATTTTGCGGCCCTAGTAAGACCCTGGGGCGGCAAAATTTTCGAAGCGCGTGTATTCACCGAGGAAAGTAAGTTTCACCACACCCGTCGGGCCGTTGCGGTGCTTGCCGATGATCACCTCGGCTACGCCTTTCTCGGTGGTATCCGGCTTATAGTATTCCTCGCGGTACATCATCAGGATGATGTCGGCATCCTGTTCGATGGCGCCGGATTCGCGCAGGTCGGACATCAAGGGGCGCTTGTCGTTGCGTTCCTCCACTTTACGGGAAAGTTGCGACAGCGCGATGACCGGCACTTGCAACTCCTTGGCCAGGGCCTTGATCGAGCGTGAAATTTCCGATATCTCGGTAGCGCGGTTCTCGTTGTCGCGCACTGAGGTCATCAATTGCAGGTAATCGATGACGATCAGCCCCAGACGTCCGAACTGACGATGCAGGCGGCGCGCCCGTGCGCGCAGGTCGGAGGCGTTGATCGCACCGGTTTCGTCGATATGGATCGGCGCCTCGTGCAGTTTGCCAAGCGCCACCGACATCTTTTCCCAATCCTCGTCGCTGAGCCTGCCGGTGCGGATCTTCGTCTGGTCGAGTCGGCCAACCGAAGAAAGAAAGCGCATCGCCAGTTGCGGACCGGACATTTCCAGGCTGAAGATCGCCACCGGCAAGCGCAATTCCACGCCGACGTGTTCGGCGATGTTTAGCGCAAACGCCGTTTTACCCATCGATGGCCGGCCAGCCACGACGATCATGTCACCCGGCTGGAAACCGGAAGTGATCCGGTCGAGATCGTGGAAGCCCGTCGCCAGACCGGTGATATCGGAAGGATTCTCGCGGCTGTAGAGTTTTTCGATCCTGTCGACCACTTCGCCCAGCAGCGGCGTGATGGCCTGGAACCCTTGTCCGACACGGTTGCCAGCCTCGGCGATCTCGAAGACTTTCTGCTCTGCCTGGTCGAGCAGGGTCTTGACATCCCGCCCGGCAGGATTCAAGGCCATCGCAGCGATCTCGTCGCCGACGCTGACCAGCTTGCGCAAGATGGCCCGCTCGCGCACGATTTCAGCATAACGGCGGATGTTGGCGGCCGACGGCGTGGCATTGGCGATCTCGCCCAGATAGGCGAGGCCGCCGGTCTGCTCGACCTGATTCGCATGCTCAATCGATTCGAAGACCGTCACCACGTCCGCCGGCCGGCCACTCTCGATCAGCTTGCGGATGTGCGCGAAGATGCGGCGGTGATCGTCGCGGTAGAAATCGCCCTCGGAGACGACGTCGGCAATCCGATCCCAGGCGCTGTTGTCGAGCAGCAACCCGCCGAGCAAGGACTGTTCGGCCTCGATCGAATGTGGCGGCAGCTTCAAAGCCGCGACCTGCGGATCGCCGGCCATCGCCTGGAGATAAGGTTGTCCGATCTGCGTCTGCGCCATGGTGCGTTCCCCTTCGAGCGTGCAAGTCTACTCGCGAAGCTTTACCGTGAGGAGAGAACAAACTGTGGAAAGAGACATCGATTCTGTGCATAACCTCCATTTCGCTTGTGCACAGACCGAAGCCGGGCCAAAAAACGCCAAGAGCCGCTCGAGGGCGGCTCTTGGGAATGATTGGCCGCGCAGGTTACTGCTCGGCGACCACTGCCACGGTGATATGCGCCACGACATCGGCATGGGGAGCGATTTCCAGAACGACCTCCCCAAGTGTCTTGAGCGGACCTTGTGGCATGCGCACGGCGCTCTTTTCGATTGCGATGCCCTGCGCCGCGAGCGCTTCAACGATGTCGATCGTCGTCACCGAACCGAACAGGCGGCCATCGACACCGGCCTTGCGGGCGATTTCGATACGCAATCCTTCCAGTTTCGTCGCCAGCGCCTGCGCCGCTGCCAGCTTCTCGGCGGCCAGCCTTTCGAGCTCGGCGCGACGCTCCTCGAACACCTTGACGTTCTCTGGGGTCGCGCGCTTGGCGAATCCCTTCGGGATCAGATAGTTGCGCGCGTAGCCTTCCTTGACCTTGACGACATCGCCCAGATTACCGAGGTTCGCCACCTTGTCCATCAGAATCACTTGCATGGTTTGCCTCCTCGTTAGCGATGCAGGTCGGTGTAAGGCAGCAGCGCCAGGAAGCGCGCCCGTTTGATCGCGGTCGACAGCTGGCGCTGATAGCGGCTCTTGGTACCCGTGATACGCGCCGGCATGATCTTGCCGGTCTCGGTGATGAAATCCTTCAACAGCTCGACGTCCTTGTAATCGACATAGGGAATCTTCTCCGCGGAGAAACGGCAGTACTTGCGCCGCTTGAGCTGGTTGCGACTCTTGCTGCGCTCATCTCTTTTCTTGCTGCTCGGTTTGAAAGCCATTTTCACTCTTCCTTCTGACAATTTTCGACAAATTCGACACAGGTTACATGGAGGACTGGCGTTTTCCGCTTCAGGCTGCGGGAGGCCAGGAATCCACTCACACGCAGCTCGCTGCCCGGCGCGACATCCCTGAGCAGCAATGCGGTCGCCGCGAGTGCCACACAAGGGATTTCGCAATTGACACGGCGCTGGCCTCCAGCTTCGTGTTGTTCCGACTCATGGGCAATCTGGAACTCGAGAATCGGTACGCCTGCAGGGGAGTAACGCAATGCGCCACGCTCCTGGAGGACACCAGCCAGCTCGGTGTGGTTGTCCCTCACCGCTGCGCCATCAACGGATTCACTCGGCGGCCGCTGCCTCCTCGGCAGGCTTGTCCTCGCCTTGGGCTGCGCCGGTCAGAGAACGCGCCTTTTCTTCCTTCATCATCGGGGAAGGCGCTGTCTCTGCCTGATCCATCTTCACGGTCAGGTGGCGCAACACGGCATCATTGAACTTGAAGGCATTCTCGAGTTCGCGCAGTGTCTCGATGCCGCACTCGATGTTCATCAGCACGTAATGAGCCTTGTGCACCTTCTGGATCGGATAGGCCAACTGGCGACGCCCCCAATCTTCGAGGCGATGGATCGCTCCACCGGCACCGGTGACGAGCGACTTATAACGCTCGATCATCGCGGGCACCTGGTCGGACTGGTCCGGATGGACAATGAAAACGATTTCGTAATGTCGCATGAACTCTCCTTTTGGCTCGGGTTGAGCCCCCTCGCATGCGCGTTTCGAGTGGGGCAAGGATTGAAAAGGCACTGATTTTATCCATACCTGCACGGAAATACAAGGTGATTTGCGATGCAGCGGGCCCCGTTATCACGTTTGCGGCGTTCAGCGATCTCCCTGATAATGGTCTCGATGAAAATGGACTCTTCTTCTGGCGGGCTCGATCTCGAAGGCTGGGTCGCTTACTTCAGCGCTTCGCCGATTCCGGTGCTGCGCCACACGGAACAACAGCTCGTGCAGTTGCGCGAGCATGCCTACAAAGCGAATGCCCGAACGATTTCCTCGGTGATCCTGAAGGACCCGATGATGACGTTGCGCGTGCTCGCCTACATCGAGAGCAACCGCAGCAAGAAACGCCTCACCGACATCACCACGATAGAGCGCTCGTTGATGATGATCGGCATGGAACCTTTCTTCGAGCACTTCCAGAACCTGCCACTCGTCGAAGACCACCTCAAAGGACACCCGCGCGCCCTGCTGGGACTGCTCAAGGTCATCAGCCGTGCCCGCAAGGCCGCCCATTGGGCGCGTGAATGGGCCATCCAGCGTCATGATCTGGATGTCGACGAAATCACCGTTGCCGCGTTGCTCTACGATTTCGCGGAAATCTTGATGTGGTGTTTCGCTCCCGGCTTGGCCGTGCAGGTAGCGGATCGCCAGAAGGCCGATCGCACCTTGCGTTCGGTCTTGGTACAGACGGAGATTTATGGCGTGCCGCTCTGGCAGATCAAGAAGGAACTCGCGCTACGCTGGCATCTGCCTCAACTGCTAATTACCCTGATGGATCCGCAAAACGCCGAACATCCGCGCGTCCGGAACGTCAAGCTCGCCGTCGATCTGGCGCGTCACTCCGCCAATGGTTGGGACGACGCGGCGCTACCGGACGATTTCAAGGCCATTGAAGAGCTGCTGCACATCAGTCATGAGACCTTGTTGCACAGGCTCGGTCTCGATTTGCCTCCCGCCGAGAACGACAAGCCTGCGGCGAACGGATAAAATGCGCCGCCACGCCCTCGTAGCTCAGTGGATAGAGCGACCGCCTCCTAAGCGGTAGGTCGCAGGTTCGATTCCTGCCTTGGGCGCCAGCAATCCCGGCAGCGGCGTTACTTGATACGGGTCAGGTGGGCGCCGCGTTTCGCGGGTCGATCAGCGGAGGATTCTCCCACCCTCTCGGTATCGACGACTGCCGTATCGCCAGCGCCGACTTTCGTCGCATCGCCCGAGACCTCTTCTCCCCGCTGCACTTCGAAGGCCATTCCCTGGCCATTTTCACGCGCATAGATCGCGGCAACGGCTGCGACAGGCACGCATACCTGGAAAGGCGCGCCGCTGAAACGGGTCTGAAAGACGATTTCCTCATTACCCATCACCAGCTGATGAGTCGCCTCAGGACTGATGTTGAGCACGATCTGTCCATCGCGGACGAACTCACGCGGCACCCGAGTGCGGGCATCCACCTGGACGACGAGATAGGGGGTCAATCCGCTATCGACACACCATTCGTGAATGGCGCGAATCAGGTAGGGTTTGCTCGATGTCATCTCGGCCAGGGAGAAAAGGCACTTTCGACGCGAAACACCTCAGCGCCGCATCACCTTTTCCGAAGGCGTCAGAGCGTCAATGAAGCCCTGCCGCGCAAAAATTCGCTCGGCATATTTGAGGATCGGCGCGGCTGACTTCGGCAAGTCGATGCTGTAATGTTCGAGCCGCCACAACAGCGGGGCGATCGCCACGTCGAGCATTGAGAAATCGTCACCCAGCAGATATTTCTGCTTGGCGAACAAGGGCGCCAGCTCGACGAGACGGTCGCGGATGTGCGCACGCGCCTTGTCGGCCGACTTGAGATGTCGCTCGAGGGCATCGATGTGTTGGCCGAACAGTTCATGCTCCATCGTATGCAGTAGCTGACGCGCCTTGGCACGCGTCTGCGGATCCGGCGGCATCAACTGGGGATGCGGGAAACGTTCATCGATGTATTCGTTGATGATGTTCGCCTCGTAGAGCACGAGGTCGCGATCGACCAGTACCGGCACGCGGTTATAGGGATTGATGACGGCGATGTCTTCCGGTTTGTTGAACAGATCGACGTCGATGACCTGGAAATCCATCTGCTTTTCATACAGGACGATGCGACAGCGATGACTATACGGGCAGGTAGTGCCCGAATACAGGTTCATCATGGCACTTGTTCCCCATGAATAATCGGAATCACGTACCACACGTCGCACGGGTGGATTCATGTCTCGGTGTCCCATGGCAGGATAGTCGTTCGGTTAGTGCACGTCTTTCCAGTATTCGCGCTTCAGGGCGTACGTCAAGACGAACAGGATCGCCAGCGCGATCAACACGACGACCCCCAGCTCCTTGCGGTAGTTCTGCACCGGTTCCCCCATGTAGTTCAGGAAACCGACCAGATCGGCGATCATCGCGTCGAAATCTTCAGGCTTCATCAGACCTGGCTTGGCGAGCACCAGCTTGTGATCCGGCCCGAGCTCCTGCTCACCCTGCAACTCCCAAAACACATGGGGCATCGCAACATTCGGAAACACCACGTTGTTCCAACCACTCGGGCGGCTGTCATCGCGGTAGAAGCTGCGCAGATAAGTGTACAGCCAGTCGGCTCCCGAACCGAACTCGGAAGCACGGGCGCGCGCGATCACCGTCAGATCGGGCGGCGCCGCCCCAAACCACTGCTTGGCCTCATCGCGGCGCATCGCGATCGTCATCAGCTCGCCCACCTTTTCCTGGGTGAAAAGCAGGTTGTCCTTGATCTGCTGCTCAGTAAGACCTATGTCACGCAACCGGTTGTAGCGCATGAAAGACGCCGCATGACAATTCAGGCAGTAATTGACGAACACTTTTGCGCCGTTTTGCAGGGCTGCATAATCACGGCTACGGTCGGGCGCTTTGTCGAGGTGAAGTTCCCCACCGCTGGCAAAGGCAAGCAGTGGCACACAAAACCAGACGAAGAAAAGCTTTTTCATTATTTAGTCACCCTTTCCGGTTCGGGTTTGCATTTGTCCAGCGCAGTATAGATGGGCATCAACAGGAAGAATGCAAAGTACAGGATCGTGCAGATTTGCGCGACCAGCGTGCGTCCAGGCGTCGGCGGCAGCATACCCAGATAGCCGAGGATCACAAAGCTGATCGTAAAAACCGTCAATGCCACTTTGTAGAGCGGACCACGGTAGCGGATCGACTTCACCGGGCTGCGATCCAGCCACGGCAGGAAGAAGAATGCCGCAACCCCCAAGCCCATGAAGATTACGCCCCAGAGCTTGGCATCGATCCAGAAGAAATTGACTGTATTCGCCCGCAGGATCGAATAGAAAGGCCCGAAATACCACACCGGCGCAATGTGGGGAGGCGTGACGAGCGGGTCGGCAGGATAGAAATTGTTGGCTTCCAGGAAATAGCCGCCGCCCTCCGGCATGAAGAACACCACGACCGAGAACACGATCAGGAAGCCCACGACACCAACGATGTCCTTCACCGTGTAATAGGGATGGAAAGGGATGCCATCCAGTGGCACACCGTTGGCGTCCTTCTTCTTCTTGATCTCGATGCCATCCGGATTGTTGGAGCCGACTTCGTGCAGTGCGATCAGATGCACCGCCACCAGCGCAGGGAGGATCAACACGGGCAGCAAATAATGCAGCGAGAACAGGCGGTTCAACGTGGCATCGCCGACCACGTAGTCGCCACGCAACCAGACGCCGAGATCATTGCCGATCAAAGGGATCGCCGTAAACAGGTTCAGGATCACCTGCGCACCCCAATAAGACATCTGCCCCCAAGGTAGCAGATAGCCCATAAAAGCGGTGGCCATCAGCACCAGAAAGATCAGTACGCCGACGATCCAGACCAGCTCGCGCGGATTGCGGTAGGAGCCATAGAGCAGGCCGCGGAACATGTGCAAATAAACGACAATGAAAAACGCTGATGCACCGGTGGAATGCATGTAGCGAATCAACCAGCCCCACGGTACGTCACGCATGATGTATTCGACGCTGGCGAAGGCCACCGGGACACCCGAGGCGTTCAGCGATGCATCGGGTTTGTAGTGCATGACCAGGAATACACCGGTGAGAATCTGTATTACCAGCACCAGCAAGGCCAGCGAACCGAAGAAGTACCAGAAATTGAAATTCTTCGGGGCATAGTATTTGGCCAGATGGTCGTTCCACAACGCCATCAAAGGGAAACGCGCATCGACCCATTCCAGCAAGTTGCCAACTGTCGTACCGTCGGACTTGTATTTCTCGGCTTTGGCGCCAGCCATGACTTAAGCTCCCTTCTTGTCTTCGCCAATCAGAATCTTGGCGTCGGACAGGTAGTAGTGTGGCGGAATTTCGAGATTGTCGGGCGCCGGCTTGTTCTTGAACACCCGGCCGGCCAGATCGAAAGTCGAGCCGTGACAGGGACAGAGAAAGCCGCCTGGCCAGTCGTCACCGAGACCCGATTCGGTGCCTGTCTTGAACTTCTCTGTCGGCGAGCAGCCCAGATGGGTACAAATACCGATCGCGACCAGGTATTCCGGCTTGATCGAACGGAACTCGTTCTTCGCGTAATCCGGCTGCTGACGACGCTCCGATTTCGGATCCGCCAGCTTGTCGTCGTGCTTCGTCAGAGTGTCGAGCATTTCCTTGGTGCGATGGATGATCCACACCGGCTTGCCGCGCCATTCGACGGTCATCATCTCACCAGGCTGAAGCTTGCTGATGTCGACTTCCACCGGGGCACCGGCGGATTTGGCGCGCTCCGAGGGTGCCAGGGAACCGACGAAGGGCACGACCGCAGCCACACCCGCCACGCCGCCGGCCACCGAGGTGGCAACCAGCAGGCGGCGCCGGCCACAATCCACTTTGTCGTCACAACTCATGGTAGCTTCCTATCATTTAGGTCAAATACGGAAATTTTTAAATTCTACCCAACACAGCTGACAATTCATAGCCCTGCTGAACGCTGCCGTCCGTTTCAAATCGGCGCTTGACACGGTCGGGGCCCGTCTCGACCGACAATCTCTCAGTACTCACGTCGATCGAGCAAGGCTTGGGCGACACTCGCTGCGTCGGCATACTCGATCTCGCTGCCCGGTGGCAAGCCACGCGCCAGACGGCTGACCCTGATCCCGCGCGCATGGAGCATCTCGGCGAGATAATGGGCGGTTACCTCGCCTTCCTGAGTCAGATTGGTGGCGAGGATCACTTCCTTCACCACGCCATCATTGACCCGCGCCAGGAGCCGATCGAAGGACAATTCCCGAGGGCCGATGCCCTCGAGAGGTGACAGCCGCCCCATCAGCACGTAATACAAGCCTCGGTAAGCCTGGGTCTGCTCCACGACATTGACGTCGGCCGGCATCTCGACGACACAGAGCTGGGTCGGATCGCGTTGCGGCGACAGACAGCGCTCACAAATCTCGGCCTCGGTGAAATTGTTGCACCGCGCGCAAGGATGCAGGGTTTGCAGGGCGCGCGTCAGCGCCGCCGCAAGCCGTTCGGCGCCTCGGCGCTCGTGCTGCAGCAGGTGATAGGCCATGCGCTGGGCGGATTTCGGCCCCACGCCCGGCAGACAGCGCAACGCGGCGACCAGCTCGTCCAGAGAAGATGCGCCCATGAAGGGATGAGCTCAATGCAAATGCCGCGGCATCGCTTCCGTTTCCTGCTCCGGAAGCTCGGCGTGCACTGGTTCGCCTTCGGGATTCGGATACAGGGGGGCCCCGCAGTCGTCGCAATATTCGAGCGGAAAACGATGATCGAGCACGAGGACATCGCGCACGCCGGCCTCGCGTAGCTCTGTCTCGATCTGCCCGGGCAGGTCGGCGGCTTCCTCTTCGTGCTCTAGCAACGGCCAGACCACGCCATGGATCACGTCGCTCGCCTCCCCAAGGGTGAAACCGATGCGATATTCCTCGAGCTGGCGATCGTAATACGGTGCAATCACGGCGCGCAGATGTGTAGCCGGTACGTTCAGCGTCGTTTGCAGGAAGGCCACCGCCGCCCGCAGCGAATAGGGGCGCGAAGCGCGATCGGCCTCGCGGATCGCGGCATGGAAGGACTGGGGCAGCAAGGGTTCACTGGCACAGGCGGGCAGCAACGCCCGCAACGCCTCGCCTCCCTGCAAGCGCCATTGTTTGTACGCCTCGCTGCGATTGCCGTCTTCTTCCTGCCAACGGAACAGCGCTGCGCCACTGGGAGCACAGACGACACCGATCAGATAGCGTGTATCGGAAAGAAATTTCATCGTCTCCGGCAGTTGTGCGGGATCGAGCTTCGTGTCACGTCCATGCAGCGCGGCCTTGGCGAGCTTTTCCCGCAGCATGGCCGTCTCACAATAGCTTTGCGGCAATTGATCGGGACTGAAAAGGAAATTGGCCAGACCGAGGCGCACGTCGGCAGCGAACACATGGGCCTGCAACTGCACCCGCAACGTGGCGAGCGCCTCGGGATGGATCGTCCCAGCAGGGATGGCATAACGCGACCAGGCGAGCACCGGCGCGGCGAAGAGCAAGACATCCTGCCCTCCGCCACTGCCGGCCAACGGATGGTGATGCGATTCGGCGCAGCTTTCCACCAGATCGGCGAGTTCGTCATAGGCACGTCCCCCGCTGCCATAGAGGTGATCGAGCGCGGCATTCAGCGCGGCTTCATCCTGATTACGCAACAGGCGATCGATGATACCGGCCAGGCGCTGCTCCCAGAACGCATCCTCGAGACGGCTGCCCGACAGGCTCAATTGTGTGGCGCCGTGGATCAGCGCTTCGGTATCCGGGGTCTGTTTGGTACGGCGGGCAAAACGGGAACGTTTCATGGCAATGTGCGCGACGGATGGCGGCAACGGCTAAGATAAAAATTTTAACAGTTCGACCGACGCGAAAAGTCGGCGCTGGCGAAACGGCACCTCGGGCTGCCAATACCGCTATCCGGAGGCATTCAGCCCGCGCAGCAGGTCCTCTTCGATGTCGTCGACGGCCTCGAGGCCAACGGCGATGCGCACCAGGCCCTCGGTGATGCCGGCCGCAGCGCGCTGCTCAGGGGCGATGCGACCATGCGTGGTCGTCGCCGGATGGGTGATGGTCGTTTTCACGTCACCGAGATTCGCGGTGATCGAGAGGAGCCGGCAATGATCGATGACGCGCCAGGCGGCGTCCCGACCACCCTCGACTTCGAAGGACAGGATCGCACCCCCCGCCCGCTGTTGGCGCCTGGCGAGTGCACACTGCGGATGCGAATCGAGCCAGGGATAGAAAACGCGTCTGATCGCCGGGTGCGCCTCGAGCCGTCGGGCCAGCTCCAGTGCGTTGGCCGATTGCGCTTCGACGCGCAGTTTCAGCGTCTCCAGCCCTTTCAGGATCACCCAGGCATTGAATGGCGAAAGCGACGGCCCGGCGGTGCGCATGAATTTGAAGATCTCCTCGATCAGCTTTTTCGGGCCGCAGACGGCCCCGCCGAGCACCCTGCCCTGACCGTCGAGGTGCTTGGTCGCGGAATGGATCACCAGATCGGCGCCGAAATCGAGCGGCCGCTGCAGGGCCGGAGTACAGAAGCAATTGTCGACGGCCAGTAGTGCGCCCGCCTCATGGCACAGGTGTGCCAGAGAGGCGATGTCATGCACTTCGGTGAGCGGATTCGACGGCGTTTCGATGAACACGAGCTTGGTATTCGGCTGCAGCGCCTGGCGGAAATCTTCCGCATTGCAGCCGGCCACGAAGGTGGTCGTGACGCCGAATTTCGGCAGGATGGTGCCGAACAGCGTCTGGCTGGCGCCGAAGATGCCACGCGCGGCGACGATGTGGTCACCGCTTTGCAACAGTGCCATCGCCGTGGCAAGGATCGCCGCCATGCCGCTGGCCGTCGCGATGCAGGCTTCCGCCCCTTCCAGCGCTGCGAGACGTTCCTGGAGGATCGTCACGGTGGGATTGGTGAAACGCGAATAGAGGTAACCCTCCCGTTCGCCGGCAAACAGCGCCGCCGCCTCGGCCGCGCTGGAGAAGACGAAACTCGAGGTGAGAAACAGGGCCTCAGAATGCTCGCCGTACTGGCTGCGTTCCAGGCCGGTGCGGATCGCCAGGGTCTCGAAACGGTAACGGCTGGCAGAGCTCATTCGCTGGCAGGGGAAACGAGATTGAGGTCGAGTTGACTGCCACCCTTGTCGCGCACCGGCTGGGCACGCGCCGCCTCGATGCTGTCCAGATACTCGGCGCTGACATCGCCGGTGATGTAGTGACCGTCGAAGCAGGAGCAGTCGAATTGCGTCAGCGCCGGATTCAGCGAGCGCACCGCCTCGCGCAAGGCATCGAGATCCTGGTAGATCAGCGCATCGGCGCCGATTTCCAGGCGAATCTCTTCGTCATTGCGATAGGCGGCGATCAGTTCGGCGCGCGTCGGCATGTCGATGCCATAGACATTGGCGAAGCGCACCGGCGGGCTGGCCGAGGCGAAATAGACTTTTTTCGCGCCCGCCTCGCGTGCCATGTTGATGATCTCGCGGCTCGTCGTGCCACGCACGATCGAGTCGTCGACCAGCAGCACGTTCTTGCCGCGGAATTCCGAAGCGATGGCATTGAGCTTCTGGCGTACCGATTTCTTGCGCGTCGCCTGACCAGGCATGATGAAGGTGCGGCCGATGTAGCGGTTCTTGACGAAACCTTCGCGATACGGCACGTTGAGGCGCGTCGCCAACTCGAGCGCTGCGGGACGGCTCGAATCGGGGATCGGGATCACCGTGTCGATCGCCAGGTGCGGCATCGTGTGGCGAATCTTCTCAGCCAGCGCCACTCCCATGTTGACGCGTGCGGCATACACCGACACGCCATCGATCAGCGAATCCGGACGGGCCAGATAGACATATTCGAACATGCAGGGCGCATGGAGAGTCTTCTCTGCGCACTGGCGGCTGAGGAAACGTCCGTGCGTGTCGATCAGCACCGCCTCGCCGGGTTCGACATCGCGCAGGAATTTGAAGCCGAGGGTGTCGATCGCGACGCTCTCGGAAGCGACCAGATATTCCGTGCCCTGGGGCGTTTCGTTCTTGCCGATCACCAGCGGACGAATGCCGTAGGGGTCGCGAAACGCCAGCAAGCCATAACCGGCAATCATCGCCACGACCGCATAGGCACCGCGCACACGCTTGTGGGTGCCGGCGACTGCCTTGAAGATCGTCTCGGCATCGACCTGATACCTGGTGGTTGCCGCCTGCAGTTCGTGCGCGAGCACGTTGAGCAGCACTTCGGAATCCGAATTGGTGTTGATGTGGCGCAGATCCTGCAGGAACATGTCGCGCTTGAGCAGCTCGGCGTTGGTGAGATTGCCGTTGTGCGCGAGCATCAGGCCGAAGGGTGAATTGACATAGAACGGCTGCGCCTCGGCGGCGTTGTAGGCCGAACCCGCCGTCGGATAGCGGCAGTGGGCAATGCCCCAATTGCCGATCAGATCCCGCATGTTGCGCGTGCGGAACACGTCGCGCACCAGACCGGGCCCTTTGTGCATGTGGAAGCGTCCACCTTCCGCGGTGGCGATACCGGCCGCATCCTGCCCACGGTGTTGCAACACCTGCAGACCGTCATACAGCAACTGATTCACTGGCGTGGTGGCTACGACACCGAGAATGCCGCACATCGTTTCAGCCTATCGATACTGAAGCCGTTTCGCAAGTTCTGCTGGCAACCATGGTTTGAAAGCCAGCACCGCCGTTTCCAAAGGCGCAGAGAATAATGCCTGCTGCCACCACGCCTGTCTGGGCAGTGGCGTCAGACCCGCCAGCAAGACCATTACCAGCAACACGGCAAAACCGCGCAAGATGCCGAATAGGGCACCTAGCATACGATCCAGTGGGCGCAGCCCGGTAGCCTTGAGCAGCAAACCGACCAACCAGCGCAACACAGCGAACCCGATCAGCACCGTGACGAAGACGATCACGAAGCCTGCCAACGGACGCCACAACGGCTCGGCATGCTCCGCGAGCAGGTATTCTCCCACTGGCTGGGCCCAAAGCCGCGCGGCAAAAAACGCTGCCACCCAGGCCAATAACGCGAGAATCTCGCTGATGACGCCGCGCACCACCCCGACCAGAAGGGAGATGGTCATCACTGTCAGCGTGAAATAGTCGAACAATGTCATCTGCGAATCGGGTACTCATGACTTCCTGGCCACCGAACCATCGACACCGATGATCTTGATGCGCGCCTGCGCCTTCTCGGCAGCCTCCCGGGTGGGGAACGGCCCGGCACGCACGCGGGTACGCGGGCCGTTGGGCGTGTCGACCTTCTCGGTATATGTTGGCAAACCCAGTTCTTTGAGCTTCGCCAGCAGTCTTTTCACGCGCCCCTCTTCGGCATAAGCGCCCAACTGCACCTCCCAGGAATCTGCGCCCGCAGAACGTGTATTCTCGCCCTTGGTTTCGCTCCTGGCTTGTGCCTTGGGCTCGGCTGGGGACTTGGCGGGCGGTCGTGCCTCGCCGCCTGCCACGGGAGCTGGCGAAATTGGCGAGCCAGCGGCCGCCTTGCCAAGATCCGGCTGCATCTCGTTGCTCACCTGCGACGCCTTGGGCTCCGCCTTGGCGATCGGTTTGGCGTCCATCCTGGCCACGGGCTTTTCCAAGCCGTCCGCTTTAAGGTCGGCACCTTCGTCCGGACTCGGAATGCGCACCTGGATGTCCTTGAGGGGCGGCGCCGGCTCGTGATCCATCACCATCGGCAGAACGATCGCGGCAAGCAACGCCACGGCGACCGCACCGATCAGGCGCCGCCGGGCGCGTTTCTTGAGCAGCGTGAGCTCGTCCGTCTGCGCGTCCCCGTTTGCCTGCTTGTTTTCCAACGTCATATCAGCCACCACCCCGTTGCAGGAAGTGCATTACTCCGGCCACCGTCAGGAATGATCCGAAGACCAAAATTCTATCATCGGGGCCGGCATTCTCCTGCGCATGACGGAAAGCCGCCCCCGGCGATGCGAAGGTGGGCCACGCACCAGTACCCGTGACTTGCGCGACGATTTCGGCAAGCTGCGCGGCCGTCGCCGCACGCGGCCCTGGTAGATCGCACGTCAGCCAGCACTCGACCCGCGGGTGGAGCGCCGCGACCACGCCGGTGGTGTCCTTGTCGGCCATGCAGCCGAAGATCGCCCAGGTGCGGCGGGCGTATCCCATCGTGCCGAGATTGTGTGCCAGCTCTTCCGCCGCCGCAGGATTGTGCGCGACATCGAGGACGATCTGCGGCCGGCCCGGCAGCACCTGGCATCGCCCCGGCAGCGCAACATCCGCCAGACCGCGACGAATGTCCTGGGCGCTGACAGGCAGACGGTCATGCAGCGCGTCGAGGGCGGCGATCGCGCAAGACGCATTGCCGAGCTGGCTGGCGCCGCGCAAAGCCGGATGCGCCAGACCGCCGAGACTGCGCCCGGTGCGATTCCAGAAACGCCATTGGTGTTCCTGCCTCTCGTAACCGAAATCACGTCCGAGACAACGAAATTCTGCGCTGGCGACACGGCACGCCTCGACGAGGCCGGGCGGCGGATCGGCATCCCCGCAGATCAGTGGCCGCCCGGGACGGCAGATGCCGGCCTTCTCGCGGCCGATCGCATCGCGCGTCGGCCCGAGATATTCCATGTGGTCGAGCGCTACGCTGGTCACGATCGCACAGTCGGCGTCATAGACGTTCGTCGCATCGAGGCGCCCCCCGAGGCCCACTTCGAGAACGATCACATCGGGGCGGGCAGCGGCGAACATCTCCCAGGCCGCCAGTGTGCCGAATTCAAAATAAGTGAGCGGCACTTCGCCGCGCGCTGCAGCAACACGCGCGAACGCGTCACAGAAAGCGGCATCTTCCGCCGCTTTGCCATCGATGCGCACGCGCTCGTTGTAGCTGAGCAAATGGGGCGAGGCATACACACCGACATGGTAACCGGCGGCAAGCAGGATGCTTTCCAGTAGCGCGCAGGTCGATCCCTTGCCGTTGGTGCCACCGACGGTGATCACGGGGCAAAATGGTTTTTGCCTCAGCGTTTCACTGACACGCCGCACCCGCTCGAGACCGAGCTCGATGCCGGCCTGTCCCCGCGGATGCAGGCTTTCGAGATAGTCCAGCCAGTCGGACAGGTTGCGGAGCGGCATCAGGCCGCAGGCACTTTCAGCAGCAAAGTGAGTACCGCAGCCAGACGGTCGCGCATTTCCCGGCGGTCGACGATCATGTCGATCGCCCCCTTCTCCAGCAGGAATTCGGCGCGCTGGAAGCCTTCTGGCAGCTTCTCGCGCACCGTCTGCTCGATCACCCGCGGCCCGGCGAAGCCGATCAGCGCCCCCGGTTCGGCCATCACGACATCGCCGACGAAGGCAAACGATGCCGAGACGCCACCCATCGTCGGATCCGTCAGGATGGTGACGAAAGGCAGCCGTTGGCGCGCTAGCCTCGTCACCGCTGCATTGGTCTTGCTCATCTGCATCAGCGAGAACAGACCTTCCTGCATACGCGCGCCGCCAGAGGCGGTGATGCAGACGAAGGGCAACTGGTTCTCGAGCGCAGCATGCACGCCTCGCACGAAACGCTCACCGACCACCGAACCCATCGAGCCACCCATGAATTCGAACTCGAAGCAGGCGACCACCAACGGCAGATTCTTCACTGCGCCCTGCATCACGACGAGCGCGTCGGTTTCCCCGCTCTCGTCGCTGGCGGCGGCGAGCCGCTCCGGGTAGCGCTTGCTGTCCTTGAACTTCAGCACGTCGAGTGGCACGACCTCACTGCCGATCTCGAAACGCCCTTCCGGATCGAGCAACAGATCGAGGCGCGCGCGCGCCTTCAGGCGATGATGATGCCCGCATTTCGGGCAGACATTCAGATTCTGTTCCAGATCAGTCGCATACAGCACCGCCTCGCAGGCCGCGCACTTGCGCCACAAACCTTCTGGAACCGAGCGGCGCGCGCCCTCGCTGCGTTTGATCTTCGGTGGCAGCAGCTTTTGTAACCAGCTCATGCGTTCGTCTCCTGACTGGCTGCGTCGATGGCCGCGCGTATCTCGCGCAGAAAGCCCGTCACACGCGCCGGTGCTTCCTGCACCGGGCCCTGCTCGATGATCTCGATGATCCGGCTGCCGATCACCACGGCATCGGCGACGCGGGCGATGCGCGCAGCGGATACGGCATCACGGATGCCGAAACCGACACCGACCGGCAGACCGACTCTCTCACGAATCAATGGAATGCGTCGCATCACCTCATCGAGATCGAGCGCCGCGGAACCCGTCACCCCCCGCAGTGAAACATAATAGATATAGCCGCTGCCCACTTCAGCGACATCGCTGAAACGCCGTTCGTCGGAAGTAGGGGCCAACAGGAAGATCGGATCGATGCCATGGCGTTGCAACAGATCGGCGAAAGCGGCACATTCCTCGGGCGGATAATCGACCGTCAGCACGCCATCGACACCGGCATCGCGTGCAGCCTGCGCAAAAGTCTCATGGCCATAAGCTTCGATTGGATTGGCATAGCCCATCAGCACGATCGGCGTCGCCGCATTGTGTTTGCGGAATTCATACACCATGCCGAGCACGGCCGGCAGGCTTACCCCATAGGACAAGGCGCGTTCGGAGGCGCGCTGGATCGTCGGCCCGTCGGCCATCGGATCCGAAAACGGCACACCGAGTTCGATGATGTCGGCACCGCCGGCCACGAGCGCATCCAGCAGCGGCAAGGTCATGCCGGGCTCGGGGTCACCGGCGGTGATGAAGGGGATCAGCGCCTTGCGCTGGTGTGCCCTGAGGGCGGCAAAGGTCGTGGCAATACGTGACATGATCAAAATCTGATGCCGGCACGTTCGGCCACGGTGTGCAAATCCTTGTCACCACGACCGGACAGATTGACGAGCAGGATCTTGTCTTTCGACAGCGTTCGTGCGCTCTTCGCAGCATAGGCGAGCGCATGGCTCGATTCCAGCGCCGGAATGATGCCCTCAAAACGGCACAGATCATGGAAAGCAGCCAATGCTTCTTCATCGGTGACGGTCACGTACTCGGCCCGGCCACTGTCCTTGAGCCAGGCATGTTCGGGGCCAACGCCCGGATAGTCGAGACCGGCAGAGATCGAATGCGTTTCGAGGATCTGACCGTGGGCGTCCTGCAGCAGGTAAGTGCGGTTGCCATGCAGCACACCGGGCCGGCCGGCAGTCAGGGAGGCGGCATGACGGCCGGTATCGATCCCCAGCCCGGCGGCTTCGACGCCGATCAGCCTGACGCCGGTCATCGGAATGTAGTCGTAAAAAATGCCCATCGCATTGGAGCCACCGCCGACGCAGGCGATCACCTGATCGGGCTGCCGTCCCGCCAGCGCCGACATTTGCGCGATGCACTCCTTGCCAATCACCGACTGGAAATCGCGCACCATCATCGGATAAGGGTGGGGCCCCGCGACGGTGCCGATGATGTAAAAAGTGTTCTCGACATTCGTCACCCAGTCGCGCATCGCCTCGTTCAGTGCGTCCTTGAGCGTCTTCGAACCGGATGAGACCGGCACCACCGAGGCGCCGAGCACTTTCATCCGATAGACGTTGGCCGCCTGACGTTTGACGTCTTCCGAGCCCATATAGACGACGCATTCCATTCCGAAGCGCGCCGCGACGGTAGCCGTCGCAACGCCATGCATGCCTGCGCCGGTTTCGGCGATCACGCGCCGCTTGCCCATGCGCCGCGCCAGCAGGGCCTGGCCGATCGCATTGTTGATCTTGTGCGCGCCGGTATGGTTCAAATCTTCGCGCTTGAGGTAGATCTGCGCCCCCCCCAAGGCTTCCGACCAGCGCCGCGCATGGTAGATCGGGCTGGGGCGGCCGACGTAATGGGAAAGTTCACGCTCGAATTCGGCGCGGAAAGTTTCATCCGCGCGTGCGGCGCGATAGGCATCGGCAAGCGCGGCGAGTGCCGGCATCAAGGTCTCGGCGACGAAGATACCGCCATAACGGCCAAAATGGCCGCGCTCATCGGGCAAGTTATATGCGTCTTGCGTCATCTGCCTTTCTCACTGCCGCAATGAAGGCGGCGATCTTCGCGGCATCCTTGATGCCTTTGGAGATTTCGACACCGCTGCTCACATCCACTGCCCACGGACGCACCCTGACCAGCGCTTCACAGACATTGTCCGCATTCAGCCCACCCGAAAGAATCAGCGGCAACGGCAGATTTGGCGGGATCAGCGACCAGTCGAAGGTTTGCCCCGTCCCGCCATAGGCAGCGCTCCAGGCATCGAGCAACAGACCTTGCGCGGTAGGGTAGGCGCGCGCGCATTCTAGCAGATCAACCCCTGGCTTCACCCGTGCGGCCTTAAGGTAAGGGCGGCCAAACTGCTCGCAATAATGCCTTTCCTCGTCGCCATGGAACTGCAACAGATCGATGGTGACGGCGGCCAAAGTTTCCCTGACGAAGCCGGGATCGGCATTCACGAATAAACCGACGCGCGTCACGAAAGGAGGCGTCTTGAGCGCGAGGCGTGCGGCGGTCTCGATGGGCACGTAACGTGGGCTGGGAGGATAGAACACGAAGCCGACGGCGTCGGCACCGGCAGTGGCCGCGACAGCGAGATCTTCGCTGCGGGTGATGCCGCAAATCTTTATGCGGGTACGCTGCATGGTTTCACAGGAAAGGCAGATCGGGTTCGGCGATGATACGTCCCTGCTGCGGCAAAGCCCAGTGTGGGTCATATTCGACGCCGGTCAGATACAGCCCATCGGGGGCGAACGTCGGCGCGCCTTGGCGTCTGTCGCAGGCAGCGAGCAGCAATGCGAAATCAGCCACGCTCATCCGGCCTGCGCCGACATAGACGAGTGCACCGACCAGATTGCGCACCATGTGATGCAGGAAGGCATTTGCGCGGCAGTCGAACAGCACCAGCTCGCCCTGCCGCCGAATCTCGAAGCGATACATCGTCTTGACCGGCGACTTGGCCTGACAGCCGGCGGCACGGAACGACGAAAAATCATGCTCGCCGAGCAAATGTGCCGCGGCGCGGCGCATCGCTTCGAGATCCAGCGGCCAATGGCACCAGCCCACCTTGCCGGCGAGCAGACCCGGCCGCTCGGGGCGGTTGAGCAGCAGGTAGCTGTAACTACGCGAACGCGCCGCGAATCGTGCATGGAAATCCTCCGCCACGGGCGTCGCCCAGCGTACCGCCACCTTCCGCGGCAGATGGGCATTCACGCCGCGCACCCATGCCGTCAGCGGTCGGCTGACCGCCACATCGAAATGCACCACCTGGGCAGTGGCATGCACGCCCGCATCGGTACGACCCGCACACACGACACGCACGGGATGGCCGGCGACGGCAGTCAGCGCCGCTTCCAGTGCATCCTGTACCGTATGCCCACCCGCCTGTGACTGCCAACCGGCGAAACTGGAGCCGTCGTATTCGAGGCCGAGCGCAATCCTCATGACAGATACATCAGAGTCAGCAAAACGGCCGTGAGGATGGCAAGAAAGGCCAAGTCGACGAAGCGGAAACCAGGCATCGTCAATGTCAGCCGGGAAACCGGCAAAGATCCTTCGGCACAGGAAGGTGACAACCATTCCCGCCAGGAAATGGGCTGTCGTCTCTCCACCGTCTCCAACACGAGCATCAGCCTGATGACGGTTTTCTCACGCCAGGCAAACGGCTTCATCAGCCAATGCAACGCAGTGAGCAAGCCTGAGGTTCCCAGGTGCCGATGCAGCAGCGCAAGGCTTGCCAGCATCGCCAGCAAGCGGCCGATCTGCTCCATGCCCTGTCGCAAGCCTTCGTGGGTCATGCCGAGCATGCCGGCGAGCCCCGGCAGATATTCGCCCGGAGTGGTGAAGAAGTAGAGCAAAGCCAGGGACAGCAGCAGCCAGCGGGATCGCCGGAATAACGCAAGACTGCGCTCGGTTGCAAGCCACATCGAGACGACGACAAAAAACGCGGCAATGCTCAGCAGCCAGAACAACGTCAGCCACTGCAGGCCTAACGCGAAAGCCAGCCAGGCAAGCAGCAGTGAGGCGGGATGAAACATCGCGTATCGCCGCCGCTGCCGTGGCGCCGGAAATCAGGAAGTGGCAAGCTGCTCCAGCTTGGCCTTCGCTTTTGCCTGCTGGGAAGCCGAACCCTCGTTGAGGACTTCATTGAGCAGCTCGCGCGCGCCATCGAGATCGCCCATCTCCTCATAGGCCTCGGCCAGTTCGAGTTTCGTGGCCGCCTCGG
>CAYZII010000004.1:53321-67684 GCA_964478415.1 uncultured Methyloversatilis sp.
GATTTCAGGTTCACCAGCCTGCGGCTGAGCCGTCCCCGCCAGGGATGGCCCGGTAACGGCGATCCGCTCTTCGACGGGTGATCCCAGATCTAGATCGAGACCCAGAGAAGGTACTTCCAAGGCACCTGCTGCTCCCTTGTCCAGCGCAACGTTGGGTTCTCCTGCTGCAATCCGTTCCTGCACGGGTTCCGGAGCAATGGATGCGACCGCAGGCGCCGGCTCGGCCTTCTCCGCTGGCATAGATGGCTTCAGCACTTCGGCCGCTACGGCACCCGTAGCGAATATGCCGGCGGACAAGCCCAGCGCATGCGCCAACTTCACGACTCGTTCCCAATCCTCTCCACGACCACCGACGAGCGAATGAAGTTTGCCGGCAATGGTTTCGAACTGGGCGATGTTCTCCTGCTTGGCATACAGCTCGAGAAGCTTCATATGGATTGCCGGACGGGTGGGATCTTTCGCCAAACCCGCCTGCAACACTTCCTCGGCCTGACGGTCACGACCATAGGCCATCAACACTTCGGCTTCGGCAACCGGATCGACAATCTCCTCACTCGTCAGTAGCCCCCCCTCACTGAATTCGCCCTGGATCGAGATTTCGCCACCTTCCAGACTCGTGGCGGCTTCGCTGGGCATCAACTGTGGTTCGGCGTGCGCCGGAACGGCAGCTGTGGCTGCCGACATCGGCTCGGCCTTGCCTGCGGCAGCCTTCTTCTTGCGGCGCCAAGACGAGTAACCCAAGTAAGCAAGCAACAGCGCTACCAGACCGCCGCCGCCATAGACAAGCGCAGGATTCTCATCGACGAAGCTCGGCTCGCCCTCCTCT
Organism: uncultured Methyloversatilis sp.; assembly: GCA_964478415.1. Lineage (GTDB taxonomy): Bacteria > Pseudomonadota > Gammaproteobacteria > Burkholderiales > Rhodocyclaceae > Sulfuricystis. The sequence goes on from CAYZII010000004.1 coordinate 54,148, forward strand.
AGCGGAGCGGAAACGGGTTTCTTCGCAGCAGTGGAGGGCGTGGTGGGTTTGACCAGCTGAGGGGCCGTCTGGCTCGGTACAGCAGATGCCGGTTCAGGCTGGCCGGCTGGCGCTGACGCTGGTGGCTCGGTCACGGACGGCTTGGCCACCTCGGCTTGAGGCGCAGCAGGCGGGACCTTAGCGGCTTCAGACGGTTTGGCGTCCGATGCGTCTCGCGATGCTTCAGCCTGCTGCTGGAGCGCAGCGCCCGCCTGACTCTTCATCTCGACGAGCTTCTTCAGATTCTCGATGTTCTTTTCTAGCTGGGCGATACGTTCCGAGGCTTCCCGCAATGCCTTGTCGCGCGCGATCAGTTCCTCTTCGAGATTGCTCGCGGCGACGGACGGTTTGTCTTTCGCCGTTTCGCTGCGCGAAACTTCCAGCTTATCCTGCGGCTGGGGCGGTGGAGTTTTGTCCTCGACCTGGGGCTTGATCGTGCCGCTCACCTGTTGCTGAGGTACAGGGGCTGGCGTGGGTGCCGGAGCGGCTGCGACTGCCGATGCAAGACGACGCCGATAGGCAGCAAACTCGCTGGCCTGGCTGATCACGAGTTTGCGCGCGGCAACCGGGTCGACCTGGGCGACATCTTCGGGCTGCGGAAGACGCAGTATCTTGCCTGCCCGCAAGCGGTTCATGTTGTTGCCCGAAAAAGCGTCCGGATTGTGCTCGAACAGGGCGACCAGCATCTGGTCAAGCGAAACCGTTTCAGGGCGCGTTTCCCGGGCGATCTTGATGAGCGTATCACCCGGCTTTACCGCATACTCTCCTGACGATGGGATTTTCGTTTTGGTTTTAGTTTCGGCTCCGGTTTCGGCAGCGTCTGACGGACGGACGCGCGCAGGCGACACCACCGACGCAGGCTTGGCCACTTGCAGCATTTCGGGGGGATCGAGCAGGAAAGTGTATTCCCGGATCACCCGCCCAGAGCCCCAGCTCAGTTCGACGAGGAAATGCAGGAAAGGCTCCGTGACGGGGCGCTGCGTGGTCAGCTTGAGGATCGGCTGGCCGGTCGCCGACTTCTCGATCCTGATCTGCAAATCCGACAACACCGGCAGGTATTCGATCCCCGCCTCCTTGAAGGCCTCCGGTGAAGCGAGCCTGGCAGACATCGAGATCAGTTCGGCGGGCGTGGCACTCAAGACCACTTCCGCATTCAACTGCTGGCCAATTCCGGAATAGACACTCAATGCGCCCAATCCGGCCGCCTGGGTTCCGCAGGCACCGGCCACCAGCATGGCCATTAGAGTGGCTTTGAAGATCGATGCGTCGGGTGATTTTTTCACGATTTACCCCGCCAGGGATTTATTGCACGCCATTCAAAATAACATCATGCACTTATTGGCGCAAGCTCGACTCGAACTTTAATATGCCGAATACGATTAATTGAGCAAAATTCGCAACATCCTCCGCAATGGCTCGGCGGCCCCCCACAGCAGTTGGTCACCACAGGTGAAGGCCCCCAGGTATTCTGGCCCCATCGCCAGTTTGTGCAAGCGCCCGACCGGCACCGTCAGAGTGCCGGTCACCGCCGCCGGTGTGAGTTCGCGTTCGGTGATCTCGCGCTCGTTGGGCACGACCTTGACCCAGTCATTACCCTTGGCAATGATGTCGCAGATTTCATCGAGCGGCACATCTTTCTTCAGTTTGATCGTCAATCCTTGCGAGTGGCAGCGCATCGCACCGACACGGACGCAGATGCCATCGATCGGAATGCTGCCGGGGCTGCGGAAAGGCGGCTTGCCGAGAATCTTGTTGCATTCGGCCCCCCCCTTCCACTCCTCCTTGGACTGGCCATGTTCGACCGGGACGTCGATCCAAGGAATCACGCTACCGGCAAGAGGCACGCCACGGAAGTTCTTGGTCGGGAAAGCAGGCGAACGCATCGTCTCAGCCACTTTGCGGTCGATGTCGAGGATGGCCGACGCGGGATCGGCAAGCTCGGCTTTCACTGCATCGTGCAGCAGACCCATCTGCATCAGCAGTTCGCGCATGTTCTGCGCGCCGGCACCGGAAGCCGCCTGATAGGTCATCGCCGAGACCCATTCGACGAGGTCATGGTGGAACAGGCCGCCGAGACCCATCAGCATCAGCGAGACCGTGCAGTTGCCGCCGATGTAATTTTTGATGCCCATTGCAAGTCCCGCCTTGATCACCTCGAGATTGACCGGATCGAGAATGATGATCGCATCATCCATCATGCGCAGCGTCGAGGCGGCGTCGATCCAGAAGCCTTCCCAGCCAGAAGCGCGCAGCGGAGCAAATACCTCTTTCGTGTAATCGCCCCCCTGACAGCTGATGATCACGTCCATCTGGCGTAACGCGGCGATGTCGCGCGCATCCTTGAGCGGCACACCACCGGCTTCCCGCGGCCCCTGGCCACCGACGTTCGAGGTGGTGAAGAAGACCGGCTCGATCAGTGAGAAATCGTTCTCCTCGCGCATGCGCTGCATCAGCACCGAGCCGACCATGCCGCGCCAACCCACCAGACCCACTTTTTTCATGATTCGCGTTCCTTTCTTCAAAGAGCGGCGAGCACCGCGTCGCCCATTTCCCTGGTGCCGACCTTCTTCATACCGGACTCATAAATGTCCGCCGTGCGAAAGCCTTGCGCCAGCACCTTCTTCACGGCATTCTCGATGCGGCTCGCCGCCACTTGGTCGTCGAAGGTATAACGCAGCATCATTGCTGCCGAAAGAATCGTGGCCAGCGGATTGGCCACCCCTTTGCCGGCGATGTCGGGTGCCGAACCATGACAAGGCTCGTAGAGCCCCTTGTTGTTGGCATCCAGCGAAGCGGAAGGCAGCATGCCGATCGAACCGGTGAGCATGGAGGCCTCGTCGGAAAGAATGTCGCCGAACATGTTGCCGGTGACCATCACGTCGAATTGCTTCGGATTCCTCACCAGCTGCATCGCGGCATTGTCGACGAGCATGTGCGTCAGTTCGACATCCGGGTAATCCCTAGCCGTCTCGCTCACGACATCCCGCCACAGCTGGGTGCATTCGAGCACGTTCATCTTATCGACCGAGCAGACGCGCCGGCTGCGCTTGCGTGCTGCCTCGAAAGCCACTCGCGCGATGCGGCGGATTTCACTCTCACTGTAGATCATCGTATTGAAACCGACACGCTGCTTGATTCCCTCGACCTCGCGCATCTCGATGCCGCGCGGCTGGCCGAAATAGATGTCGCCGGTCAGTTCGCGCACGATCAGGATGTCGAGACCGGAGACGATCTCCGGCTTGAGCGTCGAGGCATTGGCCAGCTCGGGATAGAGCACTGCCGGACGCAGATTGGCAAACAACCCGAGCTCCTTGCGAATGCCCAGCAGACCCCGTTCCGGGCGCTGTTCGCGCGGGAGGCCATCCCATTTCGGCCCGCCGACGGCACCGAGCAGGACGGCATCGGCTTCGCGCGCGAGCCTGCGGGTCGCCTCGGGATAAGGATCGCCTGTTGCATCGACCGCACAACCGCCCAGGAGGCCTTCCTCGATCTCGAAAGGCAGCGCGAGCGCCCTGAGAATGCGCACGGCCTCGCGGGTGATTTCCGGCCCGATGCCATCACCGGGCAATACCAGAATTTTCATTGAGATTCCTATTGAAATAAAGGATTACTTGACCGCCTTCTGAATCGCTTCGCCGCCTTTCTCGATATCCTTGCCGATGCCCTGAATAGTGTTGCAGCCGGCAACAAGGGCAACGATAGCCAACCAACCAAGCCATTGCTTCATGATCGACTCCCAAAAGAAAAAATTATCGCACAGCGATGGGTCCGGCTCCCAGCCTGCAAACCGCGCGCCACGGTGCGAAGCTCCCTCAGTGCGCACCAGGACGGTAATGGCTCAGGGCCTCCGGCAACCAACGTTCGATTTCCCGGATGCGCGTCTCGTCGGCCGGGTGTGTGGAAAGCCATTCCGGTGGTTGCGAACGGTCTTTCGCCTGCGCTGCCATGCGTTTCCACAATGCCAGCGCTGCGCGGGGATCATAGCCGGCCTTGGCCATGTAGACCAGGCCCATACGATCCGCCTCCGCTTCCTGCAGACGCGCATAAGGCAGCAGGAAACCGACCGCGGCACCGGCACCGAGCAATCCGGCATAGCGGTCGCGACGCCGCGCATCACTCGTCGCCATCACCGTCGCCGCGGTCAAACCCGCGACGACCATTTCCTGACTGAGACGTTCGCCACCATGACGGGCGATCGCATGCGCGACTTCATGCGCAATCACTGCCGCGAGTCCGGCATCGTCTTGGGCGACCGGCAGTAGTCCGGTATAGATGGCCACTTTGCCGCCAGGCAGACAGAACGCATTGACGATCTTGTCGTTCTCGATCACCTTGAATTCCCACTGGTAATCGCTACGCCCGGTGGCGGCGGCAATGCGCCGGCCGATTTTCTCGACACGCGCATTGACGAGAGGATCGCTGCTAAGCTTCTCTTTTTCGAGGATTTCCCGGAAGCCCAGCAACCCCATGCGGATTTCCTGCTGTTCCGAAATCATCAGCAGTTGCGAGCGTCCGGTGACCGGCACCGTGCTGCACCCGGTGAGCAGCAAAGCCACCCCAACCGCGGTAAGGACTTGCATCTTCATTTTCATGCCTTCCTCAACGCGTTGCCAGCGATTGCGCTGACACACCCCGCCAGATCAACAGCCAGCCACAGGCGGCACACAGCGCCGCCAGCGTGTAGGTCATGCCGGCGCCCAGGGGCTCCCAGGACTGACCGCTGATCAACCCACCCACCATGCCGCCGGCACCGAACGAAATACTGCCATAAACGCCTTGGGCACGCGCCTGTTGCGCGGGTTCGAACCAGTGGATCAGCGCGGCCATCGCCGCGGCATGATAGGCACCGAAGGTGGCGCCGTGGAGCAGTTGGGCAATAGAGAGCAACCAGGCAAAATCCGCCGCCCAGCCGATCAACAGGAAACGCAGCACGGCCAGGGCAAAACTGGCCAACAGGATGCTGCGCAAGGACACGTGGCGCATCAGGCGCGGCATGGTCATGAAGACGACGATTTCGGCCACCACGCCGAGCGACCAGAGCGAGCCGACCGCCAGCTTGTCGTAACCATGGGCGACGAGATGGATCGAGTAGAAGACATACAGCGGCCCGTGGGCGACCGACATGAAGAAACAGGCGGCGAGCAGCGACAGGACTGCCGGCCGGCGCAGCTGTTTGCCGATCGGAGGTGCCGTCTCGCCAGCGCCGAGTTTCGTCTCTTCGAGCAGCAGGGCGCTGGCCAGCACACAGGCGAGGATCGTCAGGCAGGCCCACAGCACCGTGCTGATCGGCAGATGGTCGAGCAACGCACCCAGGCCGAGCACACTGACGATGAAACCGATCGACCCCCAGGAGCGGATGCGGCCATAACGTTCGGCTCGTCCCGCAAGGCGGTCGAGGGTCATCGCTTCGGCGAGCGGCAAAGCCGCACTCCAGAAGAACCAGACCAATGTCATCGCGAGGAACAACACCAGCAGATCGCGTGACAGGAAAAAGCCCAGGAAGCCTACCAGCGCCCCAAATGCGGCCAACTTGACCACCGCGGCGCGCATGCCGAGGCGATCGGCCAGCCAGCCCCACAGATTCGGTGCCAGCAGACGCATCACCTGCGGTACCGACATCAGCACCCCGATCGCCCACGCCGACAGGCCGACATCCTGCAGATAGAGCGAGAAATAGGGCGCAAACGCGCCGACGAACGCGAAGTAATAAAAATACCAAGCCGCCAGACGCCGCAGTTGTCGGCTGTCGGCATCCTGCGGCGGGGCCGCACTAGGGGAGCTCAAGCGCAGTGTTTCTGGCCGATGCGGTAAGCCATCAGCAACTGATAAATTTCGTCCTTGAGCTTCAGGCGCGCTTTTTTCATGTCTTCAAAGGTGAAATCGGCAACCGGCATGTCGTGCTCCTCGAGATCCTCGACCTTGCCCGTCAACCGGTTGTAACGCGCAAACAGGGCCGCGAAGAACCCGCTCTCGGCCTTCAGCGTGTCGATCGCGTCGCGCAGCTCGGGAAACTCGGTGTAGAGATCGTGATGTTCGACGTGCATGGCAGTTACTTCCCCTTCATTTTGGTTATCGGTGCGATTCTAGCAGCGCCTTTACGGATCGCCACCCCCCGCGCGCGCGGGTATCGCCGGTGTCGGGCAGACCACATCGGCGCATTGCGCACGATGCAGCAGGGCGGCATCGATCAACACCAGTGCCAGCATCGCTTCGGCGATCGGCGTGGCGCGGATGCCGACGCAAGGGTCATGCCGCCCTTCGGTCGCCACCATCGCCGGCTGACCCGCGAGGTCGATCGAACGACGTGGGATGCGAATGCTCGACGTCGGCTTGATGGCAATGGAAACGCGCACGTCCTGTCCCGAAGAGATGCCGCCGAGAATGCCGCCGGCATGGTTGCTGAGAAAGCCCAGCGGGGTGAGCTCGTCGCCATGTTCGCTGCCCCGCTGGGCGATCGACGCGAAGCCGGCGCCGATTGCGACGCCTTTGACGGCGTTAATACCCATCATCGCATAGGCGATCTTGGCATCGAGACGGTCATAGACCGGATCGCCCCAACCCGGGGGAACGCCGGTTGCTACCACTTCGATGCGCGCGCCGATCGAATCCCCATCCTTGCGCAACCGGTCCATGAAAGCTTCCAATTCAGGCACGATCGCCGCGTTTGGCACGAAAAAAGGGTTGCGATCGATTTCGCCCGCGTCGACGAAAGGAATTTCGATCGGTCCGAGCTGGCTCATCCAGCCGCGGATCACGACACCATAGCGTTCTTTCAGCCATTTTTTCGCGATCGCGCCGGCGGCAACGCGCACCGCCGTCTCGCGCGCCGAAGCGCGGCCACCACCACGGTAATCGCGTATGCCGTATTTTTGCCAGTAGGTATAGTCGGCATGGCCGGGGCGAAACGTGCGTGCGATGTCGCTGTAGTCCTTGCTGCGCTGGTCGGTGTTACGGATCAGCAGCGCGATCGGTGTGCCGGTGGTCTTGCCTTCGAACACGCCGGAAAGGATTTCGACTGCGTCCGCCTCGCGCCGTTGGGTGACATGCCGCGAGGTGCCGGGCTTACGGCGATCGAGATCGTACTGGATGTCGGCTGCCGAGAGTTCCAGCCCTGGCGGGCAGCCATCGACGACACAGCCGATCGCCGGGCCATGGGATTCGCCAAAGGAGGTAACCCGAAACAGCCTGCCGATCGTGTTGCCGGACATGGTAGCGCAATGGTCAGTGGAGTGGAATCAGCCGCAACGCTCGAGCAGGGATTTCTTGCCCGGCTTGCCGCGCCATGCGTCGGCATCCGGCAGTGGCGCCTTGCGCTCGACGATCGGTGGCCATTGCTTGGCCAACTCGGCATTCAGCGCGATGAACTCGCGCTGATCCTCCGGCACGTCGTCTTCGGCGAAGATCGCTTCCGCGGGGCATTCCGGCACGCACAGCGTGCAATCGATGCATTCATCGGGATCGATGACGAGAAAATTCGGTCCCTCACGAAAGCAATCCACCGGACAGACATCGACACAATCGGTGTATTTGCACTTGATGCAATTCTCGGTCACCACGTAGGTCATCGCTGCTTCCTCCTTGCTCGATGCGTGTCAGTATAGCCATCCATTGCCGTGTTGCCAGCGCAGAGTTTCAGCGCCGTTCGACATAGGGGTTTTTGGCGCTCTTGAACTGGATACGCAATGGGGTTCCCTGGAGCTTGAACGCCTCGACGAAGGCATGCTCGAGATAGCGCACATAGGAGGGCGGGACGTGCTCGAGGGCGCTGCCATGGATGACCACGACCGGCGGGTTGCTGCCGCCCTGATGGGCATAGCGCAGTTTGGGTCGCACATTGCCATGGCGTGGCGGCGCCTGCTTCTGCACGGCGGCCTGGAGCACGCGCGTCAGCTTCGGCGTCGGTAGCTTGGCCATCGCCGCGGCATAGGCGCGGTCCACCGACTGCAACAGACCGGCCACCCCCTGGCCATGGAGCGCCGAGATGTAATGCACGCGAGCGAAACCGAGAAAGTTCAGCTTGTGTTGGAGCGCCTGTTTCACCTGTGCACGGCGATAAGCATCGACCGCATCCCATTTGTTCACCGCCAGCACCAGCGCTCGCCCGGTTTCGAGACAAAAGCCAGCGATATGCGCATCCTGATCGGCGATCTCCTGACTAGCATCGACCATCAGCACGACCACGCTGGCGGCCTCGATCGCCTGTAGCGTCTTGACGACGGAGAATTTTTCCACCGCTTCGAAGACGCGTCCCTTGCGTCGCAGGCCCGCCGTGTCGATCAGCGTGTAATGCTTGCCGTCCCTCTCGAAAGGCGTGGCGATCGCATCGCGCGTCGTGCCCGGCATGTCGAAGGCGATCATGCGCTCCTCGCCGAGCAGGGTATTGACGAGCGTGCTCTTGCCGACATTGGGCCGGCCGACGATGGCCACGCGCGGTCCGCTCTCCTCGGCAACCTCATCCTCTCCCTCAGGGAAGCTGGACAACACCAACTCCAGCAACTCGCGTACCCCTTCCCCATGGGCGGCGGAGATCGCGTAAGGCTGTCCCAATCCCAGCTCGTGGAATTCCGCCGCGACGAGGTCGCGGTTCATGCCCTCGGCCTTGTTGACGACAAGATACACGGGCCGCCCGGCGCGACGCAGTCGCTCGGCAATCTCGATGTCCTGCTGGGTCAGGCCGGTGCGGGCATCGACGACGAACAGCAGCGCATCGGCTTCGACGATCGCGGCTTCGGCCTGGCGCGCCATTTCATGGACGAGCCCCTCTTTGGCTGTTGGCTCGAAACCGCCGGTATCGATGACGAGGAAAGGCCGTTTGCCGAGGCGGCCCTGACCATAATGCCGGTCACGCGTCAGCCCCGGCTGGTCGGCAACCAATGCCGCACGGGACTTCGTCAGGCGGTTGAACAGCGTCGATTTGCCGACATTCGGCCGGCCGACGATTGCGAGAGTAGGAACCATCTAGCGTATTTCGAGCGCCTCTACGCTGCCATTCTTGGTCTGCACGACAAAACGTTCGCCCGCGCCCCCAAGTCTTTGTGGCGCGGCGACGATGGCCGATCCATCGGTGGCGAAACGCGCAACGAAACCGCCATCGCTCTGTTCGAGCAGATGCAAATGGCCCTCGAAATCACCGACCACGACTTTTCTGCCGATGGCCAACGGTCTGCCGACACCGCGCAAGCGCAGCTTGTCCTGTTTCCAGAGCGTGGCACCATCATTGCGATCGAAGGCATGGACGATGCCTTTCTCGTCGGTGACGAAGATGGCGCGTTGGCCGATAGCGAGCCCGGCCACCGAGGAAATGTCGCGTGCCCAGACCTGCCGACCGTTGTCACTGTCGAAACAGGCGAGCCGTCCCTGGAAAGCCACGGCACAGACGCTTCCCGCCTCGACGACCGGATCGCTGGCGACGTCGGCGATACGTTCGAGCTCGGTGGTACCGCGTGGCAGTGCCACCGTGGATTCCCACAATGCAGCACCATTGCCCCGAGCAATGGCCACCAGCTTGCCCCCCGGAAAACCGGCAAAAACGGCCTTCTCCGTTATCACGACGCCCGCTGGTGAGCGCAACACCAAAGCCGGTGTTGGCCGTTGATAAGTCCAGCGGCGTTTGCCGTCGGCGACATCGAACGCGAACAGCCGCGCATCGAGGCTGCGCACGATCACGAGATCATCCGCCAGCGCCGGTGCGGCAAGGATTTCCGAACTCGCCTGGGCCTGCCACGCCAGCCGGCCATCGTGGGCATCGAAGGCGAGCACCTCCCCTTTCGGCGTACCCACCACGACCAATTTCTCGTTGGCCCCCACACCGCCAGACAATGTCTTGCCCGTCTGGATGCGCCAGGACTCCCGGCCGTTGTCGAGGCGTACCAGTACCCCCTCCCGGCTCGCGGCATAAACGCTTTCGCCGACCACCGCGGGCGTCAGCACATATTCCCCTGCCTTGCCGATGCTTGCCTGCCAGAGACGCACGACCTCGGTTTGTGCCTGAATGGCCGGCAAAGGCGCAGGCTTCGCCTTCGGCGCCGACTTCCTGAACGGATTGAGCGCATCGAAGGTATCGCTGATCGTTGCGCAGCCAGCCAGCAACAAGCCGGAGAGCAGCAATGCGGCCAGCCTCATGACTGCGCCCCGCTCGCGTCGCGTTTGTCTTTCAGAATGTCGAGATAAGGCCCGGGCGGCAAACCTTCCGCCTTGCGATCGCTCTCCAGCGCCTTGATGGCCTCCTCATAGGCAGCACGCGCCTCGCTGTTCTTCCCTTGAGCGGCGAGCACATCGCCGCGCACCTCGAGATAGCGCGGCATTAAATACGGCGTTGGCGGCACGGCAAGGAGCTTCAAGGCCTCATCGAAGCTCTTTTCTTCGGCCAGCACGATCGCCTGACGCAGCCGGGCGAGATCGCGCATGCCCTGATCCGTCGCATGCTCGGCCGCCCAGCCATACTGGGCCAGCGCCGATTTGAGATCGCCGGCTTCGGCCAGCGCCTTGCCAGCGACCATCGCCGCCATGCCGGCATAGGCCGTACTGGCATGCTTGTCGACGAGTTCGCCCGCCATCAGACGTACCCGTTTGATGTCCTGCTGCATCAGGGCCTGCTGCAGGCCCGCAAACAGCTGGGCAGCCTTGGCGGCCTCGCTGCGTTGCCACCAATGCCAGACCTGCCAGCCCACCACGGCGATCGCAAAGGCGACGATCACCGAAGTGATCAGCGTGCCGTGCATTTTCCACCAGGTCTTGAGTTCTTCGATCTGTTCCTGTTCTTCGAGATCGTAGGTTGCCATGTTTTCAGTCCTCTCCAGATGCCTCGTCCGTGCCAAAGAGCCACTCATGCACTGCATCGGCCAATCCATCGAACGGCACGCGCCGCTGTTCGGCCTGGACACGCAAGGGCTTGAGCGTCACTTCGTTTCTGCTGACTTCGTCCTCTCCGATGATCAGCGCCAGCTGTGCCCCCGAGGCATCGGCGCGTTTCATCTGTGACTTGAAACTGCCGCCCCCCATGTGGGTGAGCACTGTACAGCCGATGTCGCGCAGAGCCTCTGCCGCCCGGAAAGCGAGTCTTTCCGCCCCTTCCCCCTGATGCACGACATAAACGTCGACTGCGGGTGCTCCGGGTAGTTCACCCTGTGCCTCGAGCAGCGCCATCACCCGTTCGATGCCCAAAGCAAAACCACAGGCGGGAGCAGGCTTGCCACCCAATTGCGCGATCAGACCATCGTAACGGCCACCGGCACAGACCGTGCCTTGTGCGCCGAGCCGGTCGGTCACCCATTCGAACACGGTCAGATTGTAGTAGTCGAGACCGCGTACCAGACGCGGATTGATGCACCACGGGATGCCTGCCTCTTTGAGCAGCCCCTGCACGCCCTCGAAATGCTTCAGTGATGCTTCGCCGAGATAGTCGAGCAGTTTCGGCGCTGCCTCGACGAGCGCCTGCATGGCCGGGTTCTTCGTGTCGAGGATGCGCAAGGGGTTGGTGTGCAGACGGCGCCGGCCATCCTCGTCGAGCTGGTCGGCATGCTTCTCGAGATAGGCGATCAGGTCGTGGCGATGTTTCATGCGCTCCTCAGGTTGCCCGAGAGAGTTGATCTCGAGCCGGATCCCTTCCAGACCGAGATCGTCCCACAACCTGGCGCACATGATGATCTGCTCGGCATCGATGTCCGGCCCGGGAAGCCCCAGCGCTTCGACGCCGACCTGATGGAACTGGCGGTAACGCCCTTTTTGCGGCCGCTCATGGCGGAACATCGGCCCCATGTACCACAGGCGTTTCGGCCCATCGTAGAGGAGGTTGTGCTGCAGCACCGCGCGCACGCAGGAGGCGGTGCCCTCGGGGCGCAACGTCAGTTGCTCGCCGTTGAGGCTGTCGGTGAAGGAATACATCTCCTTCTCGACGATGTCGGTCACGGCACCGATCGCGCGCGCGAACAGCGGCGTGGGCTCGACCAGCGGCATGCGGATCGGCCGGTAGCCATAAGAAAACAGCCAGTCGCGGACGAGTTGCTCGAAGGCCTCCCAACGTTCGGCCTCGGCGGGCAGGATGTCGTTCATCCCGCGAATGGCTTGAACCAACACACTCATATCATTTATGCGTTTTAATTTTGATCACAACCGATCTTGCGATGCGCGATCAAATGGTATTGGTCAGAGATGATTGGCAAATCTCGAATCTCAGATCGAGAGCCTATATATGACCCTATTTTGAAGTTGGTTGGCCGATAAATGAAAATTTCCGACAAAAAGGAAGTGACCGGATCAAACTTGGCGATAAGACGCAAAGGTAAAACAGGCTTATCACTCCAACCAAAATTGCTAGCTGTTAAAACAAAATCATTCTCCAAGGAAAAGCCAATATGGATTAATGAAATGAAATCGATATCATGTATGACAAAATAGGCTTCATTTAAATTATTAACTTTCTCAGCAAAAACAAAACTATTTAAAAACGAACGGAGCAAGCTGTTTCGCACAATGCCGCTAAGGCAGTTACCTTTCATTTTTGACCATTCTCTCTGCAGATCATCCCTTTCATCAATGATTACATCAAACAACTTTTCAATAAAAACAGGAAGTCTTTTATCTTCTGGCAAACAATCTACGTAATTTAACCTTGTCAATATGTTAAGAAAAACATTTGCAGGCAACTTGTTGATATAACTTGAATGATCTGCAACTAGTCGTTCAAGGCTCCCTACATAATCATTCATCTTGAACTCCAATGTCTATTTGTTACACTCAGGACACAGATCAAACAAAACTACTTCAAGTTTATACAATCTCGCGAGCGCAATATACTGATTCACCATGGGGGATTCTGCCACCTTTATATAACCGCTCTTTTTATCGCCCTTGTAGCGGTGATTTCTCATGCACAAAAAGAGTCGCTTAACGCGAGAATCAAGAATTGCTTTTAAAACATCCTTGAAGAATTCAGCAAAGGCATCTGCTAGACTAAACTCAAAGGCAACACCATTCTTAACGTCGAGCAAGTCAAAACATTGAACCTTCGTTTTATCAAACTCAATCTGCCTAATATCATCAACAAACCTTAACTCCATATTTTCAGCCACTGGAGCCTCTATTTTCAGTCTGTCATTGCCAAACTTTTTTAACAATAACTCCTGAACCAGACGTGTAGTCTGTGCTGATTTTCTTTCGTCTGCACTGGTTCTCGTGCAGCTAATCTTCTCAAGCCATTCGTCTGTATAGTCAGCATATTTGTAGCCACGAGGAGTCACCCTACACTCATAAATCTGCCCAAACAGGGTTGAAATCTCCTGCAAAACATCTGCTACCCCATCATCAGTGGGGCGGATATTTTTCGCAGACATAGTCTTCAACAATCTTTTTAAACTGAGCAGCGATTTTTTCACCTTTCAGAGTCGCAATCCGCACCCCATCGGCATAGACCGGCGCGACCGGCTCCTCGCCGGTGCCGGGCAGCGAGATGCCGAGGTTGGCGTGCTTGCTCTCGCCGGGGCCGTTGACGACGCAGCCC